>NZ_JAMYPX010000005.1:0-313022 GCF_040320585.1 Mesorhizobium sp. M0663
GGGGGGTTAAACCAACGCTGCGCTCCACACCCCCACCCCCACATCACCCCCCCCCCCCCCCTTCTCCCCCCCCCCGCCCCCCTCACCCCCGCGGGGGGGCCCTTCGAGAAGGTCACGGCCGCGCATCGCCGCGAGCTCAAGCTGCATTGTTATCGCATGATGGGTTCGCTGCACGAGGCCGACGACCTCGTCCAGGACACGTTGCTTCGCGCCTGGCGCGCAAGATCGGAGTTCGACGGGCGAGGTTCGGTTCGCGGTTGGCTCTACATGATCGCGACCAACGCTTGCCTCAACGCCATCAAGGCGAGGTCGAGGGCGCGTCGCATTCTCCGGGAACCCGGACGGCCGCCCTCGCACGGGGCGGCCATAGGCGGGCCGGTAGCCGACATCGCCTGGCTGGAGCCCTACCCCGACGCCGAGCTTCCAGACATTGCCGGCAGCGAGCCAGGTCCGGAAGCCCGTTACGAGAGCCGCGAGGCCGTCCAGCTCGCCTTCGTCGCCGCGATCCAGGATCTGCCGCCCAGGCAGCGCGCCGCGCTGCTGCTTGCCGACGTCCTCGGATGGTCGGCTGTCGAGACGGCGCGTTTGCTGGGCGGATCGACGGCTTCGATCAACAGCGCGTTGCAGCGGGCCCGCGCAACGCTGGCGGCGCGCTATCCTCAGGGACGGCCGGCCAGCCGATCACGGCCCAGCCCCGAAGAAGGCCTGCTGCTCGAACGCTACATGCAGGCCTGGCAGGCCGCCAATCTCGACAGCTTGATCGAGCTGCTGCGTGAGGACGCCATCTATACAATGCCGCCTTGGCGTGAATGGTATCAAGGCCGCGAAGCGATCCGCGGTTTCTTCGAGACCGTCTGGCCGAGGTTTGGCGGCTTCCGCACGCTGGCCACCCGGGCCAATGCCCAGCCGGCGGTCGGGGTTTATTCCCGCAGCCACGATGGCCCTGAATGGCGGGCCCATTCCCTGCATGTGTTCGACGCAGCCGAGGGCGGGATCGCTTCCTTGACGATCTTCATAGGGCCGCTCGGGCCATCTCTGTTCCCGGCCTTCGGCCTGCCACCAGCCTAGCTTACCCCTGGGCCAGCCTTATCGGTCGAGTTCCGGGAAATATGGGTCCGAGAAAAACCGCCGGTCGCGCTCGCCTTGCAGGCAGTCGATCGGTGCGTCGATGCGGATCGTCCTCGGATCCAGCTTGGGATACTCGATGCCGCTGACCTCGAGGATCAGTTTGCGGCGAGTGGCGGTGGCGAATTCGGAAGCAGCATAGATCGGCAGCACGAACGAGCCCGGCCCGCCGGTAACGCATTCGGCATAATACCGGTCGAGATGGCTGAAGGTGGGTGACGGGCTGATCAGGATCGGCAGCCCGTTGATGACGATGCCCTTCGCCAGCGCCGCATCGCGTGCCGTTGTGACCGGCAAGCCGGTGTTGTTTGGGCCGTCCCCCGAGACGTCGATGACGCGGCGTTTGCCGGTGAAGGCCGTGCCGTTGAAAAGCTCGGCGCCGAAAGCCACAGCACCGGAAATCGAGGTGCCGCGAAAGCTCCTGAACGGGCGGGCCGCGATCTTGTCGGCGAAAGCGTTGGCGCTCTCCTTGCTGTCGACGACCTGCCAGGCAATGACCGCATCGTCGCGGATGGTGCCGGCCCATTCGAAATAGGCGATGGCGATGCGGCCGAAGGTGCCGGCACGCACGGCGTTGATGAAGTCGGGGTGGCGCAGCGCCGCGACATAGCCGGCGCGCTGCAGGGCGAACTCCCTTTCATCCATCGACTGCGAGATGTCGACGGCCAGCACCAGCTCGACATCGACGGCAATTGCATTGGCCGGTGCGGCCGCAGGTGCCGCCGGGGTGCAGGCAAAGCAGGCGAGCAGGGCGAGAGCGTCAAGCATGGCCGATCGGAACGTTCCCATCTGAAACGATCGCGACAGTTTTTCGCCGCGATCGCGGCGAAATAAAGCTTGCCTTCTATTTCTTTCGGCCAGCCGAAACGATAACCGGGGGCGGTTCGATGGCACCTGCCCTGATACGGGCCGGCTTGAGTGGCGGCTGGCCGGCATCCTTGACGATGGTCAACGCCCGCCGGAAGAAGCGGGCATTGTGCTGGCCGCGGCCGATATTGAGGATCGCGGCGTCGGGAAGGCGCTTCTCCAGCATCGACAGCACTTGCCTCAGCGTTGGGCCGTCGAACGCGTCCAGCGCCTCGTCGATGATCACCCATTTCGGCCGTCGCAAGGCCAGCCTGGCAAAGGCCAGCAGACGCTGCTCGTCGTCGCTGAGCTCACGCTCCCAGCGCGCCGAGCGATCGAGCGAGGACGACAGGCGTTGCAGCCCGACATCGGCCAGCACCTCCGAGATCTCGGCATCGCTCGCCTCCGCCGCGCCGTCTGAATGGTTGAGCACCTCGCGCAGCTTGCCGAGCGGGAAATAGGGGGTACGCGGAACAAAGATCGGCGCTTCTCCGGCCGGCATGCCGATGCGTCCGCTGCCCCATGGCCACAGACCGGCAATGGCCCGGAAGAACAGCGTCTTGCCGGCGCCCGGATCTCCGGTGATCATGACCCGGTCGCCGGCGCGGATTTCGACATGCGGCTCGGCAAGCTTGGTGCATCCCTCCGGCGAGGCGACCTCGAGTTTCTCGAAGGTCAGGCTGCCGTCCGGGTTTTCGCCGAACGAAATGCGCCTTTCCGTATGGTGCAGCGCGTCGGTGTCGCCAAGTGCGATGCGAAAGTCGGCGACCCGCATCAGCGTAGCGCGCCAATCGGCGATGCCGCCGATATTGTTGATGAACCAGCGCAGCGACGAATGGACCTGGTTGAAAGCGCCGACTGCCATCATCAAGCCGCCAAAGCTGATATCGCCGGCGAAATAGACCGGTGAGGCGACCAGAATCGGCGCGACGACAGTGATCCAGCCATAGGTGTCGGTAACCCAGGAAAGATTGATCTGGGCGCTGTAGATGCGCCGCATGGCGCCCAGCACCGTGCCGAGATCGAATTCGAGCCGGCGCCTGGCATCGGCCTCGCCATGCGCCAGCGCGATGGCATCGACATTCTCGTTGACGCGAACCACCGAGGAGCGCAGCTCCGCCTCACGCGTATAGCGATCGTTGTTGAAGCGGATCAACGGTCGCCCGACCAGCCAGCTCAACCAGGAGGCGGTGCCAGCATAAAGGATCGCCGCCCAGACCATGTAGCCGGGTATGGCCAGCGAATGGCCGCCTATGTGGAAGACGAAGCCGGAAGACAGCGACCACAGGACCCCAACGAACGAGGCAAGCAGGATGCAGGACTGCAGCAGGCCGATGCCAAGACCGGTGGAAAGATCGGAGAGATGCCCGGCATCCTGCTGCAGGCGCTGGTCGGGATTGACGCCGATGGCGCCGGCATGGGTCAGCCGGAAGGCACGCGCCGGCCGCATCCATTCGTCGATCAGGTCGAGCGTCAGCGCCTCGCGCAGCTTCAGGCGGAGCATCTGGTCGAGCCAGGTCTGGCCGACATTGAGCACCACAAGCCCGCCGGCGATGCCGGCAAAGACCAGTAGCTGATGCAGGAAAGCCGGCATGTCGCGCCGCGCCAGCGCGTCGTAGAAAGGCTGGTTCCAGCGATTGAGCAGAACCTGCCCGATCGAGCTCGCCACGATGACGGCGACGATGCCGATCGCTGCCCAAAGCAATTGTTTTCGCACCGGCGAGCTGGTCAGTGCCAATTTGATTGTTGCCAGCTGCTCACGCAGGCTGCTGGCTTCGATCGACGTGGCAAGCTTCTGGGCGCTGGCCTCGACATCCGGACGATCATCCATCGGTTAAATCCTTGCATTCGCAGCAATGCCAAACCGGTCATAGGGATCGGCCGCACGGCCTTCAATCGGACAGCAAACCTGATATCGTCAGATAGGCGTGAAAAAGCACGTCTCGGATCACGAACGCGTCATCCTGGCGGTGCCGGGTGTTCGGCCCGCGACAGCCGGCCAAGCGTCGGCGCGCCATGCGGCGAGAGAACCGGCACGAAGACGCGGCGGGACGCGCGCTGGGCGACCGGCACGCCTTGATAGAGCCGCTTCTGCGCCTCGACGACGATAACGCCCGAAAAGATCGGCCAGAAGCGCCGGCCGGCACGTTCCAGCACATTGTGGAACTGCATCATGAAACGTCGCGGCGACGGCGGGAAGAACAGCGCATCGGACCACGCCGCCGGCGTGAAATTCGCTTCGCGCAGCAATTCGGTCAGCTGGCCGCGCGAGAACGGCCGGCCATTGCCGAAAGGCGTACGCTCGAAGCGTGCCCAGACGCCGCGCCGGTTGGGCACGACGATGACGACACGGCCGGCCGGCGACAGCACCCGCCAGATCTCGTTCAGCGTCTCGCGTGGGTTCTCGACATGTTCGAGCGAATGGACGAGGAGCATGCGGTCGATGCAGGAATCGACCAGCGGCAGTTCCTCATCGAAGACCAGGGCGGTCGCCGTCGGCCCCGTCGCCGGCCACACCACCGCGCCCTGCGTTGCCGGCATAAAGGCAAAGACGCGCTCGGCATCGCTGCCGAAGCGCTCCAGCCACGGCAAGGTGTAGCCGAGGCCGACCAGCCGCTCGTTGGGCACGACGGCCCATATCGAGGACAGCGCCATGGTGATCGAGCGTTCGGCCAGGCGGCCGAGCGTGGTCGAATAAAACGAACGGAGATCGACAATGTCTGAATGCATGCGCGGGACGGTAGCTTCGAAGCAGTCCAAGTTCAACAAAGGCAGATGACATCGGCTGGCAGGCGCCCTATGTCTGCGGCAATAAAGGGAGAGATGCGATGCCGGTCGAGATCGAACAATTCATGTGCCGCAGCGACAATTTCGGCGTGCTGGTGCACGACCCGAAAAGCGGTCAGACGGCGCTCATCGATGCGCCCGAGGAGGCGCCGATCCTGGCGGCGATCAAGCGCACCGGCTGGACCCCGACGATGATCCTGACCACTCACCACCATCTCGACCATGTCGAGGCCAATCTGGCGCTGAAGGAGCGTTTCAAGCTGCGCATTGTCGGGCCGGAAGCCGAAAAGGCGAAGATTCCCGGCATCGACGAAACCGTCGAGCAAGGCTCGGTCGTCCATCTCGGCGACGAGCGGATCGAGGTCATCGCCACACCCGGCCATACCGCCGGCCATGTCACCTATCATCTGCCGGCGTCGAAAGTGGCATTCGCCGCCGACACGCTGTTTGCGCTCGGCTGTGGGCGGCTGCTCGAATGCAAGCCGCCGGTGATGTACGAATCCCTGAAGAAGCTCGCGGCGCTGCCGGCCGAGACGGTCGTCTATTGCGGCCATGAGTATACGCTGGCCAATGCCCGTTTCGCGCTGACCGTCGACCCGACCAATTCGGCGCTAAAAGAGCGCGCCGCCAAGGTCGAGGCGCTGCGCGCCGACGGCAAACCGACGCTGCCGACGACCATCGGCGAGGAACTGTCGACCAATCCGTTCCTGCGCTGGCACGATCCGGCGATCCGCAGGCATCTCGGCCTCGAGAACGCCTCCGACGCCGAAGTGTTCGCCGAGATCCGCAAGCGCAAGGACAATTTCTGAGCGCAACAGCGATGACCAGTTCCGCCGAAATCATCGCCCTGCTCGGCCTGAAGCCGCATCCGGAAGGCGGCTGGTATGCCGAGACCTTTCGCGACGGCGCGGCAGGCGCCCGCGGCCATTCGACGGCGATCTATTTCCTCCTCGAGAAGGACCAATTGTCGGCCTGGCACCGGGTCAAGGACGCGGCCGAGGTCTGGCATTTCTATGACGGTGCGCCGCTGGCGCTGTCGATACATCGAGAAGGCGGTACCGTCATCGAGGAGATCCTCGGTACGGCGCTTGCCGCGGGCGAGCGGCCGCAGATCGTCGTGCCGGCAGGCTGGTGGCAGTCGGCACGCAGCCTCGGCGAATGGACCCTGGTCGGCTGCACCGTGGCGCCGGGCTTCGATTTCGCCGCCTTCGAACTTGCCGAACCAGGCTGGCTGCCGGGCACGCCCTAGGCACCTAGCCCAGCAGGAAACCCACGTGATCGCCAGCTGGCCGGCGTAGTACAGTGCCCAGACCCCATAGCGCACCCAAATGCGGTGCGGCGAGATGGCGGGCAGCAGGAAATTTTCCGCGGCGAGCAGCCCGTCGGACAGGATGAGCAGGACGACGCCGCCTACGACCCCGACGCTGTTCAGGGTGAGCGCCGCAATGCCCATGGCAAGCAGCGCCGCGGCATGGATGCCAATCGGCAAACGCAAGGCCGGGCCGATGCGGCGCCAGAGCGCGAAAAGCATCGCCAGCGCCGACACGATCATCGCCAGCACGATCGCTGCCCGCCACGGCTCGGCCGAAAGCAGCCCGAGGCCGCCGCCGGCACGCAGGAACAGCACGACGTAAAGCACGTGCGCGGCAAGAAAACTGGCCGTGCCGCCAAGAAATGCCTTCTCGCCGTCGCGCGACAGGAAGGCGTCGCCGATGGCACTGGCGCCGAGCGCGGCGACGAGCAGCCATGGGCCGCCCTGCTGCGCGACCAGCACCGCCAGCATCGCCACCGCCAATGTCCTTGCCGCCGACCGCGAAAGGCGCGGCGGCATGCCAAGGCTGAACGCGTAAATCACCGCCGCCGCCAGCGAAAACAGCAGCGTCGCATTGGCATTGGCATCGATGCCGCCGGGAAACGGCATCATGCGTTTGCCTCGCTCGTGGCCCTCTTGCGCAGGAACAGCGATTTCGCCGCCAGTGCCGCGCCGCCGGTGATCAGCACGCAAGCGGCGAGGATGCGCCATGACGGCTCGGCGAAGCCGGCTGATATCAGCACCAGCGTCGACAGCAGCGGCGCGGCATAGCTCGCCGCCCCCAGCACCTGGATGTTGCCGCGCTTGACGCCGATGTCCCAGGCATAGAACGCCGCCCCCACCGGCATCAGACCGAGGCCGAGCACGGCCAGCCACTGGCCGGCGCCGGCGGGCAGCACCGTCTCTTCCAGCAACAGATGGCAGACGAGCGAAAGGGCCGCGGTGGCGGCGCAGAACCAGGTGACGATGCTGGTCGGCACCGACGGGAAGCGCCGCGACAACAGCGAATAGGACGACCACAGCACCGCGCAGACGCCCGCCATGGCATAGCCGAAGGCATAACGCGCGTCGAAGGCAAGCCCGCCGCCCTTGGTGACGATCAGGACCGTGCCGGCAAGGCCGAGCAGCGCGCCGGCGACGTGGTTCCAGGCCAGCCGCTCGCCAGGCATCAGCGCCGATCCGAGCACGATCAGCAGCGGCCACAGATAGGCGATCAGGCTGGCCTCGACGGCCGGCGCATTGCGCAGCGCGGTGAAGTAGAAGAAGTGGTAGCCGAACAGGCCGGCAATGCCGATCACCCAAACCTGGCGCGGTATCTTCGCGGCGCCATCGGCTGCCGGCATGAACAGCCGGGCAACCAGCCCGACGCAAGTGCCGATCGTAAAGGTGATTGCCGAAAGCAGGAACGGCGGCACGGCGCCCGAAGCATCCGTAAGCAGCGCCAGCAGCGCCCACATGGCGACCGCGGAGAAGCCGATCAGTGTTGCGCGCGCCATACCCGTCGCCCCCTGCCCATCGTTGGCGGCGCACCATCACGCCTATTCGTTCGCTTCGAACCGCTCCGCGCTGATCGTCAACGGGCCGATTTGCGTGCTGACCGTGGCGCGGATCGGCGCATATACGCCGCTTTGGCCGACCGGTGCAAACGTCACCATGATGCGGCTGCGTTTCTTCAGGTAGTTCAGCGCCTTGCGATTCTTGCGGTAGCCGGCCACCGGCTCGAAGCCCAGCCTGCAGGTGACCGTATCGCCCTTGTAGCCGGTCACCGAGATCGACCCTTTGGACTCGTAGCTCAGTTTCAGATCGGCACGCATTTCGCCGTCATAGAGCTTCACCGTGCGCCCGCAGACCTGGTCGAGGCTGTCGGCATGGATGACGGTGGCGGCCATCGGATCGAGGACCGATACGAGATGGCTGCCGACCAGCGGTATCCAATTCTCGGGATTGCGCTTCTTCGGCTCAGGCACGACCTTGGTCGAGGTGACGACGCCGTTGGCAAACTGGATGTCGATCATCGATGCCTTCTTGCCGGACGTGTAGTCGGCGTGGAACGCTTGCGGCTGCAACTGCTTGCCCGAAATCTTGCCCTTCGACGAGATCGTGCCTCGCGTATCGTCGAACAAAGTGGCGAGCCCGGCGGCGGAAACGCTGCCCTCGATCGAATAGGTGTCACCCTCGTAATGGCTGGAGAATTTCGCCTTGGCCACGGAGAGGCCGAGGAACGACACCGAATATTCGCCCGTGAAGGATTGCGGCTCAGCGGCCGAAACCGTCGTCGAAAGCGCGACGGCCATCAGCACGACCAGGGCATGGAGGAAAGAACGAGGCATGGCGGGTCCTTGATTGTCGACCGGACGGGCGGCTCCGGTCTGGCATGTCCCTGTGCGACCGCTTATAGGCTGAATTCCGGCCTTAATGTGAAAGGCGCCGTCGGCAGGCAACGTTGGGGCTGGTCGACGGCCAAAATAAAAAACCCGCCTCGGCGGGCGGGTCGTTGGAGCCAATTAGCACCATACCGAAATTAGTAGCATAGCTGCCGGCACAAAGCAAGAACAAAATGTGGCGACCTCGACGAATTTGCCGATCTGCCTCGGCCCGGCAGAGGGAAAGGGTTGCGGCTTCACTCCAGCTTGCGTTCCTCGCCCCCACGAAAGTGCACGAAAGTGGGGGGGAAAGGTGGCTCGGCGAAGCCGAGACGGAGAGGGGGAACCGCGCTCTACGAAAAGGCCCCTCTCCGGCCGCTTCGCGGCCACCTCTCCCCCGCTTCGCGGTGGGCGAGGAACCTAGGTCTTGAGATATCCGCGGGACAGCAACATCTCCTCCTGAGGGGGCGATCAGCAGCTTCACCGACGACACCTACTCCGAAAGTGCGATTCCCCATCCCCGAAGCAACCCCAAGCTTGACGCATCGGCGAAATGCAACTATGGAACGCCAACTTTTTCCATAAGGCCGCCTGACCGAAACCGCGCGCCACCCGGCGCGGGTCGAATGTTTGGCCAGGACCGAGAACCGAAGGTTAGAACCATGTCCCGCACCTGCGAACTCACTGCCAAGGCAGTCATGTCCGGCAACAATGTGAGCCACGCCAACAACAAAACCAAGCGTCGCTTCCTGCCCAATCTCGTCAATGTGACGCTGATCTCGGAAGCGCTGAACCAGAATGTGCGCCTGCGCATTTCGGCCAACGCGCTGCGTTCGGTCGAGCATCGCGGCGGCCTCGATGCCTTCCTGGCCAAGGCCGATGCCAAGGAATTGTCGCAGCGCGCCCGCCTGTTGAAGAAGCAGATCGCCAAGAAGCTCGCCGAACAGCCGGCCGCCTGAGTTTTTCGGCGGCGGCCGCCTTCCAGGGCGCGACCGGGTTCCGGATCGCGTTCCGCTGGTTCCATTACCCAGGATAAAAAAATGATTTTCCTCTCGCGGTACCTGCCCTTCGTGGCGGCCATGGCGCTCGTCGTCGTGGCCTCGAACATCCTCGTGCAGTTCCCGATGCAGGGTGCAATCGGCGGGTTGTCGCTGGCCGACATCCTGACCTGGGGCGCCTTCACCTATCCGTTCTCCTTCCTGGTCACCGATCTCGCCAATCGCCGTTATGGGCCGGCGGTGGCGCGCAGGATCGTCTTTGTCGGCTTCATGACAGCGGTGGTCTGCTCGATCGTCATCCCACCGCTGCTGTTTCGCCACGGCCTGATCGAATTCGAGACCGCCGCCGACCGGCTGGTGCGTATTGCCGCGGCGTCGGGTGCGGCCTTTCTCACCGCGCAGTTGCTCGACGTCACCGTGTTCAACCGGCTGCGCCGGCAGAGCTGGTGGCGCGCGCCGATCGTCGGCACCCTGGTCGGCTCCGTTTTCGATACGGTGGTGTTTTTCACCGTCGCCTTCGCGGCGGCGTTCGCCTTCGCCGGGCCCAATGACGGCTTTGCGCTGGAAACCGCGCCGCTGATGGGCGTGCTGCCGGTCGAGACGATGCGCTGGATTTCCTGGGCGCTCGGCGATCTCGGCGTCAAGCTGGTCATAGCGGTGGTGGCGCTGATCCCCTACCGGCTGCTTGCCGCCCGCTGGAGCCAGCCGGCACTGGCGGCCTAGCCTTGATCCCTTGGGTCCAGCTTGATTCGGCAAAAACGCCTGACGGCGGACAGGAACTCCGCCTGAAGCGGCGCGGCGGCGAATTCTCGATCATGCTTGGCGCCAACGAGCTGATGAACAGCCGGCTCAGCGGTTCCGAAGAGGCGCTGGCGAAACTGTCCTGTCAAAGGATTGCCGGCTGCCGGACCCCAAACATCCTGATCGGCGGCCTCGGCATGGGCTTTACCTTGCGCGCGGCGCTGGCCGAGCTCGGCGACGATCCGCAGGTCACCGTTGCCGAATTGGTGCCGGCGGTCGTGGCGTGGGCGCGCGGCCCGATGGCCGAAGTTTTCGACGGTTGCCTTGACGACCGGCGCGTCAGCATTCGCGAGACCGATGTCGGTCAGCTCATCCGTTCGCAAGCATCGACCTGGGACGCGATCCTGCTCGATGTCGACAACGGCCCCGAGGGCATCGTCTACAAGGCCAACGATGCGCTCTACAGCGCAGCCGGCCTCAGCGCCGCACGCGCTGCGCTCAAACCCGGCGGTGTGCTGGCGGTCTGGTCGCAAGGCCCTGACGCAGCTTTCACCCGAAGGCTCAGGCAGGCCGGCTTCACGGTCGAGGAGGTCAAGGTGCGGGCCCACGGCAAGCGCGGCGCCCGGCACGTCGTCTGGATCGCGAGCAAAGGGCAATAGGCCCCTCGCAATCCGAGCGGGCCCTTGTTGGACGCCGCCCGGTACGCCGACGAGCCTCTACCTCGCCTTCTGAAGCTCGGCGGCGAGCGCCTGCAGCAGCCCGCGTGTGCCCTCCTCGCGCCCTTGCGCTGAATCGACGCCATCGAAGAACGCACCCTGTTCGGTATAAGTCAGGCGGGTGCCCTCGCCGGAGGGTGCAAGCTCGACCGTGGTGAGCGACGCCGACAGCGGCTGCGCCCCGACCGCCATCCGGTATGAAAATACGATGCGCCGGTCAGGGACGATGTCCTGGAACTGCGCATCGAGCCTGATCTCCGGGCCGCCCTGGTAGCTGAACCGCGAAACCTCGCCGCCGCCGACACGGAAATCGAAGGTGAATTCGGCGATGGTGAAGCCGTCGCCTTCGACGCGCCAGCGCCGCACCGTCGCCTTGTCGGCAAAGGCGAGGAAGACGCGTTCGGGCGATTGCGGGTAGGTCCGCTCGATCGTGAAGCTTGAATGGATGACGGACTGCTCGTCGTTCACGGGGGCAATCTGGTTCATTTCTTGTCGTCCTTTTCCTGGTCGTGGAGTGTTGCGTCCGGTTGGTCCGTCTCCGCCAGAATCTGGCCGAGACGGTCGAGGTGGCGTTCGGCCGGCGTGCGGCGCGCGGCGATCCAGTCGGCGAGCGGGGCGAGCCCGCCGGGCTCGATCCGGCAGGTGCGCACGCGTCCGACCTTCTCGCTGCGGATCAGCCCGCACGCTTCCAGCGCCTGGAGATGCTGGAGCACGGCGGCGAAGGTCATGCCGAACGGCTCCGCCAACTGGCTGACGGTGGCCGGCCCGCGGCTCAGCCTTTCCAGGATTGCCCGGCGCGTCGGCTCGGCAAGAGCCCGCAGGATGCTGTCGATCTCGGAATACTTAAGCATGGACTTGAGTATTTCGCCGATGACACGAATTGTCAAGTCACAACTAAAGTATTTTTGCAGATGGTGAAAGCCGGCTGGAAAACCCGCGACGCGGGTCATTGCCAGAGAAAATCGCCAGGGGAAATTGCAAGGGAAATTGCCAGCGCTGCAAAACGGCGCGGAAACGCCAGCGATGCTGTCAGCCAACAGGCCGGTCGCGCGTCAATCCTCGTGCAGCACAAATTCCAGGTAAAGATTGCGCTGCAGGATCGAGTGGTTGTCGTCGGACATCAGCGACACGATCAGCGCGCCATCGTCGCGGGTCCAGACGTCGAGCGCTTCCATGTTGTCGATCTGGTAGCCCATGTCGGCTTCGAGCAGCACCGGCCCGTCGGCGACGGCGCCCTTCTCGACGCTTTCGCCATAGATGCGCCGCAGCCGCATCTTGACGCCGCCGGCCATCGAAAAACTGCGCTCAAGAAGCAACAGGTCGCCATCCGGCAGGAAGGCGCCGTCGGTGATGTCGAAATCGCCATTGCGCTTGATGGTGAAGACGCCCTTGCGCGGCCCTTCGATGATCGCGGCAAAGATGTTGCCGGTCTTGTCGAGGCTCTTTTCCGACACCACGACCAGCCCGCCCGCGTGCTGCCCGTAAGGATGGGCGCGGGTGACGGTCTCGAAGCCGCGATTGCGGCGAAGTTCCCAGGCCGGAATCAGGAAGTCCAATTGCCTGAACGGCGCCTTCATGTCGTCCGGATCGATGTTGAACTCTGCGATACGGTGATCGCGCTCGAAACCGACCGTGGCAATGCCGTCCTTGACCGCGAGGCCTTCGGCATCGACCGCCCATTTCTCGTCGATCGGCTGGCCGGCCGCATCGACCATCTGCTGCATGCGAAAATTCTGGATGCCGGAAGGCCGCTTGTCGGCATCGTGAACGAGGGTGCCGAAGAACCAGAAACCGGTGTCGGCAACGCCGATGAAATCGCTGCCGGGCTTGAGGAACCGAAGCGCCGACAGCGCGCCGAAATCGCGCGTCGGCGAGGTCATTTCGAGCCCGCCGACGAATTCGAGCGGCCCGAACTGTTTTTCGTCATTGCCGATGCGAAACTGGGTTATGGGCCGGGCCGAGATTTCGGCCGGCTCGACCGAGGCCGGCCCGGCAGCGACAGCCGGCGCCAAAGTGATGCCGAACAACGCAATGGCGGCCAAAAGCTTCTGCCAAAAGCCGCCGCGGGAAAAAATCATCCGGCGCGCCGCATGCCGCCGCGCCGCGTATCGCGCACGGTTTCCTCGGCGAACAGCGAGGCCAGCTGCTCGGTCATGGCGCCGGCCAGTTCTTCGGCATCGACGATGGTGACGGCGCGGCGATAGTAGCGGGTGACGTCGTGGCCGATGCCGATGGCCAAAAGCTCGACCGGCGAGCGCGTCTCGATGAGCTCGATGATGGCGCGCAGATGCCGCTCGAGATAATTGCCCGGATTGACCGACAGCGTCGAATCGTCGACCGGCGCGCCGTCCGAGATCATCATCAGGATCTTACGCTGCTCCGGCCGCGCGATCAGCCGGTTGTGCGCCCACAGCAGCGCCTCGCCGTCGATGTTTTCCTTGAGCAGTCCCTCGCGCATCATCAGGCCGAGATTGCGGCGCGCCCGCCGCCACGGATGGTCGGCGGATTTGTATATGATGTGGCGCAGATCGTTGAGCCGGCCGGGGTTCGGCGGCTTGCCTTCCTTCAGCCATTTCTCGCGCGCCTGCCCGCCCTTCCAGGCGCGGGTGGTGAAGCCGAGGATTTCGACCGAGACGCCGCAGCGTTCCAGCGTGCGCGCCAGGATGTCGGCGCAGGTCGCGGCGACCGTGATCGGCCGGCCGCGCATCGAGCCCGAATTGTCGAGCACCAGCGACACCACCGTGTCGCGGAATTTGGTATCGCGCTCCTGCTTGAAGGACAGCGGCTGCATCGGGTCGATGACGACGCGCACCAGCCGCGCCGGATCGAGATAGCCTTCTTCGAGGTCGAAATCCCAGGAGCGGTTCTGCTGCGCCATCAGGCGGCGCTGCAGCCGGTTGGCCAGCCGCCCGACGACGCCGGAAAGGTTGGCGAGCTGCTTGTCAAGAAAGGCGCGCAGCCGGTCGAGCTCCTCCTCCTCGCACAGTTCCTCCGCACCTACGGTCTCGTCGAAGGCCGTGGTGAAGACCTTGTAGTCGATCTCTTTCGGCAGATTGGTGAAGGGATTGTCGTTGCGGCGCGCCTCGCCGGGCGTCTCCGCATCGGCGTCGTCATCGTCGGAGAGATCCTCGGCGGTGGCGTCGGAGGCCTCTGTCTCGGCCGATTGCTCGTCGTCCGACGATGCCTCTGTATCCTCGGACTGCGACTGCTCGGAGCCCGAATCGTCTTCGCCGCCCTCCTCGCTCTGCTCCTCGCCTTGCGGCTGGTTTTCGTCGTTGTCTTCGGAGTCTTCCGTCTCCTGGTCATCGCCGAGCTCCTCGGCCATTTCCATGGAGGCGAGCATCTCGCGCACCACGCGGGCGAACGCCTGCTGGTCATCGAGCTTTGCCGACAGCCCGTCGAGGTCGGCGCTGGCCTTTTCCTCGACCCAGGGCCGCCAGAGATCGACCAGCCGTTCGCCGCTCTTCGGCACAGCGCGGCCGGTCAGTTTTTCGCGCACCATCAGCGCCAGCGCCTCCTCGATCGGCGCGTCGGCCTTGTCCTTGACGTCGATGAGGTTGGCCCTGGCGTATTTGTCCTCCAGCATCGAGCCGATATTGTCGGCGACGCCCTGCATGGCGCGGCTGCCGATCGCCTCGACCCGGGCCTGCTCGACTGCGTCATAGATGGCGCGGGCCTGTTTGCCTTCCGGCGCCAGCCTGGTGTGGATGCGCGCATCGTGGCAAGCGCGCTTCAGCGCCATGGAATCGCCGAGCCCGCGGGTGATGGCGATGTCCGCCTTCGACGCCTTCTTCGGCAATTCCGGCAGCCGGGCGCGGCTGCCGGCCAGCGCCGGCCGATCCTTGGCGAAGCCGACCTCGAGATCCTTGTCGCCGGCAATGGCGCGCATGCAGACGGTGACGGCGCGCTTGAAGCTGTCGTTCTCAGCGCCGGTCTTGGATTTGTTTCGCGTGTTGTCGCCCGGACCCGCCATCGAGACTCTACTTAGCCCAGCACCACATTGGCCGCCGATTCCGGCAGATCTTCGCCGAAGGCGCGCTGATAGAACTCAGCCACCAGCGAGCGTTCCAGCTCGTCGCATTTGTTGAGGAAGGTTAGCCGGAACGCCATGCCGATATTGCCGAAGATTTCGGCATTCTCGGCCCAGGTGATAACCGTGCGCGGGCTCATAACCGTCGACAAATCGCCGTTGATGAAGGCCGAGCGCGTCATGTCGGCGACGCGCACCATCTTGTTGACGATCTCCTTGCCCTTGCCATCGCGGTAGTGCTTGGCCTTGGCCAGCACGATGTTCACTTCATTGTCGTGCGGCAGGTAGTTCAGCGTGGTGACGATCGACCAGCGGTCCATCTGCGCCTGGTTGATCTGCTGGGTGCCGTGGTAGAGGCCGGTGGTGTCGCCCAGCCCAACCGTGTTGGCGGTCGAAAACAGCCGGAAGGCCGGGTGCGGGCGGATGACCCGGCTCTGGTCGAGCAGCGTCAGCCGGCCCGACGATTCCAGCACGCGCTGGATGACGAACATCACGTCCGGACGGCCGGCATCGTACTCGTCGAAGCACAGTGCGACATTGTGCTGGTAGGCCCAGGGCAGGATGCCGTCGCGGAATTCGGTGATCTGCAGCCCGTCCTTGACCACGATGGCGTCCTTGCCGACGAGGTCGATACGGCTGACATGGCTATCGAGATTGACACGCACGCAGGGCCAGTTGAGGCGGGCGGCGACCTGTTCGATATGCGTCGACTTGCCGGTGCCGTGGTAACCGGACACCATGACCCGGCGATTGTAGGCAAAGCCGGCGAGGATCGCCATGGTCGTGTTCTTGTCGAACAGGTAGTCCGGATCGATGTCGGGGACATGCTCGCTCGTCACCGCATAGGCCGGCACCACCATCTTGGAGTCGAAGCCGAATGTCTCCTTCACCGACACCGTGGTGTCGGGCAGGTTGGCGATGTCGCGATCGACCTTGTTCATCTCTATCAACGTCTCCACAAGCGAAACGCCGCGTTTCGCCGGCAATCGATTTTGTTCGGGGGCGGTCTTAGAGCCTTTTCCAACCTTATGAAAGTTGGAAAGCGACACGAACCGTATGGTCGCTCAGCACAAACCTGCCTGCTTGAGCACGCGATACGCCTGGAGCACATCGCGGAACCGGTCTTCCGAACCTCTGTCGCCGCCATTCGCATCCGGGTGGTGGCGTTTCACAAGTTCCTTATAGCGCGCCTTGATATCCTTGCCAGTTGCCTTTGTATCAAGGCCAAGCGTTTCCAGTGCCTTGGCCTCAAGCGGCTTGGCCTTGCGCTCGCGTGCTTCGCGCGGGTCTTTCGGGCCTTTGAACAGGTCGAACGGATCGCGCATGCGATTGTAGTAGCCGGCGCGACCGGAGCGCGCCTGGGCAAAGTCCGGCGAGGAGCGGGTCGAGGCGCCGTTGACGCCCATTTTCCAGGTCGGCCGATGGCCGGTCATGGCTTCCTTCTGGAAGCGGGCGATCTCGGTGTCGGGAACGCCCGAGAAATAATTGAAGCCTTTGTTGTACTCGCGCACATGGTCGAAGCAGAACTGGAAATACTCGCCTTCCTTCATCCGTCCGACCGGGGCACGGTGGGTACCGGCCTCCTTGCAGCCATCCCACTGGCAGATCGGCGAACGCGACTTCAGCTCCGCGTCCTTCTCCGGGCGGATGCGAATCTTCTCGAAATATTTTGGGTACGGCTTCATCTCACCCATTTATGGGCTGTTCGCTGATGCGAAACAAGAATTGACATTTTCGCGATGATCGCCCTAACCGCTGAATCGCGGCATAAAACCGGCGAATTGCGAATTTTGTGCGATGACATAGATGTGGTGAAGGGAAGCGGCGATGTCCATACAGGCAACGATGGAAGGTAAGCTGAAAAAGGCGTTTTCGCCGGAACGGCTGGACGTCATCAACGAAAGCCATCTCCATGCCGGGCATCATCATGTGGATTCCGGCCATCACGCCACCTTCGACGGCACTGGCGAGACGCATTTCCGCGTCCGCATCGTCGCCCCCGCCTTTGCCGGCATGAGCCGCGTCGAACGTCACCGCGCAGTCAACGATCTGCTGGCCGAGGAGTTGAAATCCGGCGTCCACGCCCTGGCAATCGAGCCGGTGGCGCCCGGTGAAAAGACCCGCTGGTAAATTTCAGCCGAGGCTCGCCCTCAGGAAGGCCATCACCGCTGCGGTCAATGCATCGCCTTCGGTGCCGAAGTCGCGATTGATCGACATGTGCGAATAGTCGCTGCCGTCGAACAGCGTGACCTTGGTTCCGGTGGCGCGCAGACGCTCGGCGAAGGCCTGCGCGTCCGCCGCGCGGGCTTTCGCGCGCGAATGGGCGATGAAGGTCGGCGGGTGCTTGCGGCCTTCCACATAGGTGACAGGCGACAGCGCGCGCCACTGCGTCGGATCGGGAAAGGCGCGGGCATAGACCCCTGCCATGCCGCCGCTTCTGGCCAGCGCCTCCAGATCGTAGGCCCTGGTGTCGTCGAGAACCAGCGCCGCGACGCCGGGCAGGCCGCCGCGCAGCCCGGTCAATGCGACGAGATGGCAGCCGGCCGAATGGCCCATGGCGACGATCCGGTCCGGATCGCCGCCATGCCTGGCGATGTTGGCGCGGACGTAACGATAGGCCAGTTCGACATCTGCCGCCTGGGTGGCGACGTCGGCTTCAGGCAGCATCCGGTAGTCGATCGAGACGAAGCCGAAGCCATTGTCGAGCAGGAAACCAGGCTTGGAATTGACATTGTTGCGGTTGCCGACCCGCCAGGCGCCGCCATGGACGAAGAAGACGACCGGCAGGCCGCTTGCGCCATCGCGGGAATAGATGTCGAGCTTGGCCGGCCCATAGTCGAAGGTTTCGGGCGACGGCGAACGCAGCCGCAATGCCGCCGCCTGTCCCGGCAGCAGCGCCGCCATCGACGCCAGAAGCAGGCTTCGCCGATCGATCGTCATCAACTCCTGACTGCCCACGGCTGCCACAAGGTGCGCACTGTCATTCTCCAAGCATCGCCGGCTTGATCCTCAGCCGCGCGATACGGTTCTTGTCGCGCTTCATGACGACGAAGCGCTTGCCGTGAAACGTAAAGGCCTGCTTTTCGTCCGGGATCGACTGCGCCTCGTGGATGACAAGGCCGGCGATGGTGGTGGCTTCCTCGTCCGGCAGGTTCCAGTCGAGCGCCCGGTTAAGGTCACGGATCGGCACCGTGCCGTCGACGACGACGGAGCCGTCGGCCTCCTGCTTGACGCCCTGGATGTCGATGTCGTGCTCGTCGGCGATCTCGCCGACGATCTCCTCGATGATGTCTTCCAGCGTCACCAGCCCTTCGACCTCGCCATATTCGTCGACGACGATGGCGAAATGCGCCTTGCGGCGCAGGAAGGCATTGAGCTGCTCCTGAAGCGTCGTGGTGTCGGGCACGAACCACGGTTTCGACGCGATCTTCATCACGTCGATCCTGGAAAAATCGTTGCCGACCTCGTTCAGCGCGCGCAGCAGATCCTTCGCGTGCAGCACGCCGACAATGTTGTCGAGCGAACCCTTCCACAACGGCATGCGGGTGTGCGGGCTCTGCAGGATCTCGCGAACCACCGCTTCGGGCGGGTCGTCGGCGTTGACGGAGCGCATATTCGTGCGGTGGACCATGACGTCCGACACTTCGAGCTCCTCGAGGTCGAACAGGCCGCCGATGCGGGCGCGGTCCTCGCGCACCACCTGGCCGTCGCGGCGGAAATCGTCGACGGCGCCGCGCAGTTCCTCGCGCGCAGAGCGCTGCGGCTCGATGCGTTGCAGCTCGTAGCCGAAGGCGGCGAGCAGGCGCCGGCGCAAGACGAAGCCCAGCAGGCCGAGGCCGGCGAGCACGGCAGCCGCGATCCAGCCGGCCTGGCTCATCCCGGGCGGCTTTCCTGCCGACCCGGATGGTTCTCCCGGAGGAACGCCAGCACTTCCGAGGCCGGCACATCCCGGGCGATAAAGGCCTGGCCGATGCCGCGCGTCAGGATGAAGGTCAGCGCGCCGCGCGACACCTTCTTGTCCTGGGTGATGAAGGAGAACAGCGTCTCGGCATCGGGCAGTTCGCCGGGAATGTCGGCCATGCGCCAGGGCAGACCGACGGCGCGAAGATGCGCCTCGACACGCGCCGCGTCGTCGGGGCTCGCCAAATTGAGCCTTGACGAAAAGCGGTGCGCCAGCGCCATGCCGATGGCGACGCCCTCGCCATGCACGAGCCTTGCGCCGTCATAGCCGGTCGCCGCCTCCAGCGCATGACCGAAGGTGTGGCCGAGATTGAGCAACGCGCGGTCGCCGGTCTCGAACTCGTCGCGGGCAACGACGTCGGCCTTGGCACGACAGGCCTCGGCGATGGCCGCAGCCCGCTCCGGCCCGCCGGCAAACACTTGACGCCAGTTTTCTTCCAGCCAGGCGAAAAACTCGGGCCGGTCGATCAGCCCGTATTTGGCCAGTTCGGCATAGCCGGCGCGAAACTCGCGGATCGGCAGCGTGTCGAGCACTTCGGTGTCGGCCAGCACCAGCCTGGGCTGGTGGAATACCCCGACCAGGTTCTTGCCGCGCTTGCTGTTGATGCCGGTCTTGCCGCCGACGGAGGAATCGACTTGCGCCAGCAGCGAGGTCGGAACCTGCACGAAGTTCATGCCGCGCCGCGCGATGCCGGCGGCAAAGCCGGCGAGGTCGCCGACGACGCCGCCGCCGAGCGCGATGACGACGTCGCCGCGCTCCAGCTTGGCGGCCAGCACGCCGTCGACCACCTCTTCGAGATGCGCAAAGCTCTTGGTCTTTTCGCCTGGCGGCAACGTGATGACGGCATGTTGGATGCCACCGCTTGCCAGGCCGGCCGCAAGCGTCGCGAGATGCGCGGCCGCGACGTTTTCGTCGGTGACGACCGCCGCCCGCGTCCCCGGCAGACGGCGCGAAATCTCGGCGCCGGCGCGTGACAGCAGGCCGGGACCGATCAAAATATCGTAGGCACGCTCGCCAAGCCCGACTTCGACAGAGACCGTTGCATCAGCGCTCACGACCGCACCTCGTCAATATCGGCAACGCCGAAATGGCCGCGCAGCGCGTCCACCACTTCGGCGGCAATGATCTCCTTGCGGTCGTCGCGGGTCGGCACGATGACATCGGCCGCGGCGTAAACCGGGTAGCGTTCCGCCATCAACCGTTCCAGCACGGCGCGCGGATCGGCGCTTTTCAGCAGCGGCCGGTTCTGTTTCTTGGAAACGCGCTCCATCAACAGGTCGATCTCGGCTTTCAGCCAAACCGAAACGCCATGGCTGGCGATCGCCTCGCGCGTCTGCGCGTTCATGAAGGCGCCGCCGCCGGTCGACAGCACCTGCGGCCCGTGCTCCAGCACACGCAGGATGACGCGCTGCTCCAGTGCTCGGAACTCCGCCTCGCCATAGCGCTCGAACAGGTCCGGGACGCTCATGCGCGAAACAGTTTCGATCTCCTGGTCGCTGTCGATGAAGGGCAGTGCCAGCATCGCCGCCACCTTGCGGCCGATCGCCGTCTTGCCGGCGCCCATCAGCCCGACAAAGACGATGGAACGGCCGCCCAGCCGGCCGAGCAGCGCGGCATGGCTCTCGCCCGGAGGATTTGCTGGTAGCGCGTTCATGCTTCTAGGCCTCTTTGGCGGCGTATCGACATCAAAAGCCTGTTTGCGTCAAGCGCGGCGCAACCGGGACTATGGGCTTCACCCTTGAATTGGCCGGATTGGCGTCTCATAAGGGCACAGGGTTGGAAATGCAGAATAAGACGACGGGCGAAAATTAATGCCAACACTGTTTCGCTTTGTCGTGACGCTCGCGATTCTGGCCGGCATTGTCTATGGCGCGATGTTCGCCCTGGTCATGTTCGTCGAGCCGAGGAAGGCGGAAATGAGCGTGCGTATCCCTCCGGAAAAGCTCAATCCCAAAAAATGAACAGCGCCGCCCGCATCGAAGCCTTCCTGGAGATGATGAGCGCCGAGCGCGGCGCCGCCGAAAACACGCTTTCCTCCTATCGCCGCGACCTCGAAGACGCTTCCGTCGGGATCGGCGGTGGGCTTGCCGCTGCCACCAGCGCCGACATCCGTGCCTATCTCGACGACATCGCCGCGCGCGGCTTTGCCGCCACCTCGCAGGCGCGCAAATTGTCGGCGATCCGGCAGTTCTTCAAGTTCCTCTACGCCGAAGGCCTGCGGGGTGACGATCCGACCGGCACGCTGGACAGTCCGAGGAAAGGCCGGCCGCTGCCTAAGACGATGAGCGAGGCCGATACCGGCCGGCTGCTCGACCGCGCGGCGCAGGAGGCGGTGGACCCCTCCATGCATGACGGCGACAGGCTGGCGGCGCTGCGCCTGCACGCGCTGGTCGAGGTGCTCTACGCCACCGGCTTGCGCGTTTCGGAGCTGGTCGGCCTTCCCGTGACGGTGGCACAGCGCGACGACCGCTTCTTCATGGTGCGAGGCAAGGGCAACAAGGAGCGCATGGTGCCGCTGTCGGCCAAGGCGCGCACCGCGATGCGGACATGGCTTGCCGCACGGGGGGCGGTGCCGGCTCTTGCCGACAGCCCGTTCCTGTTTCCGGCTGCCTCCGACAGCGGCTATCTCTCGAGACAGGTCTTTGCCCGCGAGCTGAAAGGGCTTGGCGCTCGGGCCGGCATTGCCACGGCGAAGATATCGCCGCATGTGCTGCGCCATGCTTTCGCCAGCCATCTGCTGCAGAACGGCGCTGATCTCAGGGCCGTGCAGCAGTTGCTTGGCCATGCCGATATTTCAACGACGCAGATCTACACGCATGTGCTGGAGGAGCGGCTGGTGCGTCTGGTCAACGATCATCATCCGCTTGCCGACTAGGCGTCATGCCGCTATGTGAGAACGACGTTCCACCGCGCCCAGCCTGCATTTTCAGGCTTGCGTCAGTCATTGCCTTCCGACTTGCCGGTCCGCCCAAGAATGTACAATTACCTCGATTTCGAAAAGCCTGTGCAGGATCTCGAAGGCAAGATCCTTGAGCTGAAGAAGCTTGCCGAGAACGGCGAGGCGGTCGATGTCGGCGATGAGATCGCCCGTCTCGAGAAGCGCTCGCGCGATGCGCTGCGCGACGCCTACAAGGCGCTGACGCCGTGGCAGAAGGTGCAGGTGGCGCGCCATCCGGACAGGCCGCATTGCATCGACTACATCAAGGGCCTGCTTACCGATTTCACGCCGCTCGCCGGCGACCGCAATTTCGGCGAGGACCAGGCGATCGTCGGCGGCTTCGCCCGCTTCCGTGGCGAGCCGGTGGCGATCCTCGGCCAGGAAAAAGGTTCCGACACGGCAAGCCGGCTGAAGCATAATTTCGGCTCGGTCCGGCCGGAGGGCTACCGCAAGGCGGTGCGGCTGATGGAACTCGCCGACCGCTTCCAAATCCCGCTGCTGACGCTGGTCGACACTGCCGGCGCCTATCCCGGCGTCAACGCCGAAGAGCGCGGCCAGGCGGAAGCCATCGCCCGCTCGACCTCGGCCTGCCTTGGCCTGAAGGTGCCGTCGATCTCGGTGGTGATCGGCGAAGGCGGCTCCGGCGGCGCCATAGCGATCGCCACCGCCAACCGCGTCTACATGCTCGAACACGCCATCTATTCGGTGATCTCGCCGGAGGGCGCCGCCTCGATCCTGTGGCGCGACACCACGCGGTCCAAGGACGCGGCGACCAACATGAAGATCACGGCGCAGGACCTGCTGGAGCTGAAGATCATCGACGCCATCATTGCCGAGCCGCTCGGCGGTGCCCATCGCGCCCCCGAAACGGTGATCGCCGCAACCGGCGACCACATCGCCAGGACGATGAAGGAATTCTCCGGCGCCAACACCGATTTCCGCGAGCATCGCCGCGAGAAATACCTGGCGATGGGCCGCAATCTATAACATCCGGCAGGCACGCGGCCCGAAATGTGGCGGCGTGAACCAGTTTCGCCACAAAAATGCCGCCGCATTCGGCTCAGTGGGGTTGCCGTAAGGGGACGCGCCAGCATGATTGCGGTAAGGAATTTTCAAGGTTAACGGGCTTAGGGTCCGTCAGTGGTCAGTTTAGCAGCCGCGGCATCCGCGGTGCAGAGATGAAGACGATAGCCATATCCATGTTTGCCAAGCTTGCCCGCACCGGAGTTCTGATCGCTGCGATCGGCGTCGCCGGTTGCAATGATGCTTCGATGAAGGATTTTGCGCCGCAAGCCAACAAGCCGCTGCCGGACAAGATCCTGGCCGAGATGAAGGCCAAGGGCATGGTCCGCACCTCCTCGGTGATGGCCCGCATCTTCAAGGAAGAAGGCAAGCTCGAAATCTGGAAGGCCAAGACCAACGGCCGCTACGACCTGGTCGCCAGCTACGACATCTGCAAATGGTCGGGCAAGCTCGGGCCGAAGTTCACCGAAGGCGACCGCCAGGCGCCGGAAGGCTTTTACACGGTCCGCCCGGCACAGATGAACCCGCGGTCGAATTACCACCTGTCCTTCAATATCGGCTACCCGAACGCCTATGACCGCGCCAATGGCCGCACGGGTTCCAACCTGATGGTCCATGGCGCCTGCTCGTCGTCGGGCTGCTATTCGATGACCGACGCGCAGATCGAGCAGATCTACGCCTTCGGCCGCGACGCCTTCCAGGGCGGCCAGACCGAATTCCAGATCCAGGCTTTTCCGTTCCGCATGACCGCCGCCAACATGGCGCGTTACCGCAACGACCCGAACTACGAATTCTGGAAGATGCTGAAGGTCGGCTACGACAATTTCGAAGTCACCAAGGTGCCGCCGAAAGTCGACGTCTGCGAGAAGCGCTACGTCTTCAACCAGGTTGCGGCCGACGGCTCGACCTTTAATCCGACCGGCGCTTGCCCTGCGACCACCCAGCCCGATTCGCTGAAGAGCGCCATCAACGCCTATCAAAGCACCTATGAGGCGGCCTTCAACGGCGCCATGAAGGCCAGCGTGCCGGCACCCAAGCCGACCATCGCCGGGATCAAGGAAGCCAGCATCGTTTCCGACTGGTCGAAACGGCGTGCGCGCGGCGAACGCGTTCCGATCGAGCCGCCCTCGCTCAACCCGGACGGCACCGTGGCCGAAACGGCGCGCATGGGCCGCATCGATTCGCCGGCGGGCCGCAAGATGGCGGCGCTCGATGCCGAAAAGGCCGCCAAGCAGAAGGCCGAGGAACAAAGGCTTGCCGCCATAGAAGCGGCCAAGGCCGCGAAAGAGGCAGCCAAGGCACAGGCCTTGGCCGAGAAGGAAGCTGCCAAAGCCCAGGCGCTCGCCGAAAAGGAAGCTGCCAAGACCGCCGCCGAGATGCCTGTCGCCACCGCCACCGTAGCGCCATCGGAAGCCGCCCCGGCAGTCGAAACGCAGGCTGCGGACGCCGAAAGCACGGCGACAAGGTTGAAGAAAAAGCTGCTCGGCATGTTTGGCGGCTGAACTTCATGCTTGAGCAAGAAGATGGGGGCCAAGAACACAGGCCCTCAACTAGCCCCGCCGCCGTCTACGACCTCAAAGGCTTGAACTGCCCGTTGCCGGTGCTCAAGGCAAAAAAGCGCCTGGCCGCAATGCAGCCGGGCAGCCGGCTGTGGCTCGAAACCACCGACCCGCTCGCCGTCATCGACATTCCCGCCTTCTGCGCCGAGAGCGGCCATCGGCTGATCGAAACGGCGGCGGCGTCAGGCGGCCACCGCTTCCTGGTCGAGCGCGGGATCGGCTGCGTCTCGACTTAGCTCGTTCGGGCGAAAGCGGCTGAGCGGGATAATCTCCCCCCTTGAGGGGGAGATGGCCGGCAGGCCAGAGGGGGTTGCCGCGCGTGAAGCGCCAACCTTTTCTTTCGTCCCACAGGGGGTCGCGCCAGCCGAGGCGACCCCCTCTGTCGCCTTCGGCGACATCTCCCCCTCAAGGGGGGAGATCACGATCCGGCAATAGCCAGCGGGTTGCTTTCCAGTGCTGCGCGATCCGGCGTGTCGATCGACGGCCGGTTGGTGAAGGCGGCGAACAGCCGCCGGACATAGTCTTCGGGCATGTCGAGCGTGATCAGCACCAGTCTGGTGCCGCGCTGGCTGTCCGGCCAGGCCGGCAGTTGCACCGGCGGATGCAGGATCTTCTGCACGCCATGGATAACCAGCGGCCGCGACGGGTCTTCTGCAAGCTCGATGACGCCTTTCATCCGCAAAAGGCGCTCGCCATGCGCCGAGCGCAACAGATCGAGGAACATCTCGATTGCCGAAAACGGCACCGGCCCGTCATGAACCAGCGAATACGAACGCACGCGGGAATCGTGCCTGTGGTCATGGTGATCATGGTCGGCATGGTCATGCCCGTCGTGATCATGCCCGCCGTGGTCATGCCCGCCGTGGTCATGGTCGTGGCCGGCTTCTTCGCCGAGCCAACGCTGCACATCGACGGATTTGGTGGCCGGATTGTAGAGGCCGCTATCGAACAGGGTCGCGGTGCTTGCCTCGCCCGCGTCGAGCACCACGGCGCCCGGGTTGAGCTGCCTGAGCCGCGCCCGCAACGCCTCGACATCGCCTGCATCCGTGTTCAGGTCGGCCTTGCTGAGCACGATGCGATCGGCGACGGCCACCTGCTTCACCGCCTCGACATGCGCATCGAGCGTCGCATTGCCGTTGACGGCATCGACCAGGGTGATGACGCCGTCGAGCCGGAAGGCCTGGACCAGGGCCGGGTGTGCCATGATCGACTGCAGTACGGGGGCGGGATCGGCGAGCCCGGTGGTTTCGACGATGACGCGGGCAAGCCGGTCGATGCGGCCGGTCTGCAGGCGGTCGACGAGGTCAGCCAGCGTGTCGACCAGCTCGCCGCGCACCGTGCAGCAGAGACAGCCGTCGGAGAGCTGGATGATGCCGTCGGAGGCCTGCTCGACCAGGAGATGGTCGATCGCCATCTCGCCGAACTCGTTGATGATGACGGCGGTGTCGGCGAGCGCCGGATCCCGGAGCAGCCGATTGAGCAGCGTCGTCTTGCCGGCACCGAGAAAGCCGGTGAGCACCGAAACGGGGATCGGGAAACCGGCCATGCGGCTAGTTCAGCGCCTTGGCCGGCTGCTGGACCTGCGCGGCGGTGGCGGATCCGGCCACAACTGGCTCGGCGCCGGCCGGCGGCGCCCGGTCCGGCCGCCATGTCGGCAGCGGCACGTCGGCATATTCCTGCCCGGAGGCGTCGAGCATCGCCTTCGGCTTCGGTCCCGTGGCGCCGCCGAGGCCGACGGCGATCAGCGTCGGTACATGGTCGAGCTTTTCCTGATAGGGCGATTTCGGCACGTCCTTGCCCTTGTCGCCGACGGCGGGTGCGGCTTCCGACTGCTCCTCGACCGGCTTCTTCTTGCAGATTTCGTCATTCATGTCGTTGGCCGACATGGTGTCGCCATAGGCGGGCAGCGCCGCTACCGTCAGCCAGCTCGGCGCCGGCGTTGCAAAGCCCTGGTCGAGCAATTTTGCCGCCGCCTCGGCGCGGGTAATGGCCGATTGCTCGCCGAGCACTACGGCGACCAGGGTGCGGCCGTTGCGGGTCGCCGAGCCGATCATGTTGAAGCCGGACGAGCAGACGAAACCCGTCTTCATGCCGTCGGCACCCGGATAGCGGCCGATCAGCAGGTTGTAGTTGGAGATCGCCTTCTTGCCGACGGCAAGGCCTTCGATCGAGAACCAGGGGGCATATTGCGGAAATTCCTTGCGAATCGCCATCACCAGCAAAGCGAGATCGCGCGCTGTCGTATACTGGTCCGGCGAATAGAGCCCGTTCGGATTGACGAAATGGGACCCGCTCATGCCGAGCCTCTGCGCTTCGGCGTTCATGCGTTCGGCGAAAGCCGCTTGCGAACCGCCGATATTCTCGCCGACCGCCATGGCGATATCGTTGGCCGATTTGACCAGCATCATCTTCAGCGCATTGTCCAACCGCATCACCGAGCCCGGGTTGAAGCCCATTTTGCTCGGCGGCTCGCCGGCAGAATGTTTCGTTACCTTGATCGGCGAATCGAGCTGGACCTCGCCCGCGGCAATCGCCCGAAACGCCACATAGGCGGTCATCAGCTTGGTCAGCGAAGCCGGGTACCAGCGCCTGAACGCCTCCTGGTGCTGCAGGATCTTGCCGCTGTTCAGGTCGAACAGGATTGTCGGATTGGCCAAGGCAGGCCCGGCCAGCGCCGCAAGCACCACCGTGCCCGCCACCAACAGTTTGAGGAAATGCCTGTAGCGCATCATGAAAACCGAAATAGCCTCTTGCCGCAGTCCCACCTGGCTCCGTAAGATTTCGTTACACGATCGCCAGGATAATGGTCCGGCCCTCTGTTCCCGGACCACAGTCGCGGTGCTATTTACTCTATGTGACGTCAACATGGCAAAGTGCTGCCGATCACAATGTGGAAGCAGCAGCACAATGCAAAGCAGCGTGCATGGTTGCAAGGCAGCAGGCACAATTGCAAAGCAGCAGGCCAAGACCGCCTGCTCCAACAGCGAAATGGAACCATCATGCCGATCCTGAACCGAGCCGCCGAAATGCAGGACGAGGTGGCCGGCTGGCGCCGCCATTTGCACCAGACGCCGGAGCTGAATTTCGACGTCTTCAAGACCGCCGCTTTCGTCACCGAGAAGCTGAAGGCTTTCGGCTGCGACGATATCGTGACGGGTTTGGGCAAGACCGGCGTCGTCGGCATCATCCGCGGCCGCCACGGCGAAGGCTCGACCATCGGCCTGCGCGCCGACATGGATGCCCTGCCGCTCAACGAGATCACCGGCAAATCCTATGCTTCGACCGTCCCCGGCAAGATGCACGCCTGCGGTCATGACGGCCACACCGCGATGCTGTTGGGTGCCGCCAAATACCTCGCCGAAACGCGCAATTTCGCCGGCTCCGTCGCGGTCATCTTCCAGCCGGCCGAAGAGGGCGGCGGCGGCGGCAACGAGATGGTCAAGGACGGTATGATGGAGCGCTTCGGTATCTCCAAGGTGTTCGGCATGCACAACATGCCGGGCCTGCCGGTCGGTCAGTTCGCCATCAGGCCGGGTCCAATCATGGCGGCGACCGCCGAATTCACCGTCACCGTCAAGGGCCGGGGCGGCCACGCGGCGATGCCGCACGGCACCATCGACCCGATCGTCATCACCAGCCAGCTTGTCGGCGCATTGCAGACGATCGCCTCGCGCAGCACCGATCCGGTCGAGGCGGTGGTCGTCTCGGTGACGAAATTCCACGCCGGCGACGCCTATAACGTCATTCCCGAGACGGCCGAGATCGCCGGCACCGTACGCACGCTGAAGAAGGAGGTCGCCAAGAAGGCCGAAGAGCGCATCCGCGCGCTTTGCCAAGGCCTGGGCGCTGCCTTCGGCGCGACAATCGAGGTTGATTACAATGCCAATTACCCCGTCACCTTCAACCATCCGGAAGAGACGGTCTTTGCCAGCGACATCGCGGCCGACGTCGCCGGCGACAGCCATGTGCACCGCGCGATCCAGCCGGTGATGGGCGGCGAGGATTTCTCCTACATGCTTGAAGCGCGGCCGGGCGCCTTCATCTTCATCGGCAATGGCGATACCGCCGGCCTGCACAACCCAGCCTACGACTTCAACGACGAGGTCATCCCGCACGGCATGAGCTATTGGGTGAAGCTGGCGGAAACGGCGCTGGCGGCGTAGCCGTTCGGCATCGGCGGTGCGGCAACCGCCGCACCTCTGGGCGGCAAAACCGGGCAGGACATGCTCTGCTGGTCACTTCCGGCCGGACGACTTCCGGGCAAGGCCGAAGGCAATGCCCAGAGCAATACCTATACCGATGCCCGCAACAATGTTGTCCAACACGACGCCGATAGCCACGCCGATCACGACGCCGAGTGTGAGGTGTTTGGCATCCATTATGCCCGGTCATGTAGCGTGGAAGGGAAGAGCCGCAACCGCTACGGTCCGCTCTTCGGATCCTCGACCTCCAGCGCCTCCATGACCGGCGCCAGCTCATTGTCGTCGGCAGCCTGCGGCTCTTCGCCTGTCCTCGCCTTCGTCAGGGCTGCCTCGATCGCCTCCTGGATATTGCCGAGCTCGTCTTCGCGAACCTCGTGGCCATAGCCGGCAGCGTCGGCATCCTGTTCGAATTGCTGCGCCAGGACGGCGACGCTCACCTCGCTCTCGGCCGGCAGATTGCCGACATTCTCCTGCAGCCAGGTTTCAAAGAACTCTTTGGTCGCGCTCATGCGGTCTCTCCTTCGGGACACTAAAGCGCGCCGGCATCCCGAAAGTTCCGCTATCTGAGCCGTCTTTGCGCCCGTTGCCGGCTGCCCCGCAATTCAGCGCGGCCAGGCGGCGTTGGCGCCGCCTGGCTCGGCTGCTTACTGGCTGGCAGCAGTCGTCGGTTCACACGACACGTTCGGGTTCATATCGGCGAACGCGCCGGTCGGGTTGCCCTTCCAGGCCCAGACATGCAGCTCGTAGAACGGACCGAGGCCATAGCGATTGGGCGCACTGTTGAAGTTGAACAGATGTCCGTCGAGCGAGGCCGGGCCTTTCGAGGTGATGTATTCGACCGCGATCAGTTTTAGCGTGCCGTCGGCCATCGGCTCGTACATGACGGCTTCAGGCTTGGCGACATCGACCGCGTCGTCCTTGAGGTAGCCCGGATTGACGTAATGGATGCCCATTGCGCCGCCGGTGATGCCGCTGGCGCAAGGAATGGGCGCATAGCCCTCAGCGGTCGCCGCCGCCACATTCTCGAAGCGGCTGTTGGCCGCGCGTACCTTGTCGGCCAGCGGATTGGGACCGGACGCGGGCGCTGCCTGATGCGCCTGCGCCAGCGCAGTGCAGGCCGACAGCAGCGCCGCGGCAGCGAGAACTCTATTGCGAAAGTTGATTGTCATAGTCATTCCATTCTTCTTGAAAAGCACAGCCCGGCCGGCCGCCGGAAGTAAGGAGGTCCGGCAGGTGGGCGCTGTGGCTGTTGTTGCTGGGAGATCCCTATCCCGATGCGACGAATGCAGGGGAAGATCATCCCTTCGGCAGATACGGGATGGTTCCGGCCAGATCGGAGTTGTCGATCAGCTGGAAACGGCTGTCGCTGCCGCCCTGACGGGCCGAAACGAACGGCGCGTAGGCAGGATCGTCGGTGAAGGCGCGCGCCGCGGCCTCGGTCGGGAACGCCATCAAGGCAATCAGCGTCGTGTCGAGCGGCTTGCCTTCGAGCGTCTTCACATTGCCGCTGCGCGACAGATATCTGCCGCCGTGCTTGTGAACGAGGTCGTGGACTGACGCGGCATAGGCCGGCATCCACTTCGGGTCCCTCACCTTGATGTCTGCGATAACGTAAGCGGTCATGGGTCATGTCTCCTGGTCGTGCACAGGGGTATCCCGTGCAGCGGCCAAGGGCTCGCACGGCAAGGCCGGCGCCAGCCAGTCCGCGATCTGTACTGGTGTGGCGAATCCGAAATTCGCATTCGCTTTGGAGCAACGCAGCGAGCGAATTTCGGATTCAAAAGCCACACCAGCAAATGCTTGGATTTCCAGTGTGGTTTTGGATTTGAAGTTCCTAACGCTGATGCCACCCAGAAAGCAGGAACTTCAAATCCACCACACTGGGCCGGTACAGTTTCTGTACTCGCCGCGCCGCCGGGAAAGGCCTATGGTCCCGGCTGAGTTTGAGGGGAAGGCAACGTCGTGACCCAGTCCGGATACAAACAGTTCTGCCCGTTATCGATGGCCGCGGAGGTGCTGTGCACCCGCTGGACCATGGTTCTGCTTCGCGAATTGGTGGCAGGCTCGACCCGTTTCAACGATCTGCGCCGCGGCGTCCCCAAAATGTCGCCGACCCTTCTGTCGCAACGCCTCAAGGAGCTCGAGCTGGCCGGGATCGTCGAGCGCAAGGAGGTGCGCGGCGAGAAAGGCATCTTCGAATACCGGATGACCGAGGCAGGCAGGGATCTGCGTTCCGTTGTCGAGGCGATGGGCTTTTGGGGGCAGAAATGGGTCGAGTCGCGGCTGTCGCTGAAGAACCTCGATCCGTCGCTGCTGATGTGGGACATGCGGCGCAATCTCAACGCGTCGCCGCTGCCCGACGGCCGCACGGTGATACAATTTCTATATCAGGAGCTCCCCGCCTCGAAACGGTCATGGTGGCTGATCGTCGAGAAGCACGGCGAGGTCGACCTCTGCTGGTACGACCCGGGCTTCGATGTCGATCTCTACGTCTCGACCGACCTGCACACCATGACCGAAATCTGGATGGGGCTGATCACCGTCGAGAAGGCAGGGACGAAAGTCATCTTGACGGGAGACCAGGATATCGCCCGTAAAATGCAGACCTGGCTGGGCCTGAGCCCGTTCGCGGTCGAACCCAAGCGAGCGGCCTAGCTGCCTCTTGGCGAAACGTCCCGAAGCGGTTATGTGTCGGGCGCGATGGTCCCGTAGCTCAGTAGGATAGAGCGGCAGATTCCTAATCTGTAGGTCCCCCGTTCGAGCCGGGGCGGGATCACCAAAAAATTGCTAGCAAATACAATCACTTAAAAAGGCTCCAAGTTCGTTTCGGAGCCTTTTTCATGTTGCGTTGCTCCGCAACACAGAACAAGCAATCACAAGGGGTTACAAGGCAGCGCAAGCGCGTGCCCGCAACATGAATGCAGCATAACGATATCCATGTTGCGCTGCGTTGCGGGGTATTGTGGAACGCTTGCGGACGTGCAAACATGCCCATCTTAGACAGGTCCGGACACCGGGACACAATCATATTGGCCCAGCTTCGATGGCTTATCAGCCTCGATGTCTCAGGCCGCTCCCCTAGGGAGCCGCGCGTGATCAAACCCGCGCCGTCCTCTGTCTCCACGCTCTTCCATCGAGACGACACCGGTGCATCCAATTAAGTTGGAGCAGTCCGATGGACGACAACTCTACTGAAAATGAACTGGGCCTCATCTGGGGTGCCGAGAACATTGCCCGAGCGATTGGCCGGAAACCTGGCATCACGCTGCACATGCTGCAGAATGACCATATCCCTGGCGCGAAGCAGGTCTGCGGGCGCTGGGTCATAGCGCGGAGCAAACTGTGCGAGGCGTTTGGCATGACCGAGGCAGCGTGACATGGCTGCCGAGTCCGAAGTCGTAAGGTCGGCGGCCAAATGGCTAGCCAACAATTGGCATACGATAGAGCGGCCGATCATCCCCCGACTGCGCAGCGCCTATAGCCTTTCGATGCTTGAGACGATTGATGCCATGCGCATGGCAAGGGGCATCGTCTATCAAAAAAAGAACGCCGGCCCTGTATGAGCAGGACCGGCGTTCAGGAGAAGCATGAGCAATGGAGCCAAGTGGTGCGAAAATTCGCTTGGACCAACTCCCAACATACCCGCAAAAGCTTGATAAAACAAGGAGTTGCGGCGTCATGGCTCAACGAACAGCTACCATCGATATTGATAGCACCCGATCAGCAGCGCGGCGATATAAAGAGGCGGGCTGGGTACCAATCGCCTACCAGCACCAGACCAAGGCACCCCTAGAAAAGAACTGGCAGAAGAAGACGCTTGAGAAGGTCGATGTCGATAAAGCCTTCACCGGCAACAGTTCAAACGTGGGCGTATTGCTTGGGACGCCATCAGGCAATCTCGTTGACGTGGATCTGGACAGCGCCGAAGCAATTGCGCTCGCGGCGGAGTTCCTGCCGCCAACAGCGGCGCGATTTGGCCGCCCCGCTACGCCCGACGCACACTGGCTCTACAGGGCGGTCGTGCCCGCCACTGTGCCCTTTACCTATAACGGCAAGAGGGACGGGATGCTGGTCGAGCTTCGGTCCACAGGCGGGCAGACAATGTTTCCGCCTTCCGTCCACCCTTCAGGGGAACGGCTTAGCTGGACCGAGGAGGGCCAGCCGTTTGAGATAGACGGTGAGTTCCTTCTCCAGTGCGTGCGATGCCTCGCGCTTGCATCCCTGATAATGCGGCACTGGCAGGATGGGTTGCGCAATGTGCTTGGCCTTCGCGTGCCTGGCGCTTTGCTAACGCACGGTTGGACAGAGGCGGAAGTTGAAAAGCTGGTCCGCAAGGTGGCAACCAAGTGCGGTGACGATGCCGGGGCGATAGAGAAATCCGTCAAACGCGTCAGCGCTACGGCCAAGCGTCTAGGCGATAAACAGAAGGCGTGCACCGGCATCCCGAAACTGGCTGAGTCGCTCAATATCAACCCTGACACACTGCGCTCTTGGGTCGATATGCGCCCCGAGGAAGAACGCGGGATCTTTCCAACTTCCGAACCCATCTTTATCGCACGCCAGTTCGCAAAGACGCTGGATGATGTCTGGCACTGGCGGGGCGACTTTTATCGCTGGACCGGAAGCTGGTGGGTCCAAATGGATGACGAGGAGCTTCGGGGCCGGCTCTATCCATGGCTTGAGAAAATTAGGGTGCTGGAAAAGGGCAAGCCTGTCCCGTTCAAGTCAACGCGCAATGCAGTTGGCGACATCCTCGCCGCACTTGCCGGCGTCAGACAGTTGCATAATGCCACCGAGCCACCATTCTGGATCGACGCAACAAGCAACGACCCAGCGCCAGCGGACCTGCTCCCCTTCAAAAACGGTACCTTAGACTTGCGGACATACGTGCTGCTTCCGCCCCAGCAACGCCTCTTCGCGCTACATGGCGTTGAGTGCAATTACGATCCGGCAGCGACAGCACCCGTATGGAACAAGTTCATGCGGGATGGATTTCCCGACGATCCCAAGTCCATCGAGTGCATTGCCGAAATCTTTGGCTACTGCATGACCGGCGACACGTCGCAGCAGAAGGCCTTCGCCTTCATCGGGGAGAAGCGCTCAGGTAAAGGCACCACGGGGCGAATAGCCCGAGCGGCGGTCGGCGCAGGCAGATACGCCAACCCCAAGCTGTCGGACTTCGGCGAAACATTCGGAATGCAGAATCTTATCGGCAAGTCGCTGGCCGTCATATCCGACGCACGAGGACAGGGGCGATCAAATCCACACGCGGCGGTGGAGAACATCCTGACTATCACCGGCGAGGACCCGGTATCGATCCATCGCAAGTACAAGTCGGATTGGAATGGCGTCCTCAATACGCGCATCATCATGATGGCAAACACGATCCCGAAGCTCAAAGACGCATCCGGGGTCATCGTGACGCGGTTCATTGTGATCGAGTTCCGTGAGTCATTCTATGGACGCGAGAACCCGAACCTTACGTCCGAGCTGCTGGCTGAGTTACCAGGTATCATCAACGTCTGGATCGAGGGGCTGAAACGGTTGCGGGCGCGCGGTCGCTTTGAGCAGCCAGAGTCGGGTCAAGAGTTGCTCGATCTCATGGATGAGAACACAGGCCCGGTGAAGCGCTTTGTCGAAGAGATGTGCACCGTTGGCCCCGACCACACCATCAGCAAGAAACTGTTCAATATGGAACTGAACGAGTGGTTGAGGGACCACGGCCATTACGCCATGGCAGATGAGACTATCGGGACCGACTTGTACGCGCTGCAACTGGGCATCAGGGCTACCAAACCACGGCTGGAGGGCAAACACGTTCCCCACTATGCCGGGATCACTCTAACGGAGATGGTTCCGAAGGGCGGCAAGCTGACGCCCAATCAGGCGGCCATGCTGTACCGGGACTCGGGTGAGATGCCCCCGGGCGACATGATTGATCCGAAAATCCCGTTTTAGCTGTGCCGGGGGTGCCGGGGATATACACAATAACGATTGCTACTGCGCTGCGCTGCAAAAAAAAAATACATTCCCCTACGTGTAGAAGGTGAGTAAGTCCCCGGCACCCCCGGCACAGCAAGCGGCGTCACCCCTGTTTAGCCTGAGAAGAAAGTCCTTGGAGAGAAGGCCGCACATCCCGCGCCACCCTGCATAAACTCGGGTGATCACGAATTCCGAGCCAAGGCCCGCGTTTTATTGTGCGCGTCCCTCGATCCAAGCCGGGCTAGATCTCATTTTTGACCCACAGAGTTTTACTCCGTGGGTCACTGAAATAACGTAACAATAACAACCGCAAAAATGTTCGTGTTGCGGGCATGTGGCCTAGCGCCCTACACTTTGCACTGCTTCATCAAGCCGCAAACTACACAGCAGATACATAGTGGATCCACAATGGACGCTCGTTATCCGATCCCCCGCAAGTACAAAGGCAGAAGCAGGGTCACGAACGGCAAGACGCTGCTGGCCGGCATGGACGGGCGCACCAAGTGGGCAAAGCGGCTGCACGACCTGGTTGCGAATCACGTTGCTGACCTCGGCGGACCCGGCCACGTCACGCAAAGCCAGTTCATTCTGATCAAGAGCGCCGCCAATGCGACGATCGTCCTTGAGCAATGGGAGCTTCAGTTCGCGAAGGCAAGCACAGCGAGCCTGCCGGAGCTGCTCGCTTACTTGAGTGTGCTGAACAGCCTCCGGCGCACCTTCGAAACGCTGGGACTAGATCGCGTTGAAGCTCCGAGCAACGGAATGCAGACGTACGACATCAGCAAGCTCACCCCGGACGAACAGCAACGCCTCAAGCTCCTGAACCACAAGGTGGGCGAGGTCGGAGTTGGCGGCCTGTCGGAGAACGATGCAGGAGAAATGAAGATGCTCATGGAGAAGTGCCTAGGCAGGGGCTACGGCCCTTCTGTCACAGAGCCCGGTCCTCGTGACCGTCCATTCCACGAGATCGTCTATCCCAACTATTCGAGGCGATGAAACATGCGTAGCGGCGACATCATAAAATCACGGCGTGGGCACAGGTGGATTATCGGCTATGCGGTCGAGGAAGGCGCCTACGAACGTGCTCTCGGCAAGGGGCGTCACTTTTTTCTGATTCGCGCTATCGAAAGCGATGCCGGCCCGGTCTTGTTGTTCACCCTGCGCCCCCAATGCGACATCCGGAAGGGTTGGCAGCGCAACGACTTTGAAGTCGGCTATTCGTCAGCTGCGTACTTGAATGGTTCGGTGAGCCTCGTGCGGCAGGACACGCTCTATTTCGCGGTGCCCGCCACGGCAGAAGTTCACCCCTTCGCGGAGACGCATGACGGCAAGATGTTGGTCAAAGCGTCGGGCTTCAACGACCTGTTCGTCGCGGTGCAATATGATAGCGACAGCGGCGGCTCAGACCACCTCATTTTGTGGCGTTGGCAATTCGCGCTGCTGATGCAGCGTGACCGGGACGGCAAGCCGCCCATCGATTTTTCGCAAGCGCAGGGCCGCATAGCGCGCGCGGAGGAAATCTGATGACCGTAGCTGTCGGCGATATCGTCGTATCGGGATCAGGGTTGCGGTGGTGCGTGCTTTCGTTCGTTGGCAACCCCAGCGGCGGGCAGGACGCGAAGCTGATCCGCAAAAACAGCGAGGGCGCTTTCACTGGACTCCAGAAGGATGCCGAAATGCTGATCCCGGTGGAGACGCCAGTTTTCGAGTCCGGCGATGCAGTGACGATTGACGGCTTCAAGGGCACGTACATGAGCCGCGATGGCGACGTGGCGCGCATCATGCTGGAACCACGCCGACGCCAGTTGTCGAGCGGCGGATTTGTCCAGATCGAGGCCGGCGTTGCCCGCGCCAGCTTTGCCCTGCTCGTCGTCCAAAATCGATCACCACTTTGAAGGAGAAGAACCATGGCAACCGTCGCCGAACAAGAACTGAAACTGCACGTCTCGCCCAGCATCAGTGAACTGACAATTGACCACTTTGCCGAGAGGCAGAGGGGCAACGATAAGCCGGAACCCGACCTGGAGCATGTCGCCCTATCGGGAGCGATGCGGGAAGCACGGGAGCAGGCCCACGCGCTGGTCGCCCTTGCCAACACTGTTTACGGGGACGCGTCGCAGACGCCCGCTGCCGCGGCGATCCAAGTGGCTACCGCCGCCAAGAAGACAGGCGAGCGTGTTGCGTCCCGCTTGCTCGCTGCTCAGGAGAAGGCAGATGCCACAATCGCTTCACTTCAAAAGGCAACGTTCGCTCCCTCGCCGGACGCAGACATGGGCGAGAAGTTCGACAAGCAGATCCTTTATGCCCTCAAGACCATGACACACGACGAACGCGGCGAAGCTTTCGCTGAGGCATTCGAAGCTGATGACATGACGTTGATCGGCGCCGTGCTGCGCGCCCCTGCACTGCTGTCAGGCATGAAATCAACTGAGCTCGCCGCCCTTAGGCACCGGTTCCAGATGAAATATTTCCCCGCTGAGATGGCTCGTCTAGAGCGCCTCAAGAAGATGCGCGCCGCATCGGACACCGGCGGCAAGGCGTTCGTCAAGCTCGTTGAGCAGGCGGCCGACACCACATTCGCCAATGGCGCAATCGCTGCTCGCTCGAAGCGCGAAAGCGCGCTGGCGGCACATCAACAGGAGGCATGATCATGGCCGGTGAAAACCACATCAACAACTATTTCGTCAAAGTGCACAATCAAGCTGATCTGTTGCGGCTGCCACGACGCATCGCAACGGATCGGCTGGAGGCGATCCCGGAATCCTACCGTGCCGCATACGACTATATCGAGGAAGATGACCCCGGTCGGGGCTACGAACTGTCCACCGCTATCGCGGATGTCATTCGGGACGGCGAGGCTGAGATTGCGTCGCTCAATGCGCAGTTCGAAAAACTTCAAGTGGAGGGACCAGCAAAGCTCGCCGCCGTGAAGCAGCAGATGCGTGACGACGCCATCAATACGACCCTTCAATTGTCGCTCGCGAAAGCCGGGGCACACGAAGGGCTGGTTGAAGGCGCTATGGCGATACTGAAAAAGAGGAATGAGTTTGAGGCGGAGAAATCTGATGACGGCACCTACGCCGTGCTCGCCCGGACAAGTCTTGGACTCGCTCCTGTTGATCGCGTCGTCCAGCAGTTCATGCAGAGCGAGGAAGGGGCAGCATATCGCGGCAAGCCCGCCGCCCCCTCCCCTGGCAACAACTTCAGTCGGCTACAGTCGGGTTTGAAGCGGCGGCACTGACAACAGCGCCCTTACCAAAGGCGGTTGCTTTGGCCTTTCCGCGCTTTGCAGCAACGACGCTGTAGCGCATCGCGCCGTCCTTCATGACACCGGCAATTTCAACGCCGCTGCGCTTCACGTCGCCGATCAGCGAATAGGCGGCCTGCTTGCTAATCGAAAGTGCGTCGGCAATTTCTGCCACGCTAACAGCACCGGCATTTAGCATTTCCTGCACGCGCGATTTCTTGGTCTGCGGCTTGTCGGCTGTTACGTTTTTGCTCTTGGGCATGTGATGTCTCCTGTCTGGCACGTCCTTGTTGGACGAAAAGCAGACTAGGACAACATTCCTAGTTGGTAGAGCGACTGGCAGTTGTCTATGGAAAACGTGTCAAGCCCTTGGCTGTACACAAGTTAGCTGTGAAACGCGGGTATCAATGTCGTTTTGGTGGGGACTCTTGCAGAAAACTGGCAATGAGCGCCAAAAGGAAGAGTATGTAGAGGGTCATCTTCAACCAAGGATTCGCCCCAGATGACCTCCCTCCAAGTTGCTTACATGATGATAGCTCTTTCATATCTCCTTGCAGTCGTAGCGCTTGGATCGGTGCATTGAAGACCGGTCATCACGAAATGTTCATGTTCCGTTCGATTTCAGGGCGGTGTAGAGTGATTCCTGTTCAGCAAAGGAGTCGCCTAGCATGTCCTGTTTCTACTCTTTCTCCGCGTCTAGTTTGATCTTCTGGAGCCTGTAAAATGGCCGTGCTCTATGTCGATGAATCTGGCGAGGAAGGATTTAGTCCCACAAGTTCTCAGTGGCTCATCGTCGGCGGCGTCTTGCAGCCCTCCCAAGAAGTATTCCAGGCGACCAAGATTGCCTATGACGCGTTCAAAGCCGAGCACAGGCAACCCAATTGGCATTTTCATTTCCAAAATGCCTCCCATAACATCCGTCTCGGGTTTATTCATGCCATGCGTGACACCGGCATGCGCGCGATCGCCGTTGCGATCCACAAACCATCGATTACTCGCCAAGATAACTTCCGCAAAAAGTACTTTCTCTATTTCTATGCGCTTCGCTTCTTGCTGGAAAAGGCAACAATTTGGTGCCGAGACCATGGGTCATACGACGAAATGCATGTCTATCTGTCCACCCGGCGCGGTCTCCAGCTCGGGAATCTGAACGATTATCTCACGAAGGTCATTGCCAGTCCGTTTGTTACCACTGACCGAATGGAGTGGAGCTTTCTTCGAAACAAAGGGATTTTTCTCCGCCCCAACAACGAGTTTCGCGGCTTACAGATGGCCGACTGCGTTGTGAGTGCTATCGGCCAGGCGTTTGAACCTTCCGAGTTTGGTTTACTCGAACCGCGCTACATCGAAGATATGGGACCCATGTTCCATCATGATGACCTCACATACGGGCGCGCCATCAAGATCTGGCCCAGCATTCCGACCAACTTGCTCGCTGCGATTCAGGGAACGAGCACGTTTAGAATTGCTCCTGTTTTATCTGAGAGTTGGGATGCCCCATACAGCGCGGATAAGCGCACAGCGTAGTAGTTGGGCGACGCGTGCGCTTGTCGCGCTGGATGGGGCTGCAATGCTGCGCAGCTACGGGAAAAGCTGCGCAGCAAAGTGCAAAGGCAGACTTAAAGCGGGCTGAGGGTGGTGAGGTCGAGGAACCCTACTAAATCCACCAGCTTGAACGGGACCACAGCCGAGGGTCCGTCGAGCTTGCGCATCACATACGACCGCGTGGTCATGAAACGAGCCTGGCTCCCATCGTTGTTCTGATCGAGGCTATAGACCCCCTTGCCCTCAAAGTCGGATGCGACCGGCTTCAAGGCAAACAGCCCGGGGGTAGCGTTGGCGAGAAGCAGCTGGATCTTCTTTTGCTTAATCGCCACGCCCTTCCATGGTTCAGCCTTCCAATCCTGCATGAATTCCACAGGGATTGTGACGCGGAGGTCTTTCTCGTTTGACTTCGGCTGCCGCAGCAACACGTGGCCGGCCGGAATGTCGATAGAGTTTCGGCTGTTGACCCGTGCCGCAGCGTTGGGCGCGAAGGCGGTGTCCAACTGCTCAATTTCTGCGGCCGTGATTCCGTCGAGTATGCTCATCTGTAGTTCTCCTGTTGGCGCGCTTGGGACGAGGACCGCAGCACAACGCACTGCAGCGGACCTGCAGGCCTTTTGGCACCTGCGATTCCGCCCCAGTGTGTCTAAACCGAAGAACTGGAGAACGAGCTGGAGAGCTCGCCGACCATCAGACTGCCCCTTGGTCAAAGAGTCAATAGCGGCTTCGTTGCTGACCAACAGATTTTATGCAACATAGTGCCTCTTGAGACAGGAGATACACAGCTATGTCAGTTCGTAAGCGTAAGTGGACCACGAAGAACGGCGCACATCGGGAAGCGTGGTTAGTCGACTATGTTGATCAGAACGGCGAGCGCCGCGCCAAGACATTCGACAAGAAGAAGGATGCCGATGCCTACGCTTTGAAGGCCGGCTCGGAGGTTCGTGACGGCCTGCACGTTGTGGACAGCACGTCAAAAACGGTCAACGACGTTGGTAAGCTGTGGCTGACGCGAGCGCAGAATGAATTGGAGCACGGCACCTATCTCGGATACGAACAGCACTTGCGCCTTCACATCAGACCGTTCATCGGGAACGAAAAGCTGTCGCGGATGAACATGCCGCGCATCCGCAAATTCCTAGACGCGCTGGCGGCGGGCGATGATAGCCTGCCTGAGGACGATCTACGCCGCGAACCACGCTCGCCCGCGTTGGTCAAAGGAGTACGCACCAGCCTCAGTTCCATTTTCTCGGAAGCCAAGGAAAGCGGCTACATGATGCAGAACCCGCTCCATGGCATGCGTAACAAACGTACGACCGCGAAGGGTGAGAAGCGACGCAAGAAGAAGCTTAGGTATGGTGTGGACATTCCGACGCTGGAGGAAATCAACAAACTGATCGCCGCTGCAAAGGGCCGCTTCCGCCCCCTGCTGATAACGGCAGTCTTCACAGGTCTGCGCTCATCCGAATTGCGGGGCCTACGCTGGGCCGATGTTGATCTGGCAAAGAGCAAGCTGCACGTGACCCAGCGGGCCGACAACTTCCATGTCATCGGGATGCCAAAGTCGGAAACGAGCCAGCGCACCATCCCCCTGTTTCCGCCGTTCGTGGTGAATGCGTTGAAGGAATGGAAGCTGCAATGCCCCAAAGGCGAGAAGAAGCTGGATCTCGTCTTCCCGAATACGCTTGGCAATATCGAGGCCCATGGCAACATCATTCGCAGCGGGCTGATTCCGACAATGCTCGCAGCTGGAGTTACGATTGACACTGGCGAGAAGGACCAGGACGGGATGCCCATCCCCGCGCCCAAATACACCGGCCTTCATGTCTTCCGTCATTGGTTTGCGTCGTGGTGTTTGAACCGCGAAAAAGACGGCGGCAGGGGGTTGCTGCCCGCCCGCGTTCAAAAGCTTCTAGGCCATTCAACTATCGGCTTAACGATGGACACTTACGGCCACTTGTTTGAGCATAAGGAGGACGAGGGAGAACTGGACGCCGTTATGCGATCATTTCCTGCCCTCGTTGTGAACGCAACATAAACGCAACATTCCATCTCAAAGCCGTACAAACGCTGGGCCTATTACGGGTTCCTAATCTGTAGGTCACAGGTTCGATTCCTGTCGGGATCACCACGTTTTTCAAGCACTTAGCGCGAAATCGCCGCACTTTTTTTGCAGGATTTTTGCGAAATAAGTACGGCGAATTTCGCAGACCTTCAGACTTTGGGCACACATATTCCAGGGCGAAGCGGCCCAAAACCGCTGCGAAGCGCGGCGCTACGATGCCTAAATCGAGGTAGGTAATCGTTGTTCCCAATCAACTTGCCCGTTTTTCGACGCACCGAGACGACGGACGACAGCCGCTACCGACCGTCAGCGTCGACGTCTCCTTGGCGGCGCCGAAAGGTCTCGCTACTTCGTCGTTCAATCGAGACCGCGGCGAGTAAGAATGCGAACATCGGCATCATCGATCACGAGGTCGAACTCGACTCGTGTGTCCATCCGTCCCCTTAGGGCGGATTGTCCACCAAAGTCCGCATCATAGGGGGAATGGACGCGCCCGGTCTGGCGGCTAGAGGAACGGAACGCTATCATTTTATTGTATTAGTAATGACGCATGAAATGGCCTACAATTGACTCTACCCGGCAACGCCACTGGCAGCCGGTAGGCCCGGCGGCCCGCTGGAACCCCCGATCGGCTGTCGGCCCGTCCCCATGAAAGTTACGTGCGGTGGCGACCAACGTGAGACGAGATCGAACCAACAACCCCGCAACCGGCATCAAGGGCAAGCGCCACGGGCCGCCGGCCAACGACGAAGCAGGATATTTCGAGTTCTGCCCCGTTTGTGGCCAGACGTTCGACAAGCGAAACCTTGGCGAGGTGCTGCATCACTGTCTCCCCGACCATGAGCCGTTGAACTCGATGAATAGGTGACTAGCGTTCGAACAGATGGTTTCGCTCATCCAAGATCGTGATCGGTCCCAACCAGACGATCTCAAAAGTGATTGCGGATGTGGTCGTTAAAGTAGCGGGCTTGGCGAAGGCCGCTTTGAACCCGGCAAAGGTCTCAGGTGGTACCCGGAACCATTGCACATTGAGCGGAATTGGCTGAAAGTGATCGAACCACAGGACAGGGATGTCGGACGGCCACCTATTCAAGGTGGCCGGGGCGCGGGTTAACGTGATTCGGGTCGATCGGCAGGACAGGGGGAGAAATGCACCCTTGGACGAAGGCTGAGCTTGCGGAGATCACCGGAGGCATATGGGAAGGCGAGTTGCCGGAAGCCTGGACGACCGACTGCATAGCCTTCTGCGACGCACTGATCGGCCCCGGCGCGCTCGTCATCCCGCGCGTTGGCACCTACCGTTACGGAGTACACCCCAGGAAGATCAGGCGCTTCAGGCGACAGGGGCTCGCGCTCCTCGCGGACCGAGAGTACCGGCCCAACTTCGAAGGCTTGCCGTTGCTCCGGGTGGCTTCGGTCCGCGTCGCCATGAAGTATCTCGCCGAGCGAGCGCGGTCTGCTTACGGCGGACGCCTGATCGCGGTTGGCGGCAGCGTCGGCAAGACGAGCACCACGGCGATGATCAACGTCATTCTCACCGCAGCTGGTTATCCACCTTTTCCGGGCGAAAACTTCAATACCGTCTCCGGCGTGCTCGGCCTGATCGCCAACCTTCCCCCTGATGGCATCCACGCTGTCGAGGTGTCGATTGGCTTTTTTCGGCGGCTCCTTGAGGTATCTGCGCTCAAGCCGCATGTCGCTCTTATCACGACGATCGGCGACGCCCATCTCGAAGAGTACGGCTCGCGTGAGGCCATCGCCAAGTTGAAAGCCCGCCTGTACGATGTCGCTGAGGGCGGCACTGCGATCATGCCTCGGGATTCCGAGCATTTCGAATATCTCCGAGCCCGCGCGCTGTCGTTCGGGGCGAAGGTCGTGTCCTTCGGTGGACATGCTAAGGCCGACTACCGGCTCGTGGACTATTCGCACGAAGATCAACTGGTGCGTGCGGTCCTGAAGGGCCGGGATTTCGCCTACAAGCTAGGTAATCCAGGGCGGCACATGGCAGTCAACAGCCTCAGCGCGCTGGCGGCTGTCGATTCGCTCGGCCTTGATCTGGGAGCTGCGACCAATGCGCTCGGGGAGGTGCAGGCCATCCACGGACGTGGCGAAGTCATACGCATCGCCCTCGCGTCCGGCGAGATCCATGTCGTCGATGAGGCCTACAACGCGAATCCGACATCGGTGGCCGCCGTGCTGGCGGCACTCGCTGAGGGGAAGCGCGCAAGTGGGGGCCGAAAGCTTGCCCTTCTTGGCGACATGCGGGAACTCGGGCCACGATCGGCCGAATTTCACGCCGGTCTGGCGGAACCCGTTCTCGCGGCCGATCTGGATATGGTGATCACGGTTGGGACGCAGATGACATATCTCCGTCGTGCCCTGCCGGAGTACCTCCTCGGCCCACACTTCGCGACAGCAGACGATGTGTTGCCCGAGCTCGCCACTATCCTGCGCGCGAAGGACCGCCTTCTTGTGAAAGCTTCGAATGCCATGGGTCTGCATGAAGTTGTAACTCGCTTGCGCCGGCAATTTGGACGCTAGTCCGCCGCGATATAGCATCGGTGTTTGAGGAGTGCCCGAAACGTTGAGATTCGTCGAATTTCGCTGTTTTTTTGGACCAAAGCAGAAAAATTGACCGGAGATCAGCTCCGCCCATGACTGGTTCCACTACCAAACAGTCTCAGGCACTTGGCGGAAAATTGTGCTTCGCCGCCTGATTCGATCTGTGCTGCCTCCGGGTGACCAGGGTAGCGCCGGCTGGACGCCGCCAACCGAAGAGCTGCGCACAGTCATGCCCGCTCGGTCATTTCGGCCATGCATATAACGGCAGCCGCCGGGAATGGTTGGTTGGTCCGAGCCCAATGCAGCAACAACAAAGATTAGCCCTGTGCCGAGCACTGACATCAGTATTGCTTCAGCGAAGGAGCACTATTCCTAAGTCTCCAAGGCCTTTCGGCGGAGTCGCACCATACCAGTCCAGGGCCACACTCGAGTTGCCACTATAGAAAAATTGCCACGCAACAATCCAACCTGAGTTGGCAGTCGACTTCAGGTCTGTTGTCCCTCTCATCCGAAAACGATGATGGGGCAGGTAGATAGCCCCTTCAATTAAGTAGTTTTTGTTTCCGGACAATGAGACCGTGGGCACAGAGGGCGTAACTGTGCGTGACCCGAAGATAGCGATGCCAGCGTAAATGCCACTCGTGGGAGCCGAAATCCTTACGCCACCTTTGCCTGCTGACTGAATAATGCTTGACTCGGAGTCAACGAATATCGTGACTTCGTCGCCCGAGAGATTCACATGGCTGCCGATGCTCACTGTTGCGTTCTGAAAATAGTGAACTCCGGGAGAAAGAACGACATTTCCATCGAGGTCAATGTTTCCACAGAACACCCGGCCGGCCGGAATGGTAACATCGGTCAGCATCTGATCACTGTAGTCGCAGCCGTTCGGTGGAACGGGCTGCGGTAGATCGACAAGGGGGTCTGCAAGTTCGGGTTGGTTGGTTTTCGGGATGATGGTGTAACCGCCGCCTTGGTAATTGCCCACTATAGAGATTTTTCTGGCGACAATCTTTCCGGTTCCAACGTGCCTCAGTGCCCTTGGACTGGAGGAATTCACTTGGATACCGCAGTTTGGCACCGAAAGCCCCCCGGAACCCATTACCGTCAGCGCTCCATTTGAGGCAGGATCGAGGACATAGAAGCAATAATCCGGCGCGGCTTTTCGGGCCGTTGCCGCCGCGTGAAGGTTAATGCTCCGAATTCCAGCAAGACTCATGAAAGCGGTTGGCATTCCAGCTGAGATTTCAACCGCCGCCTCTCGCGTCCCAGCAGAAGGAGTGGTGATGCTCACCCCAACGACAGCGCCGGTCACGAAGGAGCCATTGGCCAGCGCCCAATTCTTCGCGGCCTGGACGGCTGCTTCGTTTCCTCCATCGCTCTCGACAGCAACAAGAGCCGCCGAATCGGCTATCTCCTGCAGCTTGGATCTCCAGGAAGCGGCGTTGGTAAAGTCAATGCTAAGGCCGAGGGCCAAGCCCAGTGGCACCACCATTAAGGCCATCGCGACGGCAAAGTTCCCCCGTTTTTCGGGCGGCAGATCTTTCAGTCTCCGCATCCAGAAGCCCTCTCTTAAGAGCAACTTAGACCGAAGATGGTTTAGAATTTACTAAATTAGAACAACAAAACGCAGCGGCAATTCACGCTCGGCAAAAAGGCGATGCAAGCTGTCTCGCTGCTCATTGAGCTGAGTGAAACGCGGCAGACCTTGAAGTCAGCGATGTGCTAATTCTTTACTTAAGGCCGAAGACTTGCTGAGCCTGGTCAGACTGCAACAAGTCGCGTGCCGAATGTCCGACACCCGGCAAAATCACGAGACGCCAATTGAAAGGCCACCCGTTAGCGGTCGCGACAGCTTGCGCCAGCTCAAAAGTGAACTGCCCCCGATCCAAACGCGTCTCTCCTTGGCGCATAGCAGCTGCGCTTTCGTTTAGATCGACATCGCCAGTGTCGTCTTCTCCAAGATAGATTGTTAGAGGCAAAGCCAGATAGGCCTTCAACTCCTGAGAGGCTTGATCCGGCGTATAGACGCAACCCGAGGAGAGACATCCCAGCCCGTAGGCTGCCGCCTCTGCTAGCGAGGGCAATACGTAGGTCGACGGATTGGCTACGACCACTCTCTTGGCATCCGACAAGGCAAATGCTGCAACACGCGACATGAATTGACCTCCCGCCGAGTGCCCAAAAAGGTAATACTGCGCAGTCGGCAGCCCCTCTCGGGCCCTCGCCCAGTTTACCAAGCCCTTCACGTACCAGACAGTCCACCTGTCCCGAGGTTGAATTGTGCCCGAGTTGACAATGCCTCCCCGCTGATAGCTCCAGCCTGGGAACCTTTCCAGGTCGAAAAGCGGCGCCATAACTATCAGGCAATTTCGATCCGCAAGAGGCTGCGCGTAGTCTCGGTAGGATTCGGCGGTTCGGCTTAGTCCATGGAACACGAACAGGATCGATGGATTGGCACAGTTCTTCGGATGATAGGTGTATACCGTCAACTTTATGCCGTTAATAGTTGCTGAGGTCGTACCTTTGCCGACCTTCCAGGCAAGTACTTGGCCTGAATACGTCAGACTACAGCCTAAGACGACTGCCCCTAACAGACGGATTAGAAATCGCACCTGTCGCTCCCATGGACGATCCCGCAGGGATGACATATCCCATTAGCGGCAGCTAAACAAATCAAAACCGGCTGAGCAGTAAAGAGTCCGTTCCTCCACGTCTGGTCCTCGCAATGTTCGCAAGCGACGCCTCCGCGGCACCTCAGCGTCCTGCGTGACAGGGTATCGGCTCCTTGTTTTGTCGGCACGTATCGCTCGCGCCGCCATTGCGATCGAGGAACCCAGTGCAAATCCGCGTACGGCATACGCATGAGCTTCGGAGCCTCACGCCAGTGCAGGGATGGCCAATCTAAGGCATCTGTCTTGAACGGCTACGACAACATCGGCGAGTCCAGGCGACAACGCCAGCAACCGATCGATTGTCGCGCGACCGGCTGCTCCTCCCATTATCTTTGGTTGGTAGTCGAGGCGCGGATCTCTGTTTTGAGCGTAAACTGGATAAATATCTAAACGGATCTGCTTCGCACCAAAGTGGAAGCAAGGCAGAATGGACTCCCCTTTGCTGTTTCCGGACCCAAATGCAAAATTGCCGACACTGTATAATATCGGCCGACCATTATAAATCTCGATCGGCTGAAGGATGTGGGGATGATGGCCGATGACTGCGTCCGCACCCAGGTCGATAAATAGCCGTGCTTTCATGCGGTCTTGCTCGGTAGGTTGGCGCTGGTATGGCAAACCCCAATGTACCATCACGGCGATCCGATCGACCAGTGGACGAAGTTGGGCCAGATCACGCTCGACGAATTCGGGCACATCTTGTGCGGAGCCTGGAAGTTCGCCACGAGCCGCTGTTCGACGGTTCCAGTAATATCCGAGAAGTCCGATGCGGATATCTGCGCCATCAAAAATCGCCGGGTGGTAAGCAGAGCTCTGGTTCCTACCACCACCGTACGGTTGGATATACTGTCGCTCTAACGTGGCTAGCGTCTCAACCACGCCACCCCGACCGCAGTCTTGAATGTGGTTATTCGCGACAGTCATGGCAGCGAAGCCTGCACGACGTAAGACAGAGGCTGACTTGGGGTCCACTTTGTATGAGTAGTTCCGAGTGGTACCTGCTTTCTCAGAGATGGTGGAGAACGGCCCCTCAAGGTTTCCCGTTATCAAAGCGCAGCGTCTAAAGATCGGCCTGACCCAGGCGAAGGCATAGTCTGGGCCAAACCTGCGGATACGATGACGCATCCGCATCCCGGTCATCACATCTCCGACCGCCGCCAAATGGTACGGAGCGCTGGCGGACGAAGAGAGGAACTGTTCAAGTTGGTCCGGGTCGATGAGATCGATGTCATCCGGAATTATGACCTCTGAAAACTTCTCGCGAATTTTTACAACATGGCGCCGGACTTCTTCCGATTCACTGAGGCGGTAGAGGGGTGGCTGAACGGAGGGTGCCAACAATGTCTCAACCGCTGAAGAACTAAAGCCGATCCCACGTTTCTCAAAAACGCTTCGGATCAGTGTTTCGTAACGGCTGCTGAATCTCATTCGGTCTGCATGAAGCAAACACGAGGCAAAGTTCTCCGGAAGTGACCTGAGGGCACGCGTTCGAATTCCGGAAGGAGCATACGGGCTATCAGAAAGTCGTCCCAGCGCCAAAAGGGCAGCTACAACTAACGAAATACAAGTAAGTTCGTCTCCCGGAAAAGCCTTGTGTAGGTCCCACATTGTCGCCGCTATGACTTGCGCGACCAGCGCCTCCGGCTGTGGCAACTCGGCGTCGTCCATACGCGAATCATTGGCAAGAGTATCCGATGGTACGAACTCGGCATCATGACGGAGGTGCCAACACCATACGTAGGGAGTCGACAGCATCGCGGCCGCAAAGTATGCGCTCAAGGCGTACTCAAGGGGACCAGGCCTACTGAAACTGGCGCGCGGTGCATGCAGCCTGTCAGCTTGGATGTCAGCGGTATGGCGCACAACGTGAAACCCGAATGCCTGATATATGAAACTGGCATTGTGCGAGGGGTCGCACAGATAAGCACCGCCTGAAATTCGTGGAAGCCACCCTTCCGCTGTGACTGCACGCCCCGGGCCGAACAGCAATTCCCCACAGAGGGGGATCGAAAAATCATCGAGATTTTCGATTCTTGCTGGATATCGGTATTTGGTCCCTTTGACCGGCACCAACCTAAGCAGATCCCCGTTAACTCCCCCTTGTTTCGGCTGGTGCGCATTAACGATCGCTCTGACCTTCGGCAACGGGCCCTCGCCGAGTGAACGCAGCACTTCGTTCACTCGATGAGCTATCAAGGAGACGTGGTAGTAGACGTTGACCTGGCCGAAGCGTGCCGCGGCCTCACAACCTTCCTGTTCACCAAGAATTCCGCCGCCGAAAGGCTTGAAAACATAGTTACCTTGCTTGTCGGGCAGTGCTTCGCCCATCTCACCCGTGGGCCAGTGAACATCCGTGGCTGGATGACCGATTACGTCCACGTACCGCCCACGCAGCCCTTGCCTCCCCGTGTTTTGGCAAAGATAAGGCAGTTCGACCTCGGTTGAATGCACCCGGCCGCCAGTAAAATCTGAATCGCAACGCTCCCAGACGTAAACAGATCCAGTCGCCATCTTTTTCCCCAAAGCTACTGCTTCTTCTGCGAACGCTGAGACGCAAGAATTCACAAGTCTTGCGCTCCGCAATCCTGCGAACCTTTCGCCGACGGGTGCTGAAATTGATCGAAAGGACATGCCGTCGGTTGCCCTGAGGCCAACTCTCTACAGGGCGTGGAGATTGTCCTTCAACATGCTCTGAGGCCGCATTTTCGCTCCATGGTGGGAAGCTGGATCCGAGTCTGCAGCCCAGCTTCCGGCAGCGTTTTGGCCTCAATTCGCCTGCCCCTGATGGGGGCTACACAAATCAATCTCCTGACGAGGCACATCTATCCGATGCTTGCGACCGGCTTTTTCTTCTCTCCGCTTATTCGAACTGCCTTACTGAGGCCGCCTGCTGAACCGTTATTCTCACCCGATCCAGCGAGCTCTTGCCGAGCGCTCTCCAATGCCTTCGCCGCAGATCCCTCCTTAATCACCTTAAGTTCTTCCGCGACCATATTTGATTTTATGAGACGCCACTTGTCGAGGGAGGCGGCGCGCACGAAGCCGTAAGCCGATGGCATACGGACCATCAGCCAGCCTAGCTTCAACAATTCCTCCGTGAAGCCTCTCACGAACGCCGCCCCGCCGACACGCCGTCCAGTCAGGCGCCTGAATGTCTTGTACGACATTCTTGCACGGGTTCGCGGCTGTCCCGCTTTGTTTGTGGTGCGTTTCAAAGTCAAAGCAACGAGTGTCGCCGCATCACTTAGCGAAACACTCGGTGTTGCAATCGGCGAAACAGTGTTCATAACCTTACTCTCCTTAGCTTGAGCAGAATCGATAAACTCATCACTGCTATCGAACGTCGTTCGTCTCGGGCCGAACTGAAGGAAACGGGGCCACTTCATCGAACCAGCCATCCTTTTTTGCCAAATACGACATTGCCATTGCGTGCATGGCAGACCTTATTTGCTGTGGCCGCGACTGAGACATAGATGCGAGGGGTTCCGCGGCTAGCTCACCAGATCTCGACAAAAGCGCCATTTTGGCACCCGATCCGTCAGTGCTCCATCTCAAAGTTAGAACCAAACCACCACTCTGTAGGTGCCGACGTAGGTCGGTATCAGTATCAGGCTCGGAACTGACCAATATTAGTCGTGTGGTCGGCAAGGTCGACAGCGCACGGCGGGGCCATTCATCTTCGCTGTTGACAATGAAATAGCCCTGGTTTCCGCACTGCAACACTCGCTGAGCGAGATCTTCGAGAACTGTACCATTGTCTGCATCCGTTCGAGTCATCGAGACCGCACGGCAAGCACCCAGACAAAGACCGCTCGCCCAAAGTCTGTCCGGAGAGGCTGCATAAACCAGGGCTTCCAGGAACGGGTCTCTGGCCAGCATTTGCGGGGTTGTCCGCCGCCCAAATTCCTGGGGTACAGTGTTGATGTAAGCGCCTCTTTTCGACAAGAGACCAACTCTTCGCCCTTCCGCCTGGAACCGATGATCGATTGCTGTCGCCACCGCACCAGTGTGTCGATCGCCGATGACGAGTACGGTGGCAATTTCCGAAGAGCCGGGCTCACTGTACATATTGGCCAGGATTATCTCACTCACATCTCTCGAGGTCCCCGCTCGCGGCCAAAGATGAAACTCGATCCCCGGCCGTGCATTTACCTCGATGACAGTACACCCGACCTCTTTGTATGATCTTGCAATATCGGGCATGATGAGATCTATCCCGGCAATGTTAAGGCCGATGACTCTCACGATGCGCTCGCACAGTTGCCTGTTATCTGGATGAACGGAGTTTGTAACATCGACCGGGACGCCTCCACGGGCGAGGTGGCCGGTAGGCCGGAGAACCAAAGGCTGCCCGGAAATTGGGACGGACTCCAGCGTAAGACGACGCAAGGCTAGGTGCCGTAGCAGCTCATCGTCAATCTCTACAGGAGAAAGACGTCTCCCGTCTCTGTCGGGTTCTCGGTTCAAATCATGAATCAGGTCAACTATCGTTTTTTCACCGTCGCCAACGACTTGGGGCGGGCAACACATGACCGCCGCCACGAGATGATAGTCAACGACTGTCGCTCGAAATTCCGGGCCGGCGATGAACTGCTCAACCAAGACGCCAAACCGCTCTGACTGAGTGACGTCGTGCGCTATATCGAATGCAGCCTCAACTGCACGGCGTCCCCGCAGTTTAACCGAGACTCCCCGCCCCTGATTTCCCTGAACCGGTTTGACCACGACGGTCTTACCCAGCTGTTTGGCGGCAGCGACGGCCTCAGGTTTGGTGCGAACGGTAATCTGACGGGGTACTGGGATCCCCGCTTGCGCCAAAAGTCTGTTGCCCAGCCTTTTGTCCAAGGCCACCTTCGCCGACGCAAACGATGTAGAACCCGATATCGTCGAGAACAGCTGCTTCTGGTGCTTGCCTTGGCCAAGGCGAAGGTGGTTACGGGCAATGAATTCGAACGGGATGTGATTTCTCTTAGCTGCAGCTACAAGCACAGCGGTCGAATTTGAAAGACGTCGTCTCTTCGCCCTTTCCAGGTTTAGCTCCCGAGTCTGAGCGTATTTCGCTGCCCCGTCCTCGCCTCGCGCCGCCTCACCAATCGCGTCAACGACAGCCGAAGCAGCCGCGCGCGACATCTGCGGGTCATCCGACTCCCAAACGATTGCAAGATGGCTTTCGGACGGATCGCCTATTAGCGACGCCGTCGGCGAAAACGAATAGAAATTCATCGCGCGGCGAAGCTCAAGATCAGCGGACAGGATTGCGTCGGCAATGTAGCGAGGGACCAAAGCGTTTTGTGCACAACCGGGAAACATTTCGGACAGCGCTGAGCGAGCCAGCGCAGTAAAATCGGAGATGCAAGAAACCGCTAGCCGCCCGATATTCAGGGTTAATTTGACCACCGTGTTCGTGCTATGCACGTTAAGTCCCGATAGCACCTTAAAACTGACAATCTCAATTTGTCCAAACTCTTCAGATAGGCTGACCATAACCCCACTTTTGACCCCGGATGTTCACGCTCCGCCTGCTTTTCGACCGTCTCCCACAATACAGACTTCCTGACCACGCTTCCGCTGCAGCCACTTCAAATGCATCTCGAAACGGGCATCGCATCGATGGGCATGAGCGGCTTCGGCAAGACCCGATGTGAAGGGGCGAAGATGTGGCGCATTCCACCACATTTAAGCACGCTTTATCTCTGATCCCCCGCGTTCAGCCTAAACGCTACGGCCGCAGCATCCGGAAGTCGCGTTCTTATTCTCTTGAAAGACCAGTGGATTTCCCGCCGGCCTGATCCGGACAATGCAGCTGGATGGTATGTGGCCTCGCGGGGAGATGTCGTCATGCATTCGAATGGCAGAGATCCAGACATTATAGTGTTAATAGCCGTTAAAAGTCGTCAGCTTGGGTATGTATTTTGGGCATCTAATGCTATTTATCTAATCATATTTATCCAATCATATTGGTTATTGGATAATCGATTGCAAACGGAGAGGAGTATAGAAAAGGGCTTAATCTTATACATAGAACAGAAAAGACTTCTAAATGCCATCCAAATGTAAGTTGGGGGGTTCATGTCCGTTTCAAGAATTAAGCGCGGGCGCCTGAAGAGAGCTAAACGAGCATTCGCCACCCGCCGGGTCGCCGCATCTCACATGCGCACACTCGTTACCGGACCTATACAGCCCGTCGCTGGCGATCTTGTTTTGGCGCGCGTTGATGAACTCGGCAATCACAGCAGACTGGAGCTCATCTGCGGGCGAAAGGCGATCATGTTTCGCGGAGATGAGATAATCCTCTGTTATGGAAACAGGTACGCTCCTGACCAGTTCGAGGCGGTAATAGGCCCCGATCTGGGGCCGTGCGACTTGGTAGCGGGGGGCGGCATCGCGGCATGTGAGCTTTCCAGGCATGCTCGCATGCTGGCGCCAACCAAGATCACCCCGCTCGGCCTGATTGGCGACAAGTTCGGCCGCCGGCTAAACGTGTGGGATTACAAGGTCAGCTCAGACGATTTACCCCCTTCTCTGCCGATTGTTCTGTCGCTTGGGACGTCAATGAACGCCGGCAAGACATTGACGGCAACGTCATTGGTCCGAGGGTTCAAAAAGGCGGGACTGAAGGTCGCGGCACTGAAAATTACAGGAACTGGCTCGGGTGGCGACACCTGGATTGTGCGGGATGCCGGAGCCGACATCGTTCTTGATTTCACAGATGCCGGATTTGCAACGACGTATTTAGCCCCGGTAGAGTTGATTGAGAAGGGTGCTTTCCGCCTACTGAACCATGCCGCTGAAAATGGATGTGACGTCGCTGTTATTGAGATTGCCGATGGGCTGCAGCAGAAGGAAACTTCCGAGCTAATTCTGGCTGAATCTTTTCGGAGCATGGCTCTTGGCGCGATTTTCGCTTCCTATGACGCGATGGGAGCAAAGTATGGAGTTGATACCCTCCGCGCTGCTGGCCACAAGGTACTTGCAATTAGTGGCAGGATCGGCCGATCGCCGCTCGGTGTGAGGGAGGCTGAAGAAGCCACTGGCCTGCATGTCTATTCCCCATGGGAGCTCCAGGATGGGGCACTCAGCCCCGTTCTAAAGGCTCGCGCTTCTGAAAAACTGGCTAACGGACAGGGCAATAATCCATATCTACGGCGTATTGCTGATTCCCCAAATCCAATGACGGCACTCGACCAAGGTCGAGCCTACTCTTCCCAGCTGCGAATTGATTTTTTGGGGAAGCTTGCGCACGAACTGATTCAGGCAGAGTTGGGAGAAACACCTGGTCCGGGAAGGCCTGCCAGTGACAGCAGGGCGACATGGCCCAGTCCCTTTGGGAGCGTCTCGGTCACCTTACCCGAGTTGCTGTCGCAAAGCTCGAACCCCGCGTTTATGTCGATCCAGGCGCCCGCTGAGTTGATAGAAGCGGCAGTGCTGGCAAAAACCCGTGGAGCCCTCAAGTCATCTCTGGGCAGCCTGGTCCAAGCCCTCGGGTGCCCTCCCCTGTCCGCCACCCAAATGTACAACCTCGTGAGCGGAGCTTGGTCGATGTTCGAGGCAGTTGATCACGATGAACGCCTTTGGGCAGCAAATCGGCTTCAGCCAAATGTTCTTGCGGGACCTGCTTTGAGCCCTCATGACGATTTGGATGGGATGATCATGAATTTCTCGGGAATTTTCAACGAGGACCCCGACCAGCATGCCCCGCTTGGACGGGCGTGAAAGACGGTGTCCTTGCTGAGAACACGAGGTAGGCGGCGGTACAGCGCCCCCCTCAGCGAAATGTGGCGAAGGTCGATACCTGGCCTTGCTGCGGTTGTGGGTTTTGGTGTCTGTATCAATGCGCTCCGATTTGCTGGGCCGCTTTATTTTATACAAATATTCGACCGGGTCATTTCCAGCCGCAGCGTGGAAACCCTCGTTATTCTGACCTTGGCCGCCTTGCTCGCTCTGGTAACCGGCGTCGTGCTGGAAGCCATTCGTCGTCGTATGCTTTCCCGCTGGAGCGTTTGGATCGAGCACCACTTGACCAGCCAGTCCGTGAAAGCCGGATTGACGGCAGGCGTCCCCAATCCGCCGCTTCTGACCAGCATCGAGAAAGTCTCCAGCTTTGTTGAGCGAGGGCTAGCTGCTTGGCTGGACGTGGTCTGGGCTCCCGTTTTCCTGTTATGTGTATACTTGATCCATCCTGTTCTCGGCCTGATCGCGTTGGCAGGCATGGCTTTGCTGACAGGTATGAGCCTGCTCAAAGAAAAGATCACACAAGAGCCCCGCCAAGCTGAACGTGAAGCTGCCAAGCAGGCGAAAGAGGTATTGATTTCAGCGGAAAGGCACAAAGACGTAGTCGGCGCCTTCGCAATGGCCGACGCGATCGCCGGTCGCTGGGGTAGGAACAGAGTAGATGGCTTTTTGCAGCGGGAGCGGCTTAATGCCAGAGGATCGAGCCTTGATGCAGCGATCCGGGCGCTGAACCGTTGCGTTTACATAGTTCTATTGGCATCGGGCATCTGGCTGTTCCTGAACGATTCGGCGTCCCTCGGAGGCGTATTTGCAGCCCGGCTCATTGCCAGATTTGCTTACAGAATGGTGGAAAAGGCAGTTCGGGAGCTCAGAAGCCTCAGGGAAGCGCGGGAGGGATACTCTCAGATCAAGGCGGAGCTTGCCAAACCGTTGGACGTAGAGCCGTCTCTGCTTCCTGGAACGCCGCAAGGCTCGTTAGTTCTCGATCAAGTTACATTCAGGCATGCTGGATCGCGAGCAGACGTATTTAGGAAACTGTCGCTTTCTCTGGCTCCTGGGGAATTGCTGCTGGTCATAGGACGTGCAGCCACCGGCAAGACGACGCTTTCTCGTCTTCTCATTGGTTTGCTCAAGCCCCGCACCGGTCAGATCCGCTTGGGAGACATGGACATAACCAGGCTTCCGGATAATGTTAGAGTTGGAGGCATCGGCTATTTACCTCAGCATGTTGAACTTTTTGAGGGAACCGTCGCGGAAAATATTGCACGTTTTCAACAAAGTTCTATCGATGACGTGGTTTCCGCAGCAAAAATAGCCGGAATACACGAAGTTATCATTCGTCTGGGCCAGGGTTATGACACTTTGCTTAACGACTCGGTCGGCCTGTCCGGGAGTGAACGGAAGCGAGTAGCCCTTGCCCGCGCGCTCTTTCGCGCGCCGAGACTTATTGTCTTGGACGAGCCATTCGCCAATTTGGACGCTGCCTCGAAGAAGACCCTCGAGTCGGCGGTTAGGCTTATGAAGGATGCGGGAAGCTCGGTAATTGTCACCATATCCGGACAGACCAACCGTCTTGCCGGATTAGTTGATAGGTCGCTGATCCTAGGAAGTCGATCGCCCGAGCTCACCGGAGGTTCCGTTCGTCCCGTTGCTTTCGGGAAAACTGAATTGCGGAGCGTTAAGTGATAGCTTCGCTCGCCCTTGGCACCAAACACCCCGGTACCCAGCGAGCCGAAGATCCGCCGCCGTTTGGTAGGCGTTTAGTGATCTCTGGTTTCGCGATTGTCGCTGCCTTCTCGACCCTGACCGGCATGTGGCTTGTCGCGGCACCTATCCAGGGTGCGGTCTTGGCCACCGGGGTGGTGAATGTCGCGTCAAACGTAAAGACAGTTCAGCACCTCGAAGGCGGCATCATATCAGAGATATTGGCTCAAGAAGGAGATCGCGTGTCGCCAGGCCAGGTGTTGATACGATTGCAAAACACCGCTTCGGCGGCTGCTGCAAATGAAATCAAGGCGCAGTGGTACGAGGCGAAGGCTACGGAAGCGCGCTTGGTCGCGGAAAGAGATGGAAAGGACTCGATCGAAATTCCGCCTGAATTGAAAGCGTCCGGCAAATTGGCAGCGGATGCTGTTTCCGGGCAGGAGAGTGTCTTTCGGACACGTCAAAACCTCTTCAGAGAGCAGCTCTCCCTGCTGCAGCAAGCAACCGGAAGCATGGCGAAGGAGATAGAGGGTTTTGAAGGGCAAGTGGTAGCGGCTACCCGGAAGCTCGAGCTGATCGAGGAGCAATTAGGTGATGTGCGCAGCCTGTACGAAAGGAAGTTGGTAGTCAGGACGCGCCTTGTAGATTTGGAAAGAGAAAAGGCGGACGTGGGAGGTGCCCTAAGCGGGTATGTAGCGTCGATCGGCGCGACCCAGCAAAAGATGGAGGAGACGAAATTCAAGATTGCCGAACTTAGCGCCTCGACGACGGCCGATATCGTCGAGACACTAGGAGAAACCCGCGCCAAAATATACGAATACGAGCAGCGAATGGCCGCTGCTGATGACGTGGCGACGCGTACCGAGATACGTGCTCCTATCGGAGGCACCATAGTGGGACTTAAGGTCCACACGAACGGAGGGGTCGTAACGGCGGGAGAGCCGCTGATGGACATCGTCCCTCAGGAGGATAGCTTCGTTGTTGTGGCAAACGTTGACCCCCTCGACGTCGATCAGGTGAAAGTGGGGCTGCACGCGACGGTGTGGCTTAGCGCTGTGAACAGACGTTACCAGCAACCGATGAGCGGTGACGTTCGCACTCTTTCAGCTGACCGGCTAATTGACCCTCGGACCGGTCAGGCTTTTTATTCAGTCCGAATTGTTCTGAGGCCGGAGTCTTTGAAGCCTGGAGCATTGCAAGCTGGAATGGGCACACAGGTCATGATCGAAACTGGAGCGAGGTCAGCATGGGAGTATCTCAGCGCGCCGGTCTATGCCGCTATGGGACGTGCTCTTCGTGAATAAAGAGAACGAGCAATAGACAAAGACTTTTACGCTCCCGTTCAAGTATAATTGGGGCGAGTATCGAGTATTATGTCTTCTCCCAGATTCGCGGCCACCAGTCGACGCGTCGCCGCCGCTCGGCCCTGTCGACGCCGCGCATGCGCAGGCCGAACTCGACATTCTCGCGCACGGTGAGGAATGGAAACAGCGCCAAGCTCTGCCAGGCCATCGGCGTATCCCGCTGCCAGTTGACGGCTTTCGTCGATCAGCACGGCCATTGAACACCAAGTGTCTGGATCGCTGCCATTCGAATGCACGACGACATTGCTCCCGACAGCCACATATCATCCAACTGAAACGCAATTTGTATTTCATTTCTTTGATTAAGGTCATCTCAATAAGGGTGGAAACCATGGCCAGCAACGCCAAACTCGCTGAATCAGCTCGCGAAACGCCAAAGCTTAACATGAAACCGATCGAGGAGATTGACAGCAAGCAAATCTCCACGGCAATCCGACAAAATCGGCCGTTTGTTGTTCGAGGCTGGGTTGCAGCCTCCGACGGTTGGGGATTGGATGACCCCAAATGGGCGCGGCATACCGGGCAGGTTACGGTGGTTCCAGGGGACGAGACCACGGTTTCCACTGCATCCTATGTCTTACGCAAGAGCGGGATGACACACGAAATGACCTTCCGTGAGTTGTTCGAGCGGATCCTAGGCCAGGGGGAATGGCAACCACTGATCGATGCAAACGAGCGCTACTACATGTTTGGTGGGAAAGTCCCGAGCAGTCTTCTGGAGGCATTGCCTTGGCCAAGCGACCTGGAGTTCGTTGGCTCGTCTCCCTATGTTGCTTCCGAAGGGGTTACCGCCAAGGCGCATTATGATCATTGGTACGCATTCCTGGTGCAGCTACACGGGACAAAAGCCGTAAAAATGTTCCCCCCTTGGGATTATAGTTTCATCTATCCGCAGCATGAAAAGACGGCCGACAAGCCCAGGCGGGCGCTTGTGGATTTGAATAATCCCGATTTTGACCAGTTCCCGTTGTTGAATCAACTGCATGGAGAGATTGCCGTACTGAATGCAGGTGACGTTTTGTATATGCCGGTCGATTGGTGGCATGAGGTTGAAACCGAGGGATTCTCTGTCAGCATCAACCGGCGTTTGAGACGGAGTGCGCTGGACTGGGCCGGCGCTCTGCTTGTATTCGGCTACCAGGTCCTGCAAGGCGCATACCGTTACGGCATCGAACCGATCCCCACCGACGAAATTAAGACTCTGGCCCAGCATGCCTATGTTGAGTGGAAGAGCGACACCGGCAAAACCGAATACGATCAATGGTGCGCATTCCTGGCGCAGTTGGGGCGGGACCAAGCAAAGGCGTTGCGGATCCCCGAAGATCTCGGAGTCCTCATGGCGCGGTGGTTTCAGACCGAGCAAGACCTAACGAAGGCAGAGTTTGAAGCGCTCTCGCATCCCGCGGTTGGACTACCTGTTCGGCAGTGACCTGCATCCCGGATTTCTGACCATTCTGAGCTGGAATTTTCCACTGAGTTGAAGTTTTCGGAGGTGCAGATCGCCTTCATCCTGCGACAAGCTGAGGAGGGGACGGCGGTTACGCGATGGTTTGGCTGAGCGCTGTGAGCAGACGTTACCAGCAAGCGATGAGCGGCGACATTCGCACTCTTTCAGCTGACCAACTGATTGATCCTCGGACCGGTCAAACTTTCTATTCAGTTCGAATTGTTCCGAGACCGGAGTCTTTGAAAGCAGCGCCTGTAGCATTGCAAGCTGGGATGGGCACGCAAGTCATGATCGAAACTGGAGCGAGGTCAGCATGGGAGTATCTCAGCGCTCCTGTCTACGCCGCTATGGGTCGCGCCCTTCGTGGATAAAGGGACGGGCAAAAAGAATTTGGAGCTCAAGTTAAAGTATAATTTGGGCGAATATAATGTCTTATTCCAGAATTCGCGGGACTAGAAGAGAGCTAAACGTGAATTCTCTACCCGCCGGGTCGCGGCATTTCACATGCGCACACTTGTCACCGGACCCATACAGCCCGTCTCTGGCGATCTTGTTTTGGCGCGCGGAAACACCGCTTACGATTTTCCTTGCTATAGTGCTTCATATGGCGCGCCGGCAAGCGGACTCTGCTCACCGGCAGCAACGCAGCTTGAATTGGCAGCTCGACGAGTGTGGGGAAAGGCGGTAGCGCTCTACCGACTCGACCCCCCGAACACGTTTGATGCCGCTAATCCTTGCCGCTCATCAGCTCAGAAAGTAGGCGCCTGCTGGGAAGGACGGGCCAGGCGCGAAGCCTCGTTTGATTCCCTCGCGACCGCCCAGCTTCGAGCATCCAACGTGAGATTGCTTCCTGTTGCTGTCGCAGGTGATCGCTTCAGCAGCTTGTTGCGCGTGATGTAGCCTGCGTTAACCCCCGGGATCGAGTGGTTCATCAGAAGATGGACGTCCAACTCCGCAACGCCTGCAGCCTGGGCGATTGTCCGGAAAGTCTGCCGCAGGTCATTCCCCCATTTCGACAGATCGCTGCGTTTCTCCTTGTGCTCGATGACGTGACCGCGTTCGCTCTCTGCTGGGAATAGCCAGTCACGCGATTGCTCGGGGTAGAGAGCCCTACCGATGCGCATCACTCGAACCAGGCAGCGGACGCAGACCAGGACCATGGAGTGCAGTCACCCGGCCAATGTTTCGGCTTGAGAAGCAGGGACGGAAGCCGCACCGAGCTTCGTATAAGCCGAAGGAACGCCGCGTTGACTAGCCGATAACCCACTAAAACCGTGGATTTATTGAAACCGCACGAGCATATTACGGGTCGGGCGCGCAGTGGTTGAAAATGCTTGCGTCGCGCTATGTTATTTGCATGCTGCGCCGTTTCTTTCTCTGTCGTTCGTGGCGCTGGCATGCTCTGATCCCTCAAAAAGGATGTGTCATTGGTTTTCAGTTTTTGAGACCGGCGGTGGGCCTATCGTTTGCCGAACAGGGAGGAAGACAATGGACGGAGAATCGCATTCCAAATCAAGGCGAAGCTTTCTGAAGTCGAGCGGACTTGTCGCCGGGCTGACGGCGACGGCGGTTACCGCTCCCTGGGTTCGAAGGGCAGGAGCCGCTGACACAATCATCTGGAAAATTCAAACCTCGTGGCCGGCTGGCGTCGGACTTGAAACTTTCCAGAGCTGGTGTGGGACCATCAAGGAAAAGACTGGAGGCCAACTCGAATTTCAGCCGTTCAAGGCAAAGGACATCGTTGGTGACTTCGAACTCCTCGACGGGGTGAAGAACGGCGTTCTGGAAGCGATGAACTCGTTTTCACTTTACTGGGCCGGTAAGCTTCCCGCTGCGGCGTTCCTCTCCTCTTACACGATGGGGCTACGCTATCCGCACGAATGGGACATCTTTTTCTATTCGAAAGGTGGTCTGCAGGCCGCGCGCGACCTTTATGCGAAACAAGGTCTTTACTACGTCAACCGCATTCATCACGGCCCGAACATCATCCACTCAAAGACACCGATCCGCTCGATCGAGGATTTCAGAGACCTGAAGCTGCGCGTGCCTGGCGGCATGATCGCCGAGACATTCGCAAAAGCCGGCGCCAAGACGACGCTGCTGCCGGGCGGCGAGGTGTTCTCCGCGCTGGAGAAAGGCACGATCGATGCAGCCGACTACACTGGGCCGGCGGTAAACTGGGCGCTCGGGTTCCAGCAGGTGACCAAGTACATTTCCATGGGCCCAGCCGGTCTGATGTCCGTATACCAGCCCGTCGACCTGATGGACTTTGCCGTCAACATGAATGTCTGGAACCAACTCCCGGACAACCTCAAGAAGTTCGTGGAAGACGAAATCCAAGTCTATTCCAATGTCCATTTCGGGGCCATCCAGAAGGCCGACATGGAGGCCTGGCAGAAATTCCTGGATGCCGGCATTGAAATCAATCGGCTTGGACCGGAGGACCTCCAGAAGTTCCAGGAAATCGCGGTGCCAATCTGGTTCGAGTGGGCCAACAAGGATAAGGACGCGGCGCGCATCTTCAAACTGCAGCTTGAGGTGATGGAGAACCCGACCGTCGGTTACGTGACGCCGGACATGTATCAGGGATTGTCGATCGACCTCTGAGGCTCTCCGCGCCCGTCCTGTCCGGGCGGGCGCACTCTCCTGCAAGAGGCAGTCGCCGATGCCCTCACTCACATTTGTGCTGCCGCACTGGCTATACTGGTCAAGCCTCGTGCTTTTCCCGCTCGTTGCGGTCTTCCTTGTCCATCGCGAGCGGGCACAGCGCGATGCCGGCCGTCCAAATCTCTTTCTTGCTTACCTGTTCCTGGTCACTGCAGGCTTCCTCGGCATGCACCGGTTTTATCTGAAGAGCAGGTGGGGATTCATTTTTATCCCGCTGTTCATTGCAGTGCTTTGGACGAGCGCCCAGGTACGCGACGGACGTGAGGCAGTGTCGCTCGCGCGATCCCTGAGCGAACACGCCGAAAGGCTGTTGCCGCGTGCCAAGGCAGATGTAGCAGCCAGCAAAGAAGGCGCTGCCGATCGCCTGGCGAAAGCTGAGGCAGACGCCACGGTGGCGCGCGATAATCTGAGCGCCGCCGCCCATGGGCTCGAGCGCGCCAACAGCATTGGCCGAATTGCCGGACTCCTGCTTGGTCTCGCTCTCGCAGGCGACGCCCTTCTAATACCCGGTCTTGTGCGGCGCACCCGCACCCGTGAGATCGCGCGCGCCGCGGCCGACCATCCGCTCGTAGTCGATGTGCCAGCCACGCCCGTCAAGCAACCGCTCGCGTTGTTCCAGCCGGTCGACTGGCTGGTACGCGTGACGGGCGAGTTCGTCGCGTATTGGTCGGTTCTCGCAGTGGTGGCGTACTACTACGAAGTGGTGGCCCGTTTTGTTTTCAACTCACCGACCAACTGGGTACATGAAAGCATGTTTCTTATGTTCGGCATCCAGTACATGCTGGCAGGCGCCTATGCCTACCGTGACGAAACGCATGTCAGGGTAGACATCGTCTACAGCCATCTCTCCGAACGCGGTCGTGCTGTCTGCGACATCATCACCTCGGCCTTCTTCTTCTTGTTCACCGGCACCATGCTGGTCACAGGATGGCGATTTGCGAGCGATGCCACGGCGGTTGGCGAACGCTCATTCACCGAATGGGGCATCCAATACTGGCCGGTAAAGCTCGCGATCCCCATCGGGGCAGCGCTCCTGTTGCTTCAGGGCCTATCCCGGCTGATGCGAGACATCGCCACTGCATTTGGAAGGATCGGCTGAGCGATGGGCCTCGAGCTTCCGATCCTGTGGCTCAGCATATTGATGTTCGGGGGTCTGGGCGTACTTTTGCTGCTCGGATTACCGATGGCCTTTTGCACCGGCAGCCTTGCCGTGCTTTTCCTCTTTCTGTTCGGCAATTCGGCCATGCTGAACATGCTGCCGTCTCGGGTCTTCCCGTTCATGACGGATTATCAGCTCTCGGCGGTGCCGCTTTTCATCTTCATGGCCGCGATTCTCGAGAAGGCGGGCATCATCGAGGAGCTGTTCGATGTCGTCTACAAATGGCTGGGCGGACTCAAAGGCGGGCTCGCATCGGCCACGGTGATCTCCTGCACTCTGCTGGCCGCGATGGTCGGTGTCGTCGGGGCGACGGAAGTGACGATGGGCATGATCGCGCTCCCGGCCATGCTGCGCCGCAACTACGACGCCAAGCTTGCCTGCGGCTCGCTTCTTGCTGGCGGGACCCTTGGCATTCTCATACCCCCTTCCGTCATGGCGATCGTCTATGCCGTCGTGGCGCAGCAGTCGCTGGGCGAGCTTTTGATCGGGTCGGTATTTCCCGGGCTGCTGCTGTCCGGGATGTATGTCGCCTACGTGACGGCGCGCTGTTACATCGACCCCAAACTCGGCCCGGCGTTGCCGCCGAACGAGCGCATTGACTTCGCCCAAAAACTCAAGCTTTTGCGCCGGACGTTCATGCCGATACTGCTGATCCTGCTTGTGCTCGGGGTCATCTTCATGGGCATTGCCACGCCGGTCGAAGCCGCCGGCATCGGTACGTTCGGGGCTTTCATCGTCTGCGCCGCACATCGGCGCCTGACCTGGGACACGATCCGGGAGGCCTGTGTCGCGACGCTCAAGGCCACGGCGATGGTCATGTGGATATTCTTCGGCGCCACCATGTTCGTCGGTTTCTTCATCCTGAAAGGTGGGCAGAACTTCGTAGCCGAATCGATACTCGGAACAGGCTTGGCGCCTTACGGCGTTCTTGTTCTGATGATGATCATTCTGTTCGTCCTGGGCATGTTTCTGGACTGGGTGGGCATTCTCCTTCTCACCGTACCGATATTTCTGCCCATCCTAAAGACACTCGAATTCGGCGGCACGTTTGGGCTAGCCGGTGTGGCTCCTGAAGACGTGCCACTGTGGTATGGTGTCATTTTCATGGTCAACATGCAGATGGCGTTCCTTAGCCCGCCTTTCGGCTATTCGCTGTTCTATCTGAAGAGCGTTGCGCCGCCGGAGATCTCGATGGCGACGATCTTTCGATCCGCAGTCCCCTTCTTGTGCCTGCAGGCGATCGGAGTGGGACTGTGCATCGTGTTCCCCTCAATCGTCGTCTGGCTCCCGAAGGTCATGTACGGAGGCAATTGACCACATTTGCGGCTTGCCGACACCGAGGATCAGTCGAATTTGATAGCTTTTCGCTTGAACGGCGTCACCTTTTTGCCTTCCTTTGCGCGTCGTCATGAGATCGCTTCTTGAAACAATCCTGGCTGCGAGTGCGGGTGTATCGCACTCGACCAGTCTTGGTTATCTCGCCTACGCCGCCCCGGGAATGCCGCGCCATCTGTCCTTGCCGAGATGGCCAAGGAACCCGCCGCCGATCAGATCGTTTCGCGATAGATCAACCGGACGAGGAGAGACATGCTCGAAATTCTGCATGCTCACAATCGCGGGACACCGAACACGGGCCGGCTCTGCCAGTTCGGGGCTTGGCGCGATGCTGCGTGACGATGCTGCGTGACGTCGACTATGTCCTGCAAAAACTCGACTGGATGCGCGGCGAAGGCATCTGGCCCAACGGCTTGCGATATCTGTGGACCGATGCATTCGGGGTCGTGCTCTACGTCTCGCTTTATGCGGAAACTGGCGAAGAGCGCTGGCTGGGCGAAGCCGAGCGGCTGGTGGCCGATGTCGAGCGTGTGCTCGGCCGCCGGCGCGGACTGAGGATCGGCGAAGCGGCCGATCGCGACGGCCAGTATTTCCACTATCTGGCGATGTGGCTGTTCGCCCTGGCGCGTCTCGGCGATCTGAAGCCGGAATACCGCAAGCGCGGCATTACGCTGGCGCGGGACATTCACCCGGCGTTTGTGGTCCCCGGCCGCGGCGTGATCTGGAAGATGCAGGAGGATTTGAGCGGTCCTTACCCCGGCTACGGCCTCGGCAGCATGGATGCCTATGACGGCTACGTCTCTTACCGAATGCTCGACGACGAGGAACTGGCGCCCGAGATCGCGCAGATGCGTGACCTGATGGAGCGCGATTGGCGCAGCCTCGACATCGACCAGGACCTCGGCCTCGGCATGATGCTGTGGCTCGCCCATTTCTTTCCCGACGAGCCGTGGGCCGAGGCCCAGACGAGGCGTTCGCTGCGAACCCTGGAAACGATGTGGGTCGACCCGCCCGGTTATTTCAGCCGCGCGCCATGGCTGCGCGATACCAAGTTCGCCTTCACCAATTACGGCGTTTCGCTCGGCCTGCAGGCCGCCGGTATCTGGCCGGGGCGTGTCGATAGGCTGAACGCCTTCTTCGAGGACTGGCGCTCCGGCGACGAATACGACCGCGAGGCGATCACCTGGGTGATGGCCTGCACCTCGCACCTTCCCGGTGCTTTTCTGACCCGGGGTGGCGAGAGAACGATTGAAAGCGACGAACCTGGGGAACGTTCCTCAGCCGGCGCGGTTGTCGATGAAAGTGCATCGAAAAGCAAAAGCAAGGAACGCGGTTGAAATGGCCACTCTCTTGGGAAAACCGGGGAGCTGTTGGGTGGCGACGGCCACCTCCACGAACTATCCCCAGCTCGAAGGTTTGGTCCGTGCGGACGCCGTTGTCGTGGGGGCTGGAATCGTCGGGCTGACGACGGCGCTTCGCCTTTGCGAGACGGGCCGGTCGGTGATCGTCTTGGAAGGCTTGCGGACAGGTGGCCAGGTGACCGGCCGCTCGACGGCCAAGATCACCACGCAGCATGCGCTGATCTATCGTCATCTCATTGACAGCGTAGGCCGGGACCTGGCGCGGACCTATGCCGATGCGAATTCCGCCGGCGCCCATCAAATCCGGGATTGGGTTAACAACTACGCTATCGCCTGCGATCTCGAGAGCAAGGACGCCTATAGCTACACCTGCGATGAAAGCCGGCGCGCGGAGGTCGCGGCCGAGGCGAAGGCAGCGCGCCAGGTCGGGCTGGAGGCCGAGGTCCTCGAACGCGTACCGCTGCCTTTCGAAACGGCCGCGGCATTACGGTTCCCCGACCAGGCGCAGTTCAATCCGGCGAGGTATCTGGTTGGCCTGGCGGAAGCGGTGACGGCCCGTGGCGGTGGGATCTTCGAAAACAGCCGCGCCACCTCGATCGACGAGGCAAGCCGCTGGCGCGTCGTCACAGATGGCGGCGCCGTTGATGCCGGGCACGTCGTCGTCGCCACCAACATGACGGTGAAGAGCCCCGTCGGCATAGCGAACCGGACGCAACCGCGCTGCCACACCGCCATGGCCTTTCGGATCGATGATCCCCTCCCTGTCGACGGCATGTTCATCGGCATCGACGACCCGACGCATTCCATTCGCACAGGCCGTGATGCCGAAGGTCCACTGCTGGTCGCGCTCGGCCCCAAGTTCAACACCGGCTGGGACGGCGACGTGGCGAGGCGGTTTGTCGAACTGGAAAAATGGGCAAGAAAGAACCTTCCGGTCGGCGATGTCGCCTGGCGCTGGTGCAACGAGGATTCTGATACGGCCGACAGGATCCCATATGCCGGCGAACCCGATCCCGCCAAGGCCGCCGGCTTCCACATTGCCACGGGTTTCAACGCCTGGGGCATCACCAACGGGACGGCCGTGGGCACGATGATCGCCGACCTGATCTGTGGCCGCCCGAGCCCTTGGCAAAAACTCTACGATCCGGCGCGGCCCTATCCCGAGGACTTCCACAAGAACGGCCGCAGTCAATCGATCGTCTCGAGCACCCACGACATTGCGCCTGGCATGGGTGGCGTGATCGTCAGGGGAGACGAAAAGATTGCGGCGTGGAGAGACACCGAAGGCGCACTCCAGGCGGTTTCGGCGATTTGCACCCACAAGGGCTGCACCGTAACCTGGAACAATGCGGACCACACCTGGGATTGTCCCTGCCACGGCTCGATCTTCGCCGCCGACGGTTCGGTCATCCACGGCCCTGCCCGAAAACCGCTTGCCCAGATTACATTGTGAAGGCGGCGACCGACACGGCCCGCGTCACGCCGGCCGTTCGTAGGTTCCGACCAACTCCGTCTCCTCCAATGCGTGTTTCTGGGCTTGCCTCCAGACCTGATGCACGCCCGCCTGTCCTGGTACGCTGAGGCTCGGCACATCGAGCGCGGCCAGCAGGAAGTGGTAATGATGGACGCCGTGCCCTGCAGGCGGCTGCGGACCATCGTAGTAGGCATTGCCGAAATCGTTGGTGCCTTGCCTGAGTGCCGACGGGCCGGGCTTGCCGTCTTCGGCCTCGGCGAGTCCGCCGGCATCCGGCGGGATGTTGAACACCGCCCAGTGCCCGAAAATCCCGCTTGGTGCATCGGGATCCCGCACGACAAGAACAAGGCTCTTGGTACCATCCGGGACACCGGACCACTTCAGCGGCGGCGAGACGTTCTGGCCGTCACGCGCATATTTTTCGGGAAGTCTTCCGCCTGCCCGGAACGCCGGGCTGATAAGGGTGAGTGGCATTGCTATTTCCCCAAGGAGGTTGCGACCGAGAAGCCCGCGCCTGCGCCGTTCACGCCGCTTGCTGAGCTTCGGCGACGCGTCTTATCTCGCCTGGCAGGGATTCCCAGACCTTGTGCATCTGTCCTTCTCCGACGTGATGGGCGAGCACCTTGGACACGACCCTGAATGCATCCTTGGAATCGACCGGACGGGTAAATTCCAGCTCCGCCTTGATCTTGGCCAGAAACTCGTCGAGCGACCGCATCTTCTCGGGAGCTTTGGAAGGCTGATATTGGTCATAGAAGGCACCGCGCACCAGGATCGGCAGCTGCGAGCCGAGGTGGGCTGCAAGATCCGGCTGCATACGGTCGCGCAGGGCGTGCAGCACCGCTCCGAGAACGTGCCAGGCGACCTGCCGATCCGGTCCAATCTCGTCCATGATCTCGTCGAGCCAGATGTTTGTGGTCTGCAGTGTCTTGTCGAATACGTCGAGTCCGGTGGCATTCATCGAAATCCTCCTTTCGTTCAAATCCGACTAGGTGATGTGACCAAACAGCCGTACCTGCCCGTTGTTCCCCGATGCGCATGTCCTGATGCGCATTTATTGTCGGAGGTCCCGTCATGAGGGAATTCGGGCCGGCTTTTTTGCCGCTGTTTTTCGACTACCTTTCTTGGCCGGCACCCGGAACATCCTCATGGGTGGACGAGTTTTGTTTGCCGTCGCCGATCACATGGCGACGAGTGATGCAGACACAAAAAACAGGAGAAGAACCATGGCACATCACGATTTTTCGCCCCGGACGCCATCGCGCAGCCTCTACCCATCCGCGCGCGACCCGCTCACGTCATTCCACCGGCAGATTGACCGCCTGTTCGACGACTTCTTCGCGCCGATGGCCGAAGCGACTACGGCCGGCGATCTTTGGCCGAGCGTCGACGTACATGAAACAGACCAAGCCTATAAGGTCACCGCCGAATTGCCGGGGCTCGAGCAGAAGGACGTTGAGCTCAAGCTGCGCGAAAACACCCTCTTTATTACGGGCGAGAAGCGTTCGGAGCACAAGGAAGGCGACGGCGGCCGCACCTACAGCGAACGCAGTTATGGCCGGTTTCAGCGGACCATCCCCCTGGAAGCGGAGATCGATGCCGACAAGGTGCAGGCCACTTTCAGGAACGGCGTTTTGGCTGTCGAGCTTCCGAAGAACCCCGCTGCAAAGGACAAGACACGCCGCATAGAAGTGAAAGCGCGATAGTTGCCAAACTGAAGGCTGCCTGAGCAGGCGGCGTTCAGCCCAGATGGAGAAGAACGGCGAGCACGGCGGCAGCCGCCCAGGCGAGCGTCTAGCGCCGGGGATCGTCCGTCGGCTCGGAAACGCCTTCGAGTGCGATCTTGGCGGCTTCCTCATCGGTCCGCCCGAGGTCGGCCAGGGCAATGACGCCGACGAGGCGCTTGTCATGGTTGATCACCGGAAGGCGACGCACCTGATGCTTGGCCATGATCTTCGCCGCATCGGTGATTTCGGCGTCGTCGAAGCACCAATAGACATGCTCGGACATGACCTCGCGAACGGTCGTGTTGCCGGCTGAGCGCTCCTCGGCGACGCCGCGCATCACGATGTCGCGGTCCGTCACCATGCCGACCAGCCTGTCATTCTCGCCGACCGGAAGGGCGCCGAGATTGTCGGCCCGCATTTTCCGGGCGGCATCCCTGATTGTCGTGTTCGGGCCGACCAGTTCGGTCCGACGGCTCATGATCTCCTGAACTTGCATGGGATATTCCTTTCCCTGATTGCTGAGGCAACAAGTCGCCAGACGGGCCTGTTGCCACGCATCGCTAGATTGCCAGCTGGCCGGACGAGGCATGTACGGATCACTATCTTCCGATCTTCCCGATCCGCGCTGAGGCGCGTGCCGGTGCCGGCACCTCGCGATCGAAACTATTCTTGGAACGTCCAGGCAGCGAGCGAGTTCCAAAATGGTACCGGTGCCGCAGCCATCCCACGGAATGTGGCCGCAGGCTGGTGAAAAAAACATCCACCGGGAAAACAGATGCACGCGGATTGAAGGTCATGGCTATCATCTTTTCAGATCGCCGCGAGGCCGGGCGGCAACTCGCCGGGGAACTCGTTCGCTTTGCCGGCCGCGACGATGTGATCGTATTGGCGCTGCCCCGAGGCGGCGTGCCGGTCGGCTACGAGGTCGCGCAGGCACTCAAGGCACCGCTCGACGTCTTCGTCGTGCGCAAGCTCGGCGTCCCCGGTCACGAGGAACTGGCCATGGGGGCGATCGCGCCCTCAGGTGTACGTGTCCTGAACGACGAAATCGTCAACGGTCTCGCGATCCCGCCACATGTCATCGACGCGGTCGCTGCAAAGGAGGAAAAAGAGCTTCTGCGCCGCGAGCACCTCTATAGGGACGGGCGACCCCCACCGCAGTTGAATGGACGAACCATTATCCTCGTGGATGACGGGCTTGCGACCGGATCGACCATGCGGGCCGGGATCAAGGCGCTGCGAAAAAACCACGCCGCCCATATTGTCGCGGCCGTTCCCGTCGGTAGCCCCGACACTTGCGACGCGATGCGGGCGGACGCCGACGAGGTCGTTTGCGCGACGACACCAGAGCCATTGCTGGGTGTCGGGCGCTGGTACGTGGATTTCTCGCAGACGAGCGATGAAGAGGTCCGCGCGCTCCTCGCCAGGTCCGTGCCCAAGCCTGCGGCTTCCCACAAGCCTGCCGCTTGCGAAGAGGAATTGGCTGGGCGCGCGAGCGCGGGTCCGGCGCCTGGCACCAGATCGACATAGCGGAGGTGGATATGGACCGGGATAGCGAGCACGTCGTGCATGTTCCCGCGGGGCTTGTCACGCTTGAGGGCAATCTTTCGTTGCCCCCGGATGCTCGCGGCCTTGTGCTCTTCGCCCACGGCAGCGGAAGCAGCCGCCACAGCCCGCGCAACCGCCACGTGGCCGAAAGGCTGAACGAGGCGAACCTCGCCACCTTCCTCATCGACCTGTTGACGGCCGAAGAGGAGCGGATCGACCAGGTCACGGCCGAGTTGCGCTTCAATATCGGACTGCTCGCCGACCGGCTGGTCGGCGTCACGGATTGGCTCGGCGCCTCGCCGGACACGTCGGGGTTGCGTCTTGGCTATTTCGGCGCGAGCACGGGCGCCGGTGCCGCCCTGGTGGCGGCGGCCGAGCGGCCCGACCAGGCCGCGGCCGTAGTTTCGCGTGGTGGCCGGCCCGATCTTGCAGCGCTCGCCCTGCCGCGCGTCCGGGCGGCGACCTTGCTCGTCGTCGGAGGCGCGGACAAGCAGGTGATCGCGCTCAACCGCTCGGCGCTGGCGGCGCTCCACTGCGAGAAGGAGCTCGCCATCGTCCCTGGCGCGACGCACCTGTTCGAGGAGCCCGGCGCCCTGGACGAAGTCGCGGGTCTGGCGAGCCGATGGTTCTTGCGCCATCTGATTTCGGACAGATCGGCGTCGACGTCCTGACAGCTGGGGCTTGGATCATCAGTGCCGGGATCATTTGCGTCCTCAACGCGTTATGATCCTCATAAGACCGCGCGCAGCTGCAACCCGAATGGCTGTCGCAACCCGCATGTGGGAGAAAGACAATGCCGGACAAGAAAACCATCGAGAAGGCCCGAAAGGACAAGCGCGAGGGCAAATCGCCGAGCACACAGGCCGGCGAGTTCGTGCACGAGGAGATCGATAAAATCCGCCGCGGCGAGCACGGCGCGCGCTCGACCCAGCAGGCCATCGCCATCGGGCTTTCCGAGGCAAGACGCGCAGGCGTAGACCTGCCCCCGCCCAAAAAGGGCAAGGTGAAGGAGAGCACGCGCAAAAGCGCCGAATACGCCTATGAGGCCGGCCAGGGTGAACGCACGCCGAAACGCCGCCCGCGGGTCTCGAAAGCCGTCTCCAAGGTGCTCGAGCACGAGCCGAAGAGCACGGCGTCGCACGCGGCGCTGGCGCAGCAGGCGAAGCGTGCGGCCTCGCGCCGGACGGCTGAGGAGCGCTCGGCCGCCGCCAAGAAGGCCGCCGAGACGAAAGGCGCCAGCGGAAGGAAGGCGGCGGCGCAGAAGGCCGCCAGAACGCGCGCGCACCACGCATAGTTCAAAGACGGCAGTTCGCCTCCTGGAAATCCGATATGGCCCAAACGACCGGTATCGAGCTCTGCCCCGGCAGCGCGGGACAACGCCGCTGCCCAAGGCGAACCAGAGCCTGCATCCGCGGGACAACATCGACTTCGAAATCACCGCTGACGACACGGTGGCGCTGAACGAGCAATACTCGTCGCTCGCAATGCTGCCCGACGCGTGACACCGACCGGAGATACTCGGCGGCAAGGGCAGCGGGAGACCGGTCAGGAAAGCGCAGCCTGCTTCTTGAGCATGATGCGTATCGCCCATAACGCGGGGAACTCTGATCATGACCTCAACTGCCAGCACGACAATGCCGCGAGCCACCACGCAGACGAGACATATCGCTTTGCTCGGCGCGCCCTCTAATCTTGGGCTGATGCCGCAGGAGGGTGAGCCGGAGCCCGGCGTGTGGAAGGCGCCGGAGGCACTTCAATCGCTTGGTCTCGCCGACCGTTTGGGCGCCGGTCCGTTGCGCTCGGTTCGGGCTCCGCTTTATCGGCCTGAGGTGGATCCTGCGACGGGCGTGCGCAATGCCCAGGCCCTGCGCCAGTATTCCAAGACGCTTGCCGAAGCGGTCGACGAGGAGCTGAACTCGGGAGGGTTCCTGCTCATGCTCGGCGGCGATTGCAGTGTGTTGCTTGGCCCTGCGCTCGCGCTACGGCGTCGTGGCCGCTACGGCCTTATCTTCTTCGATGGGCACACCGATTTCAAATTGCCGGATACCTCGCCGTCAAAGGGAGCCGCGGGCATGGATTTGGCCTTCGTGACCGGCCATGGCCCGACGCTCCTGACCGATTTCGGCGAGCACACTCCTTTGGTCCGTGAGGCCGACGTAGTCGCGTTTGGCTATCGCGATGTGCAGGACCCCGCGACTTACACGTCCAAGGCCGTCTTCGACACCGATGTTCACCGGATGGATTTGGCTGAAGTGCGGCGGCGCGGCTTCGCCGATGCGGCACGCATAGCGCTTGACGCGGTCGCAGGGCAGGACGTCGAGGGTGTATTCGTTCACTTCGATGTCGACGTGCTGGACAGCGAGATCATGTCGGCTGTCGATTCGCCGGAGGCCGGCGGTGTCTTGCCCGACGAAGCTGTCGAAGCCCTTCGCACATGGTGCAACGATCCACGCGTGATTGGGATGGAGGTGACGATCTATGATCCCGACCGCGATCCGGATCGTCGCTGCGGCAAGCTGCTGATCGACATTCTGGTCGCTTCCCTTCGCGGCCGGTAGACCAATGGGAGTCCTGCACTTGTGCACGAACGCAATCCGCCGGCACGAATGGCCGTCGGTCTGACGGATCGCCGCGCGCACCCATTCTGTGGTGCTACCTCATCGGGAACCGTTCTCAACGAACATGGTTCCGAGTGTGCGACCGAAGCATTCGGCTTCTTCTACCCGGCTATCGCCAAGGAGATTCGCCATGACCGGCAAAACCCGTCCCACCGTCCTGATCACAGGCAGCAGCGGGTTTCTGGGCCAAGCCATCGCTCGCGGCTTGATGGAGCGCTACGACATCATCGGCCTTGATGTTGCCAGACGATCCTTGCCCGGCGTCGAGACGATCGAGATCGACCTTACCTCGGACGCGAGCGTGGCGAAGGCACTGGCCGAGGTGCGCGAGCGGAGCGGCGGCCGCGTTGCCTCGGTGATCCATCTCGCGGCTTATTACGACACGACCGGCGAGGATAATCCGAAATACGGCGCGGTGACCGTCGAGGGAACGCGCCGGCTGCTGAACGCGCTGAGAGGGCTCGAGACGGAGCAGTTCGTGTTTTCGAGCACGTTGCTGGTGCATGCGCCGAGCCCGGCAAAGGGCGCCAGGATCGACGAGCGATCGCCGATCGATCCGGCCTGGGCCTATCCGAGATCGAAGGCTGAGACCGAGACGCTGATCCTGAAAGAGCACGGCCACGTCAAGGTTGCGATCCTGCGACTGGCGGGCGTCTATGACGAGAATTGTCACGCGGCCTTTATCGCCCAGCAGATCGCCCGCATTTTCGAGCGCATGCCGACCGCCTATCTTTTCACCGGCGACATCACCACCGGCCAGCCCTACCTGCATCTGGACGATCTCGTCGACGCCGTGGTCCGCACCGTCGACCGGCGCAGCGCGCTTCCCAACGAGACCGTACTGCTGATCGGCGAAGAAGAGACGCCGTCCTACGACGAGATGCAGAAGCAGATCGGGCAGCTCCTGCACGGCGAGACCTGGCGGACCCTGTCCCTGCCGAAAGAGGTGACGAAGCTCGGCGCCTGGATGCAGGAGAAGGTTCTCGACCAGGAGACCGACATCAAGCCATGGATGATCGAGAACGCTGACGATCACTACGAGATCGACATCTCCCGCGCCAGGCGCCTGCTTGGCTGGAACCCGCGACACAGCCTGACCGCTACCTTGCCGGAAATGATCCGGCGGCTGAAGGCGGATCCTACCGACTGGTACAAGAAGAACAAGCTTGAACCGTCGGCGGTCGCCGCTTCCGCGCCCGAGCTCGACCAGGCCGCCGAACGGCTGCAGCGCCCGCTCGAGCGCTCGGACGACGAGGTCGAGGCGGAAACCGAACGCCACCGGGCCGCAACGCTCTGGGCGCCGCTGACCAACGTTGCGATCGGGCTGTGGCTCGTGGCGTCGCCCTTCACGCTCGGCCTGTTCGATCCCGCTTCAGCACCGATTCCGCCGGCGCTCGGACATGAGATCGCCTCGCCGGAGACGCGCGACGGCAGGCTCGGCATCAGTGAGATTGTATCCGGCCTCGCCATCCTGTCGCTGGCGCTTGTCGGCATGCGCCGGCGCTGGCACGGGCTGCAATGGATCACCGCCTCGATCGGGGTTTGGGTGATGTTCGCGCCGCTGCTGTTCTGGACCACCAGCGCCGGAGCCTACGCGACCGACACGTTGGCCGGCATGCTGATCGTCGCGTTCGCGGTGATGATCCCGCCGACGCCGGGTATCAGCCGGCGTGCCCTTGCCGCCGATGACGACCGCCCGCTCGGCTGGAGCTATTCGCCCTCCCTCTTCACCCAGCGCATTCCCATAATCGGCCTCGCCTTTGTCGGCCTGTTCGTCTCGCGCTATCTCGCTGCCTATCAGCTAGGGCACATCGACAGTCTTTGGGATCCGTTCTTCGGCCCGGGCGAAACGCCGGCCGGCAATGGCAGCGAGGCGGTGGTCACCTCCTGGGTCTCCAAGGGTTTTCCGATCGCCGATGCCGGGCTGGGCGCCTTTGCCTATGCGCTGGATATCCTCGCGGGCGCGATCGGCGATCGCCGCCGCTGGCGCACCATGCCGTGGATAGTGCTTTTGTTCGGTTTGTTGGTCGTTCCGCTCGGTGTGGTCAGCGTCGGCTTCATCATCATCCAGCCACCGCTCATCGGGGCGCTGTGCACGCTCTGCATCGTCCAGGCCGCCGTCACGGTCGTGCTCATCCCCTATTCGGTGGACGAGGTGCTGGCGAGCTGCCAGTATCTTTGGCGTGCGAAACAGGCGGGAGAGCCGTTCTGGCGCACATTCTGGTGCGGCGGCCCGGCGCTTTCGGAGGACCAGACGCCGACGCCGGATCTCGACCGGTCGCTATCGGCAGTGGCGCGGGACTTCATCACCGGCGGTGTGAACTTCCCGTGGACCCTTGTCGCCAGCACGCTCGCCGGCGCCCTGCTGATGATCACGCCGCTTGTCTTCGGCACAAGTCCGCCGCTCTACCTTAGCGATCATGTCACCGGTTGCCTCATCATCATGATCGCCGTTACTGCGATGGCCGAAGTGGCGCGCGCCGTCCGCTTTCTGAACATCGCGCTTGGAGCCTGGATTGCCCTCTCTCCGTTCATCCTCGCCGGCGGCGCGGCCGCGAGCCTCGCCAATCTGGCGATCGGAGCGCTGCTGGTCGGGCTCAGCCTGCCGCGCGGCACGCGCAGCGCTGCGCATTATGGCGGCTGGGACCGGGCCATCGTCTGAGGATGTTCAGCAGCGCTGGACGATCGGCCAGGTGACTGCAAAGATTGATCCGCATCAACCTGTCGAACATATCGAGCGGGAAGTCGGCGAAAGGCGCAAAGGCGGCCGTACCCTTCCAACTTGAATTTTCCGCGTATCTGGGTTTCATAAGTCGGCAAATAACTTAGGGAGGAATTTCAACATGATAAAAAGGGCAATTCTCGGCGCCGGCATCCTCGCCGCCGGTATGTGGGCCGCGTCGTCATCGGCGTCCGCCGAAAGCCTGACCATGTATTGCGGCGTTGACGAGGTCTGGTGCCAGCAGACGGCGCGGGCGTTCGAGGAGAAGACCGGCATCACCGTCAATATGACCCGCAAGAGCGCTGGCGAAATCTATGCGCAATTGCGCGCCGAGGCCGCCAACCCAAAGGCAGACATCTGGTGGGGCGGCACCGGCGATCCGCATCTGCAGGCAGCCGAGGAGGGCCTGACAGTGGAATACAAATCGCCGCTGCTCAACCAGTTGCAGCCCTGGGCGATCAAGCAGGCGGAAACGTCCGGCTACCGCACGGTCGGCATCTATTCGGGTGCGCTGGGCTTCGGCTACAACAAGGATTTGCTGGCCAAGAACAATCTGCCCGAACCGAAATGCTGGGCCGATCTGATCAAGCCCGAATACAAGGGGCACATCCAGGTCGCCAACCCCAATTCCTCGGGGACCGCATACAATATGCTGGCGACCATCGTTCAGCTGTTTGGTGAGGACAAGGGTTTCGAATACATGAAAGCCCTGCACAAGAACGTCAACCAGTACACCAAGTCGGGTTCGGCGCCGATCAAGGCCGCCGGTCTCGGCGAGACCACCATCGGCATCGTCTTCATCCACGACGCCGTGTCGCAGGTCGTCGCAGGTTTCCCGATCGTTCCGGTCACCCCTTGCGAGGGAACCGGCTACGAGATCGGCTCGGAATCGATCATCAAGGGGGCGCGGAACCTGGAGGCTGCGAAAAAATTCTACGACTGGGCGCTCGAGGCCGACGTCCAGTCCATGGCGCAAAAGGCGGGGTCGTTCCAGGTTCCGTCGAACAAGGCGGCAAAAACCTCCGACAAGGCGCCCGACCTCTCCACCATCAAGCTGATCGACTACGACTTCAAGAAGTACGGCTCGAGCGAAGAGCGGAAGCGGCTGCTGAAAAAATGGGACGAGGAGGTCGCATCGCTGCCGCAATAGCAGATGCGCTTCCGCGAAACCCGCTGGCCGATTGAACCGGTCGCCGTCCTTTGGATGGCGGTCGGATGGCTGGGGTTTGCCGTGCTGCCCTGGTACGGCATCGAGGACGGGTTCTTCGGCTTTTCCTGGCTGTTCGACGGTTACCCGTCCGACAGCGAATTCGCGCCGGCACTGGTTCTGGCCCTCAAGGGCGAGAAACTGTGGCTGGCGCCGCTCGGCCTGCTGCTGGTGGTGCCGCTGCTTCTGTGGGGCCGCACCAAATCCGATCCGGTTTTCAGCCGGCTGCTGATCATTGTCGGCGCCGCCGGATTTGGCTGGCTGTTGTTCCAGGGCTTCGCCATCGGGCTGCGCGGTTGGCAGTTCGGCTGGCTCACCAGCCTGTTCGGCGAACTTGGCGACCGCCAATTCGGCATGGGCTACGGCGCCTTGCTGGTCAGCGGTGCCTTTCTGTTCCTTTTCACCCTGGGTGTTGCCGCGCGCGGCGCCGTCTCTGGCGACGTCTTCGTCGTCGGCTCGATCGGCTTTGTCGTCGCCATGGTTGCCATTTTCATCTTCATGCCGATCCTGATGATGCTGGCCAATGCCATGCAGACCGACGACGGCGGCTACTCGCCTGTCGCGTTCCTGGCCAAGCTGTTCAGTTCGCGGCTGTGGAGCCTGGCTTGTCTTGCCGGCGGCAGCCGCTGCGGCGTGGCCTGGAATTCGCTGCTGCTGGCCGTGCTCGTCGGCCTGCTGACCATGTTTCTGGGGCTGGTGTTCGCGCTGGTCGTGACCCGTACCGGTTTCCGCCACGGCAAGCTGCTCCGCGCCCTGACCGTGTTGCCGATCATCACGCCGGCTTTCGTCATCGGCCTTGCCATCATCTTGTTGTTCGGACTGTCAGGGGCAGTGACGCAGAGCGTGGCCGGTCTCTTCGGTTTCCAGCCGACACGCTGGGTATATGGACTTCCCGGCCTGCTCATTGCCCAGGTTCTCGCCTTCACGCCGATCGCCTTCCTGGTGCTGATGGGCGTCGTCGAAGGCGTCAGCCCGTCCATGGAAGAGGCCTCCCAGACGCTCCGAGCCAGCCGCTGGCAGACCTTTTGGACCGTATCCCTGCCGCTGATGCGGCCGGGCCTTGCCAACGCCTTTCTGCTCGGCTTCATCGAGAGCATGGCCGATTTCGGCAATCCGCTGGTGCTGAGCGGCAATTACGACGTGCTGTCGACAGAAATCTTCTTTGCCATTGTCGGCGCGCAGAACGATGCGGCACTTGCCGCGATCCTGGCGCTGGTGCTGCTGGCCTTCACGCTCGGCGCCTTTTATGCGCAGCGCTTCTGGATCGGCAGGCGCTCTTACACCACCGTCACCGGCAAGGGCGACGCCGGCGTCCATCCGCGCTTGCCTGCCGGGCTGACATACGCGCTCTATGTCATCGCCGGACTGTGGACGGCATTCACCGTACTGGTCTACACGGTGATCTTCTATGGCAGCTTCGTCAAGCTGTGGGGGGTCGACCAGAGCCTGACACTGGAGCACTACCGGAAGGCGTTCTCCGTCGGCTGGAACGAATTCGGCATCCACTGGTCGGGCTCGGCATGGAGCTCCTTCTGGACGACCATGGAGATCGCGCTGATATCGGCGCCTCTGACGGCCGGGATCGGGCTTCTGACCGCCTATCTTCTGGTCCGCCAGAATTTCCGCGGCAAGAACGCCTTCGAATTTGCGACCATGCTCTCGTTCGCGATTCCGGGAACCGTCATCGGCGTCAGCTACATTATTGCCTTCAACGTGCCGCCGATCGAGCTGACCGGGACCGGCATCATCCTCGTACTGTCGTTCATCTTCCGCAACATGCCGGTGGGCGTGCGCGCCGGCGTCGCCTCGATGTCGCAGATCGACCGTAGCCTGGATGAATCCTCACTGACGCTTGGCGCCAACTCGTGGCAGACCTTCAGGCGCGTCATCCTGCCTTTGCTGAGATCGGCAATGCTGGCGGCGCTCGTCTATTCCTTCGTGCGCGCCATGACCGCGATCAGCGCCGTCATCTTTCTGGTCAGCGCGCGCTACGATCTCTCGACCAGCTACATCGTTGGACGTGTCGAGAACAATGAATACGGCATCGCCATCGCCTATTCGACGGTGCTGATCGTCGTCATGCTGATGGTAATTGGCTTGATGCAGCTGCTTGTCGGCAGCCGCAATATCGGCCGGCGCGGCATCCAGCAGGGCGACGGCGGCTGGAGCGTGCGCACCAATGTCAGCCTGCCCGGAACGGCCGGCGGCCCGACCACAATAGCAGGAGCCGGGTGATGGCCGAAATTCGCAGCAACGCCGCCTCGGTAACCTTCGACCATGTCACCAAGACATATCCGGGCGCCAGCATGCCGGCGGTCGACGACATCTCGCTTGCGATCGAAGCCGGCAAGCTGGTGACGCTTCTCGGGCCCTCCGGCTGCGGCAAGACGACGACGCTGCGCATGATCGCCGGCCTTGAAATGCCGTCCAGCGGCCGCATTCTGATAGGCGGCAAAGATGTCACCCGCCTGCCCGCCACCGACCGCGACGTGTCCATGGTTTTCCAGTCCTATGCACTGTTTCCGCACATGACGGTGATGGAAAACGTCTCCTATGGCTTGCGCTTCTCCGGCCATGACAAGAAGGAGGCTGCGTCTCGGGCCCGTGCCGGGCTGGAATTGGTCGGCCTGACCGGTTTCGAGGCGCGTCTGCCAAGCGAGCTGTCGGGTGGCCAGCAGCAGCGCGTGGCGGTGGCGCGCGCGCTGGTGCTCGAACCGCAAGTGCTGCTGTTCGACGAGCCGCTGTCAAATCTCGACGCCAAGCTGCGCCGGCACGTGCGCGAGGAAATCAGGGAAATCCAGATCAAGCTTGGGCTGACGGTGGTCTATGTCACACACGACCAGGAAGAGGCGCTGGCGGTTTCGGATCGTATCATCGTCATGAACAAAGCGGTGATCGCACAGGACGGCACGCCACGCGAACTCTACGACGCACCGGCCAACGCTTTCGTCGCCGACTTCATCGGCGAAGCCAATATCCTCGATTGCGAGGTGGTTTCGGTAGAAGGTGATGAAGCTGCCGTCCGGCTGGGTTCGCTGGCCTTGAAACTGCCGGCGCGAGGCCAGCTGGTCGGCCCGGCGAAGCTGGCCGTCCGTCCGAGCCGCATCGAGATCGGCCCTGCCGGTGCACCACGGACGATCGCGGGCAGGCTGGAAAAGGTCACCTATATCGGTAGCCATCTCGAGCTTGTCATCGCCACGCCGCACGGCCAGGTGTTTGCAATATCGCACAACATCGATGCGCCGTTTCAGGCAGGCGACAGCGTCGGCATCGGCTTTCCGGAGCGCGGACCGGTTCTGATCAAAGCTTGAAGGATTGCACGCAGAGCTGGCGGACCTGGGCGAACACACCGCTGCCGGCGCAAATCACCAGCGCGCCGTTTTCCAGAACCGTCTTTGGGTCGGGCTTGACGATCGTGCCGCCGGCTTCTTCCACCAGCAGCATGCCTGCCAGGCAGTCCCAGGCGTTCATATGCTCTTCGACATAGCCGAGCAGCCTGCCGGCGGCCGCATAGGCGAGCATCAACGCGCCGGATGCGTTACGGAAAAACACGCCGCCTTTTGAAAACAGCAAGCCGATGAGCGTTGCGACGTTTTGCATTTCGGCGCGGTTGGAAAAGCCGGTGCCCAACGAGCCGTCGGTCAGGCTGGTGGCCGCGCTTGCCCTGATCGGCTTGCCGTTGAGAAAAGCGCCGCCGCCCTTGCGGCAATGGAACGTTTCGCCGGTAGAGGGCTCGTGGATGACACCCACGACAGTGTCGCCGTCCTTGGCGCAGGCGATGACCACGCACCAGGCCGGGATGCCCCGCACGAAGTTCGCGGTGCCGTCGATCGGATCTATCACCCAGACATGCCCGCTCGATCCGGTGACCGAGGCATGCTCCTCGCCGACAATTCCATCGGTCGGGTAGGCGGCTTTCATTGCCGCACGGATGAACAGCTCGACCTCGCGGTCAGCCTGCGAGACCATGTCCTGATGACCTTTGCTCTCGATGGCGAGGCTGTCGAGGTCGCGAAAATACTTCAGGCCGAGCGCGCCGGCGCGCCGCGCGAGATCGATGGCGAACTGTTCGCGCGTTGCTGTGTCGGGTGTCATGATATCCTTGGGATGGCGAATGTGATCTGAGGAAAATACCCCAGCCAGAGAAGCTTAGCGGTGAAGATAAGAGTGTGCAAATGACGAGCCCTGCCTTTTGCGGGGCGGGCCCGAGGCCGACCGATCTTCCATGCGCCCGACAGCGACAGTCACGCTCATACGGGTCCGGTCATGTCGCCGTCGACATAGATCATCTGGCCGGTCATGAAGCTCGACGCGTCGGAAACCAGGAAGATCGCGGCACCGCCCAGTTCATCGACCTCGCCCACGTTGCCAGCGGCCGACCAATGCCGCGGCTCAATCCGGAAATTAAGGCGGTTTTACCGGCGAGGCCGAACAGGCCCGATAGGTCATCAATGCTTTGTTTCCCCAGAGATGCGGCCAGAGACAGGCGATCGAGGCCCCTGCCGGACATCGTAGGCGCGGACGATCGTTGTCAGCAATGGCGAGATTGCCGGCGATAAACGCCTATCCCCGCCAGGCACCTTCGCGGCGCAGATCGTCCATCGTGCGCGAAATGCCTTCGCGCAGGATCGACACCATGTCGTCGATCTGGTCGCGCGTGATGATCAATGGCGGCGACATCACGCGCATGTTGATCAGTGGCCGGACCAGCAGGCCGAGCTCGTGGCAATGCGCGTCGATGCGCTCGGCACCTTGATCCGCCTCGCTTATGACCCCGAGGCTCTGCTGGCGATGGCAGACTGAATAATTCTTAGCGCAGCAATGCGGCCGGCGACGATGGCGCCCTCGACGTAGCCCGGAAATGATGGCGACAGCTCCGACGAGGCGAAATGGATCCGCGACGCGCCGGCGCGGATAATGCGTTCGGCATCGGTTGCCGTCGCATCGACGATCAGATCACTGTAACCGCCGCCGCTCCAGCGATCCCCAGTCCAGTCGCGATAACTGAGATCGATGATGCCGGCCGCCTCGATACCGAGCGCCTCTTCCAGCTTTGACGTCACCTTTGCGCGCAACGCCGCGTCGTCCAGATCCCGCCAGCGCTGCGCCAGCGGCCCGCCGATGAAGACGACAAGGGCTGCGTGATCCTCGTCCCTGCTGGCATCGCAGGCAAAAAGCCCGTGCGGGTCGCGCCACATCACCATGCCGCTCAAGCCCCTGTCGCGCCAGAAAGCCTTGGGGTAGCGCACCAGCATTTTGATCACCGCGCCGCTTTGCCAGACGCCGAGGGCTCTCTTCAGCACAGCCGGCAGCGGCGGCACGAAATCCACTCTCGAGGCCATCATCGGCGGTACGGCGACCAGTACCGCTCGTGCCTCGATCGCGCCGGCAGGCGAAACGACGCGAACCCCTCCCGGCCCGTGCTCAATGGCCTCGACAGCTGTATTCAGCCGCAGTCGATCGCCGAGATCCCGCGCAAGATCATCCGCTAGCGAATGCATGGTTTCGCCCACGAAATACTGCAGCTCCGACACCTCGTTGGTGATGCGGCGATCATTGTCGATCAAGTACCACAGCGGCAGCCTTTCCATTGCCAGGCACCACAGGCCCTCGATCATCGACCGAAAGGCGGCCTTCGCATCGTCGGGATCGGCCTGGCGATCGAGCCATGCCGCGACCGTCAAGCCGACAATGGTCGGGTCGGTCGGTGCGATCGCATTCATCCGCTCGCGCATTCGCATCGCGGTGCCGTAAGTGCGCCCGGCTTGCGCCTCGCTCATTCGCGGCTGCGTGACGAATTCGCCTGCGACATGGGTCTCGACCAATGTCTTGCCGCGCGCTCGCACCAGCGCCATTAATTCCGGCATGTCTTCGCACAGGAACTGGCCGCCGCTGTCGATCCGCTCGCCGAGCCCGTTCTGCACGGCTTCGACGCGGCCGCCAACACGGTCGCGGGCTTCGAGCAGCACGACATCGATGCCGGCGTGGTTCAATTCACGCGCGGCCGACAGGCCGGTGAAGCCGGCGCCGACGATGGCCACATCGGCTCGTTCGATCTTGAACTTCATTAGCCGGCCTTGATCTTCTCGAATGTCAGGGGCCGGATCATTGTCTTCATTGCTGGTCCACCCTCTTTTTGATGGTTCACGCCGGCCTGGCACCGCGGGCTGCAGAGTTCGGATAGTGCTTGGGGAATGCCGCAGACAGGAACTCGTTCGCGGCCTGCAGCGCCGTCTCGCGTGTGGCGTCCTCGGTGCCCATCATCAAACGCAGCCACAGACCATCCAGCATGGCGCTGAGCGCCAGCGCCATGACCTGCGGCTCATAGGCATAGAAGCCGCTCTGCTTGAGCGCCGCGCAAAGATCGATGAAGATGTTCTGGTAGACGGCATCGCGTGCGCTGCTCAGGGCCTGATATTTCGGTCGCGATTTGGCCTCGCCCCAGAAGGCACACCAGGCAGCCAGCTTGCGCTTGTTGCAGATCGAGCGGTCGAAATCGGCCACCACCAATGCCTGCAACTGGCGGGCGGGATCATCGCCGGCCTTTTGCAAGGCGCTGCGCCAATGCGCCGAATACTCGTCATGCATGTATTGCAAAGTGGCGACGAGCAGCTTCTCCTTGCTCTCGAAATGGAAATTGACGATGCCGCGCGACAGGCCGGCGCCGTCGGCGACGTCGGCCATAGTCGTTTCCGAATAGCCGCGCTTGGCCAATGAATCGATAGTCGCTTCGATCAGTTGAACCTGCCTTGTCTCTTTCGACGCTTTGCGGCCGCGCTTATCGGAATCGCTTTTTCGCGCCGGTTCGAGGAGGGCTTCGCGCGCCTCTGTTGTCTTCATCGGGGTGATGGTCTCCAGCATCGCCGGCTAGCCGATCGGCTTCGGCCGCGAAGATCAGTGGGACGGTGTTTGCCACTGTCAAGCACCTTCTGCACGGCTGCCCATATTCGAATGTTCTCGTCGAGATTGCATCCTTGGAGAAAACGACGTCGAAGGCACCGTCGGCGAAAGGCAGCGATCCCGGCGATGCAGACCAGATCAGCGCCGCCGAGCCCGCCTGCAGCGGACCTTGGGTCGAGATCTACGCCAGGCGCGAGCTGCAATATCAAAAGCTGCTGAGGCGTGCCAAACTGGCGCCGCGGCCGGTCATCAAACTCGACCGCCGCACCAGTCCGCCCGCGGATTTCTAAATATGGCCGACGACACCGATAGTCCCGAACTCGACGCCGAAGCCGCCGAACAGTGGCAGCTGATCAACACGCCGCTCGGCGAAAAATGGTCGGGCCGCACCCGCTATGCCGCGGCCATGTTCTTCTACAAACGCGGCGAGATGAACGCCGAGACGCTCGAGGTCTACCGCATCTGCGCACGCCTGGATTCGACGGATCCGCTGCCGATCATCCGTGATCGCGGCATTGGCCAGGACTGGCTTAAACGCATGGGTTTCGAATAGTCCGCCCCCAAAACGCGTTCCGGTCAAGCCGGCATCACCCGCTTAGCCGATGGTCCTTTCCAGCATGCCTAGCCAGTTGCGATAGGCGATCTTCTCGATCAGCGCGCGCCCGAAGCCGCGTGCCGCGAATGCGTCGAGCAGTCTTGGCAGGCCGGCAACATCGCCTATCACGGCCGGGATCATGGCGCCGTCGAAATCCGAGCCTAGGCCGACGCCGTCTTCGCCCAGCGCCTGCAGCAGCGAATCGACATGGCGCACCATGATGTCGAGGCCGGTGTCGGCGTTCATCCTGCCGTCTTCGCGCAGGAACCCGGTGGCGAAGTTCAGCCCGACCATGCCGCCGGAGTCGCGGATCGCGCCGAGCTGCCATTCGGTGAGGTTGCGCGAATGGCCGCAGATCGCGTGCACGTTGGAATGGGTCGCGACCAGCGGTGCGTCGCTGATCTCGACGACGTCGCGGAAACCTTTTTCGTTGAGATGCGAAAGATCGATCATGATCTTCAGCTGGTTGCAGGCTTTCACAAGCGCCTTGCCGGCATCGGTCAACCCCGCCCCTGTATCGGGCGATGACGGGAAACGGAACGGCACGCCGTGGCCGAAGGCGTTGGGACGGCTCCAGACGATGCCGAGCGAGCGCAGGCCGGCTGCGTGGAGGACGTCAAGCAGGGTGAGCTCAGGGTCGATCGCCTCGATCCCTTCGATGTGGAAGACCGCCGCGATCGAGCCTTCCGCCATCGCCTTCCTCACATCGCCGGCGGTGCGGCAGACGGTGAGCGCCGAAGCCCGCTCCAGCCTGAACAGGATCGAGGCCATCGCTACGGTGGAGTTGAGCGCATCGGCGCGCGGAACCTCGGGCGGCAAGGGCTCGCTGTCGCTCGGCGCCAGCGGCACCGCGCCGCGTTTGGATTTCTCGACAGGCGGCGGGAAGATCGCGAACATGCCGCCGGCAAACCCGCCTTTCTTCGCGCGCGGCAGGTCGATGTGGCCACCTGGCGTCCCCTCGACGAACAGCTTTTCGACGTCCGCATCCTTCGACTGGTAGAGCCGGAGCAGCGTGTCGTTGTGGCCGTCGAAGACGGGAACGAGATCGGATTCGGTCATGGAGGGCCATTCGGTTGAAGTGGTCGGGCCGCGGATGGCGAGCCGGTTGCTGGCAATACTTAGGCAAGGTTGGCGCTCTGCGCAAATCCCGCATGTTGCCGCTGTGTTTGTACGCCTCCAATGGCTCAAGGGGCACGCGGTAAAGCCGCGCACCCTTTCTCCTGTCATTCATCGAGAGGCGGTGCTTACCGCTTCAGCACGTCCGCCCATTCCGGATGGCGGCGGAATTGGGCATTGGCGAACGGGCAAAGCGGGATGATCATCTTGCCCGCCGCACGCGCATCGTCGACGGCACGGGTGACCAGGCGAAGCCCCGCGCCCTGGCCGCGAAATGCATCCGGCACTTCGGTATGGTCGATGATGATCTGGTGCTCGCCGATCTTGGTGAAGGTCATCTCAGCCTCGGCGCCGCCCGGCCCACGCAGGAGGTAGCGGCCCTTCGAACCGCGGTCCTCCAGTTCGATCTTCGGCAATAGGTCAGACATGGCTTGCGGTCCTTTCATCCGGCGCCACGGCAAACAGTCGCCGCGCCGCCTCGATCTCGGTCGGCCGCACCTCATGGCCGCCGTCATGCCACTCGACTGTGACATCGGCGCCATCGGCGCGCAAATAGGCTTCAAGCCGTGCCGTCAAATCAGGCGGACAGATCGGGTCCCGCCTGCCGGCGGTGACCAGGATGCGGCTGCCGCCAAGGCTGCCCTTGACCTCCGGCTCGAACGGGATCAGCGGATGCATCAGCACCGTTGCGTCGAACAGCGACGGTTCGGCGAACAGCACCGAGGCCAGGATGTTGGCGCCGTTGGAGTAACCGAGGCCGAGCACCGAAGATGGCCTTGCCGTCTCGACATGTGCCTTGACGAAGCCGGCCATCTTGTCCGTCGCTCGCGTGATGTCGCCCCTGTCGTAAACGCCCTCGCCGGTCCGGCGGAAGAAGCGTGCGGCGCCTTGTTCCGAGACATCGCCGCGCGGAGCGACGATCGTCGCTTGCGGCGCAAGATCGCGCCCAAGCGACAGAAGCTGGGCCTCGTCGCCGCCGGTGCCATGGAAGACGAAGAGCAGCGGTCCGCCCGGCGAACCGGGCAGCACTTTGTGAATATACGAATCCTTGCTCATGACCTTGCCCTCAGTCTTCCAATTTCTGCAGATGCTGCTCGAGATAGGGCCGCAAATGCTGGTGTTGCGACGGCAGTTTCAGCGCCTCGCCAAGATGGGCGGTATCCTCGTCGCGGTCGAAGCCCGGCTCGTTGGTGGCGACTTCGAACAGCACGCCGCCCGGTGTGCGGAAATAGATCGCCCAGAAATAATCGCGGTCGATCACCGGCGTCACCTGATAACCTGTATCGAGCAGCGCCTTGCGCACTTCGATCTGCTTGGCGCGGTTCTCGACGGCGAAAGCGACATGGTGGACCGAGCCGGCGCCGAGATTGGCAAAGCCGGCCCCTGGCAGCGATTCGATATCGACGACGTCGGCGCCGTTGCCGTTCTTCACCGCCAGCCGCCTGACGTTGCCGGACTTGTCGACCTCCTCATAACCCATGAATTTCAGCAGCTCTTCGGTGGCGCCGCCATCTTTCAGCCTGAGCGACACCGAGTGAAAGCCGCGGATCGCCTCGTCGGTGGGAATGCCACCCTTGGCCCATGGTGCACGGCTGTCCGCTCTGTCTTCCACCAGCGCAAACCCATCGCCGTCGGGACCGGCGAAGACAAGACGCTTCTCGCCGAACGTCTCCTCGCCGGACAGCCCGGTGACACCTTGCTCGGCAAACCGGTTCTCCCAATAGCCGAGCGTGCCCTCGGGCACCGAGTAAGCGGTGGTACCGACCTCGCCAACGCCATGGCGGCCCTTGCCGATGTTCGGGAACGGGAAATAGGTCATCACCGAGCCGGGCGTGCCGACCTCGTCGCCGTAATAGAGGTGGTAGACATCGGGTGCGTCGAAATTGACGGTTTTCTTGACCCGCCGCAGACCGAGCGTCCCGGTGAAGAATTCATTGTTCTGGCGCGCATCGCTGGCCATCGAGGTGACGTGATGCAGGCCCTTGACTTGGTCGAGCATGTTTCTGCTCCTTTCCTTGTGCCGGTGCGGCCCTTGCCGCTGTCCACGCAAATATGAGCATCCGCCTCCTGGCCGCAAAGGCGGCAAACACAGAATGGACTGTGCTGTTAAAGTGAACGACGAAGCAGGTTTTGTTCACCATTCGGCAAACTGGACCGGCTTGCATACTCGTCGAAATTGCGCTCCATGAGCGACGCATGTAGCCAGCATGAGGATACAGCGGTTGAGTGGAAAACGCCCCAATATTCTCCTGATCACCTGCGACCAATGGCGGGGCGACTGCCTGTCAGCTGCTGGCCACAAGGTGGTAAGGACGCCGAATGCCGACGCGCTGGCTGCCGAGGGCGTTTTGTTCCAGAAGCACTATGGCGGCGCCGCACCTTGCTCGCCGGCGCGCGCCTGCCTCTACACCGGCCTCTACCAGATGAACAATCGTGTCTGCCGCAACGGCACGCCGCTCGACGCCCGCCACGGCAACATAGCCCTCTGGGCACGCGCCCTCGGCTATGATCCGACGCTGTTCGGTTATACCGACATGGCGCGCGACCCGCGCACGCTGGCGCCTGGCGACCCGCAGCTGAAAAGCTATGAAGGCGTGCTGCCCGGCTTCACTGTGCGCCAGCTTCTGCCCGAGCACCAGAAGCCCTGGCTGTCATGGCTCAAGGCGCGCGGCGTCGATGCCGGTGCCGGCTCCCCCGCCATTCACCGCCCGGCGGGCGAAATCCTGGAAAACGACGGCGCGATCAGCAACGGTCCGCCAATCTATTCGAAGGACGAGACGCCGTCGGCCTTCCTGGCCGGCGAATTCATCCGCTGGCTCGGCGAGCAGGAGCGCGATGCCCCGTGGTTCGCGCATCTTTCCTTCATCAGCCCCCACCCGCCCTTCATCGTGCCGGCGCCTTACAACGCCATGTACGATCCGGCCATCGGTCCAGCTTTTGACCGCGCGGAAAGCTGGCAGGCCGAAGCAGCAAGCCACCCTTATCTCGCCTATGAACTTAACCGGCAGGAACGGTCGAAATTCCGTCCCGGCTCGGAGGGCAAGGTGCGCGACTGGGGCGACGATAATTTTCGCCGCATCCGGGCGCTCTATTACGGCATGATCTCGGAGGTCGACGCGCAGCTTGGCCGCGTCTGGCAAGCGGTCAAGGCGGCCGATGCATGGGACGACACCGTCATCGTGCTGACCTCCGACCACGCCGAGATGATGGGCGACCATTTCATGCTGGGCAAGGGCGGCTTCTTCGACTGCAGCTTCCATATTCCGCTGATCATTCGCGATCCGCGCCGCCGCAAGGCTGCCGGCAGCAGCGTCGACCGCTTCACCGAGGCGGTGGATTTGGCGCCGACCTTGCTTGAGCTCACTGGGCTCGAGCTCACTGGCGGCGAAGTGCTGCCGCATCTCGACGGCCGCTCGCTGGCGCCTTTCCTGGACGCAACGGAGCCGGACAATTGGCGCGATGCGGCGCATTGGGAGTTCGATTTCCGCTCGATCGCGGATGGTGATGCCGAACGGTATTTCGGCGTCGGTCCGCGTCAGTGCAATCTCGCCGTCGTTCGCACGCAAAAATTCAAATATGTGCATTTCGGCGGAGGCCTGCCGCCCTTGCTCTTCGACCTGGAGAAGGATGCGCGCGAGTTGACCAATGTCGCTGACGACCCAGCCTATCTGCTGGAACGGCTGGAATTTGCCGAGAACTTGCTCGCCTGGCGGGCCGAGCATCTCGACCAGTCTTTGGCGCTCGCCGAATTGACGGACAATGGCGTTGCCGGCCATGTCGCCGGCTTCCCCTCGAGATAAGCAAAGCCCGCGCCGTTGCCGGCGCGGGCTTCTCTGTCGGCCTGTGCGCAGCTTAGCGCATGATCATGCGCTGTTTCTCGCGATTTTGCGCATAGCTGGCCTTGTCATAGGGGGCCTGCGCCTCAAGCTGCTCCTTGGTGAAGTTCGTGTAGAGATAGCGCTTGCCGTTCTTGTCGGTCATGAATTTCAGGTTGTCCATGCCGACCGCCACCTCCTTCTCGCCGATGCCAAGGAAGCCGCCGACGTCGATGATGACTGCGTCGACCTTCTTGTCGCCGCCCAGCACGATATCGCCGATCTCGCCGACATTGACATCGTTGGCGCCGTAGACGGTTGTTCCGACCAGATCCTCGGCCCGGATTTCGCCTATCGGCATTTCAGTCAGTGTCGACTTGTCGATCGACCCGGTCTTGGTCTGGTCTGCCGTCGTTGCGGGCGCTGGGGCATTTTGAGCCGTCTTACTGGCCTGGTCAGTGTTGTTGGTCGTCGCAGTGTTATCGGTCGTGGCAGTGTTGCTGGCCGTCACAGTAGGCGTGACGACGGCTGGCGCATTAGCCGCGGCATCGTTCGACGCTGTGGTCGCCGGGGCCGGATCATAGGGCTTGCGGTCGAAATCCGGCTGCGCCGTCAGCTCTTCCCTGGTGGTTTGGGCAACCAGCCAGCGATCGCCGTTCCTCTCGGCCCACTGCGCCTTGTCGAAATCATAGGCGACGTTCTTTTCACCTATGCCGAGGAAGCCCCCGACACCGATGACCAGCGATTGCGCCTTGGCTTCCTTGTTGATGACGATGTCGTTTACGTCGCCGATGTTCTGGGCGTCGTCGCCGGTACCGTTGTAGACGGTCTCGCCGATGATATTGGTGGCAAGATTGCCTTCCGCGCGCTTCACGACCGGAGCGGGGTTGTTACCGGTCGGCGCCGCCGGGGCGTTCTGCGCCGTATCGGTGGAGGTCGACGGAGCGGCAGGAGCCGTAGCCGTGGTGTCTGTCGCCGCAGGCGCCGGATCATAGGGCTTGCGGTCGAAATCCGGATGAGCCGTCAGCTCATCCTTCGTCGTTTGCGCTATCAGCCAGCGATCGCCATTTCTTTCGGCCCATTGCATCTTGCTGTAGTCGAAGGCGACGTTCTTGGTCCCAATGCCGAGGAACCCGCCGACGCCGATGACGACGGATTTTACCTGGCCGCGCTCGTCGAAGACGATATCGGTGACCTTGCCGATATTCTCTGCATTGTCGCCGGTGCCGTTATAAACCGACTCGCCGATGATATTGGTGACAAGGCTGCCCTCGGCGCGTTGCACCGGAGCGGCTGGAGCGGAATTCTCTACGGCGGGTGCTTGCGTCGGCGCCGGGGTCGTCGCCGATTGCGCAAATGCACCCGTCGCAATCAATGTTGCGACTGCTGTCGTGGTTAAAAGGGTGCGGATCATCTTAGTGTCTCCTCGTCGGTGATTTCGTGCACGCCCTGCCCGCCTAGCGTCACTGCGGGCGCAGCGTCTTCTGCATGTTCACAACGTTGTGACCACACTGTTGTTCCGAAAAAAGCCGTGGTGCACCCGGTGCGATGTCAATGGTTCTCGGATTCGCCTCGTTGGTCGAAAGGAACATTTTCTCGGCCGCCCCGTTCCACTCCCGGCTGGGGCTCCGTCCCGGCCCGATAGGTGCTGGAAAATGGAACGGCCATGCAGTTTGCAGCGGTGCTGAACAAGGACGGGGGCACCCTGCGCACCATCGATCTTGAGGCCTTCGCCAGTCGGATGCGCGGCACGCTTGAGACTGCCGGCCACTCGATCGATATCGAAATCGTCGCCGGCAAGGATATCGTTGCCACGCTGGACGGCGTAGCTTCCAGGCGCGGCATCGACGTCGTGCTGGCGGGCGGCGGCGACGGCACCATCTCGGCCGCGGCAGCCCGTTTGATGAATGGGGAGAAGGCGCTTGCAATTCTGCCGGCTGGCACAATGAATCTTTTTGCGCGCGGCCTCGGTATTCCGCAGACCCTCGATGCGGCACTGAAATCGTTTGCCGACGGCGAGGTGATGGCGATTGACATTGCAACAGCCAACGGCCGGCCTTTCGTGCATCAATTCTCGATCGGCATGCACGCCAGGATGGTGCAACTGCGCCAGAAGATGGAATTCGGCTCGCGGTTGGGGAAGATGCGCGCCTCGGTGCGAGCCGCTTGGGCGACGATCAACAATCCACCGGCGATGAACGTAACGCTGACGATCGGCGAGGCCGAGATCAGAACGCGGATCACCGGTATCGGCATCACCAACAATCTGTTTGGCGAGGGCCACCTGCCCTATGCCGATAATCCGGCAGGCGGCGTGCTGGGCGTCTATGTCACCGTGGCGCGGCGGCGCGGCGAATTGATCAGGTTCCTCTTTGACGTCGCCCGTGGGAAATGGCGCGGCAACGAGCATGTCGAAATCCATCAGGCAAACCGCGCCGTTTTGAAAATCCATTCGTCGAACAGGAAAGTTCAGGCCGTCATGGACGGCGAACTGGTAAAGCTCGATCGCGAGACGACCGTCGAAATCCATCCGCGCGCGTTGAATGTTCTCGTCCCGGCGCGCGCCGCCGAGGCAAAGGTTGCCTGACGTGGGATGCGTGATGTGGGGTTGCGTGATGCAAACTGGCGCGAGCGATGGAGAGAACCTAGCCGCTGGGCGTGTTGCCCTGTTCGGTCTTCGGCGTCTCGATCATCCAGCCGTAGATTTCGGCGACGCCCCAGGCGATAAAAGCCAGCAACAGCGCGGCGATCAGGATACGAAGGACATGCCGACCCCGCCGCCCTTGACGGGCTTTGTTTTCAGGAATGGTTTTTGGCATTGTCTGGCTCCATATTTGGCGCCGGCAGGCGTAACTGGCGGGGCGTTGGCTGGTAACGGTCCCCCGCCGCGAAAGTTCCGGCTCTGCAAGGCGGCAGACGGGCCGGTTGGCCTGACCAATCAGCGGAGCCGGCCACCGGGGGCATAGTGGACGACAATAGCCAGAACACGCCGGGCCTGCCGGCCGATATTCGCCGTGTGGTGGGCGCCGCGGACCGTCTTGCCGTGCTGCACGGCCTCGACACGCTGGACGGGGCTGCCGACCCTGATTTCGATCGTATCGGCGGTCTTGCCGCTTCGGCGATGCAAACGTCTGTCGCACTGATCACGCTGGTCGATGCCGAGCGGCAGTGGTTCAAGTCCTGTATCGGCCTCGACGAGACCGAAACCGCAACCGAGACATCGTTCTGCGCCTATACCATCGCAGCCGGCAACGTGCCGATGGTGGTGGCCGACGCGGCGGCGGATCCGCGGTTCAAAGCCAATCCGCTGGTCACCGGCGAGCATCATATCCGCTTTTACGCAGGCGTGCCCATCGTAATCGACGGCGCGCTGATCGGCACGCTGTGCGTGCTCGACCGGAAGCCGCACGCACGTCCCTCCTCTGTCCAGCTCGACCAGCTGTCGGCGCTGGCCGGCCTTGCCGCCAGCCTGTTCACGCTGAAGGATGCAACCCGCAGTGCGGCGATTGCCAAGGCAGCACTGGTTCGAGAGGAAAAGCGGCGCGCTATCGCGCTCGACGCGGCTTCGCTTGCCAGCTGGGCATGGGATATCCGCAGCGATATGATCGACTGCGATGTCCTGCTGTCCGAATTGTTCAACCTGCCGAAGTCGAACAGGCTGAGGGCGCGCGACATCCTGACCGCCATCGACCCGCGCGACGTTCACCAGACCGAAACACGCTTTCGCGACGCGCTGACCGGCAGCGACGATTATTTTGGCGAATACCGTGTCAAAGGCCTCGATCCGCCGCGATGGATCGCAACGCGCGGCCGCGTCATAGAGCGCGACGGCGAGGGCAAGCCAACGCTGATCTTCGGCGTCAACTACGACATTACCGAACGCAAACTTGGCGACGAACGTCAACGGCTGTTGCTGCGCGAGCTCAATCACCGCGTCAAGAACACTTTGGCAACCGTACAGGCGCTGGCGACGCAGACCGTTCGCCATGCCCGCCAGCCAAGCGAATTCCTCGAAGCCTTCAGCGCCAGGCTGCAGGCACTGGGCGTTGCGCACAGCCTGCTGTCGGACCGCGAGTGGCGCGGTATCGGCATCCGCGAGCTGGTGGAGATCGAGCTAAAGCCGTTCCAAGCCGCCGGACAATCGCGCATGGCGATCTCCGGCGCCGATGTCCTGCTGTCACCCGACCAGGCAGTCGGGCTCGGGCTGATCCTGCATGAACTGGCTAGCAACGCACTGCAATACGGGTCGCTCTCGGTTTCCTCCGGAAAGGTCGATCTCGATTGGAGGGTACAAGGCAGGAAGGGCGCACGGCGTCTGTTGCTGGCCTGGCGTGAAAGCGGCGGCCCACGGGTTGCGCCGCCCGAACGCCATGGCTTCGGCTCGATCCTGATCCGCCGCAGCCTGGCCAAGGTCATTTCCAGCGAGGTGACCCATGAATTCCGGCCGGAAGGCGTGGTCGCCGAAATATCGATTCCGCTCGAAGATTTGTGACGCCAGCATTTTGCGACCGGCGCCAGAATCGTTTGCCCCGAACTATCCCTCCGAACTATTCGCGTTTGCCGGTATCCGGATCATCGGAGCCGCGCTTCACGTTCTCGCGGTAGATAGCGTAGGCGGCGAGTGCTATCGCCGGGCCGAGAATCGCGCCCAGTCCGGCCTTCCCCGGGCCACCTTTGCCCTTGAGCAGCGCCGGCAGCACGGCGAGTACCGCAGTGATGCCGATAGCCTTCATGTCGGCGTTGCGTCGCTTCGCCCGGCGCCTAGCGCGCGAGCCGGCCGACATCCGGTAGACGAGCAGGATGAGACCGGCGATTGCCAGAAAGCCGATCCCGAAGCTCAGGGAAGCTGCCATCGGCCCATAGCGGGCCGCCGTCCAGATATAGGCCGCCCCGACGAGGAAGCCGAGGCCGCACAGCGCCGCGAGCGCTGCGACCGAATAGACAATCGCAGCGACGCGTGCGCGTTGCACCGCCGCAATGGTTTCGCCCGAGGCAAGGCCCGAGATCAGCGATGCAAGCATTCCCATGCGTGCAGAACTAACGGCGCGCGAGAAGAGCGAAGAGGAATCCGACGCCTGCGGCGATCGCCAGCGAAGTCACCGGTTTTTCGCGCATATGCGCTATCATCTGCGCCTCGATGTCCCTGGCGTTGCTGCGCAGGCTGTCGAAGGCTGCCTCGCCCTGGGTTCGCAACTGCTCGACGCTTTCGGCGGCGGCTCGCCGTGCTGCCCCGTAGCCATGTTCGCCAGTTTTGGCCAACAGCTTGGTAAGTTGGTCGATGTCGGCCTTCAATTGTGCGATGTCGGCCTCAATATCGGAATTCGTGCGGGCTTCGTTCGCGGCCTTTCCTGCGGCAGTCGCCATTGCTTCACTCTCCATGCTTTTGCTCGGTCGAAACGCCCGACAGACCCCAAGGTTCCGGCACGAACCTCTTCTAACCCTATCTCCGGCAGCGCGCGTTGCAAATGCCTTGCACGGGCCGAGGCCGACGCATCCGCGCCGGCACGTCTTTTTTAAATGACAGCATGCCAAATAACGATCATGACTTCCCCCGTTTCACGTTAGAGACGCATTTAAGGAGATATTGCTGCGTGCGCGCATCACTTGACGGTTTGCGGATTCTTATCCTGGAAGATGAGTTCCTGATTGCCATGGATATCGAGCAGCTTTGCCGCGACTACGGCGCGCTCGATGTGGTCATCGCCCGTGATCTGACTGAGATCGAACAGCAAGACGTTGCCGCGCAGTTCGATGTGGCCATCGTCGACCTCATGCTGAGCGGCGTTTCGACGCTCCAATTTGCTTCGCGGCTGCGTGAAGCGGGCATCCCGTTCGTCTTCGCCTCGGGCTATTCGGATACGGACGAGATCAAGAAATCCTTTCCCGGCGTCAGACTGGTCACCAAGCCCTATTCGGGAGACGATCTCGTCGAGGCAGTGGCGGCGGCCTGCAGGCGAACGCCTCTCCGCTGAGGCGCGGAGCGGTTCGAAGACGCCGCGCTTCACGCAGCCGTCGACCCGGTTACCTGAGCCGAAATTGCGTCCGGGCCATACTCGTCTTCACCGGAGATCTTCAGAATTTCCTGCAGCCGTGTGCGGGCGCGGCTGACGCGGCTCTTGATCGTTCCGACGGCGCAGCCGCAGATCTCGGCCGCTTCCTCGTAGGAGAAGCCCGACGCGCCGATGAGGATAATGGCTTCGCGCTGGTCTTCTGGCAGCAACTCGAGCGCGCCGCGAAAGTCTTCGAGGTCAAGCTGGCCGTGCTGGGCCGGGTGAACGGCAAGCCTGGCCGTCATGACGCCATCACTGTCCTGCACCTCGCGGCCGCGCTTGCGCATCTGCGAATAGAATTCGTTGCGCAAGATCGTGAACAGCCATGCCTTCAGGTTGGTGCCGGGCTGGAAGCTTTCATGCTTGTCCCAGGCCTTGACCAATGTTTCCTGCACCAGGTCGTCGGCCTTGTCGGCGTTTTGCGTCAGCGACACGGCAAAAGCCCGCAGGCTCGGGATCGAGCCGAGCAAGTCGGTCTTGAAGCCCTGGGAGACGGCCGCCATGCCTCAGTCCTTCTTTTGTACAGGTTCGGCCTTTTCCAACTGGCTGAGCAGTTGGGCGAAGCGATCCGGCACATTGTCGGAGACCAGCTCGTCATAGTATTGTTTGAGTTTGCGGCCGATTTCCGAGTTCGGCCCAAGCGGGTCGCGGGAAGCAGCCCGGCGCCCGTTGCCAACGCCACCCATGGTAGCTTTCGTCATGTTCTTCATTTCGCCCTTTTGTCCCAGCCTTAAGCCGCCCTTCAACACATAACGTAATGCAAGCGGCAGCCTCGTCTGGTTGCCCAACCCGCCTTTAAACGCCAGCCTCACATATTAGTTCCGCACGATTGGAACCTTTTTCAAGGAGCCAGCGTTTCAATTGCTAGGCTTGCAAACCGTTTTTAGCTGTAACATGCAATCACGTCATATGAGGGAGACGTCCACTATGAGCCTATCAGCAACCATCGCTCCGCACCTGCCGTTCCTGCGCCGCTTCTCGCGCGCCGTATCCGGATCGCAAGAGAGCGGCGACGCGCTGGTCGCCGCAATGCTCGAGGCCATCATTGCCGATGTCGACATCTTTCCGGACGCATCGAACGACCGCATCGCGCTCTACAAGGTCTTTGCCAAGCTCTTCACCTCAGTGGCCATTCGCGTTCCGCAGGAGCATGCCCAGTCGGCATGGGAACAGCGTGCCGCGGCCAATCTGAATGCAATTGCGCCTCGCCCCCGCCAAGCCTTTCTGCTGGTGGCGGTCGAAGGCTTCAGCGAAGACGAGGCGGCGGAGATTCTCGACGTCGACGAACAGGAATTCTCCGAACTCCTCGCGCAGGCGAGCAACGAGATCTCCCGTCAGGTGGCAACCGACGTGCTGATCATCGAGGATGAGCCGCTGATCGCCATGGATATCGAGGAAATGGTCGAAAGCCTCGGCCACCGCGTCGTCGGAACGGCGCGCACCCACGCCGAGGCGGTGGCGATGTTCGGCAAGGCGCGGCCAAAGATGGTGCTTGCCGATATCCAGCTTGCCGACGGAAGTTCGGGCATAGCGGCCGTGAATGAGATCCTGTCGTCGACCTCGGTACCGGTGATCTTCATCACCGCCTTTCCCGAGCGCCTGCTCACCGGCGAGCGGCCGGAACCGGCTTTCCTGGTTACCAAGCCGTTCAATCCGGACATGGTCAAGGCTCTTATCAGCCAGGCCCTGTTCTTTGACCGGCACGCGAAAGCCGCGGCATGAAACAGCCGGCGGCCGAACTGCGGCCGCCGGGATAGCCACTCCCTTGGATCAGATGGGGCGTGACGCCGGCTCAACTCACTGGCAACCAACTGGGGCAACCAACTGGACCTTTCCACACACCGCGGCAATTCGGGCCCTGAAGATTTTCAGCATCGTCTTTTTCGGAAAATGGTGGAACAAACGGAGGCGAATCACGTTTTCACCGCAGCATTGGAAGGAGATCGATCATGCTTTACTGGGCGCTCGTATTTCTCGTCGTGGCGATCATCGCCGGTGCGCTTGGTTTCGGCGGTATCGCTGGCACCTCGGCCGGCATAGCGCAGATATTGTTCTTCATCTTTCTCGCCTTCCTGATCATATCGCTTATTGCCGGCCTGATCAGACGAGCGTGAATGCCAAGCGGCCATTCAAGCGAACACTGGAAGCCGCACCCCTCAAACGGTTTCCAGCCACCGCCGGGCAGTGTCCTCCAACGGGATGCCGCTCGGCGGACCGCTTTTTAAGGCTTGATACGAAGCTCCTCCTTTTGGAACCCATTTTTCCGCGAACCGTTCAGCCCGACATGGGTTGAGCAAATTGACCGATGCGTTCCAGAGTCGGAAAAATGAAAGACCGCGGCCAGAGTGATGAGATCATCGCTTTGCATCCTGCCGAAAGCGGGATGCAGCTTGGCCGGGCCCTTCTCCATGCACTGCACAATGCCGGGATTTCCGTCCTGTACCAGGATCGCGAGATGAAGACGGTGTGGGCGCGCAACATGCGCGCGCCCTGGACTTCCGATGCCTCCGACAACAACGGCATCTTGCCGCCGGCGCAGGCGGAGCGTATCGGCGCCGCCAAGCACGACGTCATCGCATCCGGCAATCCTCAACATCTTGAACTCAGCGTGCCGGCCGATGACGGCGCCCGCTGGTTTCAGGTGTGGATAGACGCCGACCGCAGCGAGACCGGCGCGGTGCAGGGCGTCGTGACCACCATGGTCGAAACAACCGAGCAGAAACGCCGGGAGCAGACGTTGAAGGCGCTGCTGCGCGAAGTCAGTCATCGCTCCAAGAACCTTTTGGCCATCATCCAGAGCATCGCCACCCAGACGGGCCGTTATTCCGGCAGCATTGACGATTTCCTGACGCGCTTCCGGGGCCGATTGCAGTCGCTGGCCTCCTCGCAGGATTTGGTTACGTCATCCAACTGGCGGGGAGCGGCGCTGCGCGAGCTGGTTTCCGGTCAGGTCGGCAGGTACGGCGCGGATCCCTTGCACAGCCTACGCTTCCGCGGCGCAAATCCATATCTCAACCCCAATGCCGCCTTGCACATCGGCTTGGCCATGCATGAGCTCGCCGTCAATTCGGTCAGCTATGGCGCGCTGTCGCGCAGCGACGGTTTCGTCGAGGTGACGGCCGATCTGACGGCAGCTTCCGCTGGCGAGCCTGCGCTGTCGCTGACATGGGCCGAAGTGATCGGAGCCAACGACAATCAGCGCAGTGAGAAGCGTTTTGGCAGCGTCGCGCTCGAACGCGTCGTGCCCACTTCATTGAATGGAACGGCGACACTTGAGATCACCGGGAACCGCCTCGAATACCGCCTTGTCGTTCCTCACGGCAATTTCGAGACGGATTAACGAGCGGCGGTCTGCGCGCGAAGGCTTGCTGCGCATCGCCATCTTTAACCGACTGTTCACCATAAAGTCCGATCCTGTCCGAACGTGCCGATCCACCGGATTGAGTTTGGCACAAAATGAAGGGAATGGGCCTTGACGGCTGCCGACTTGAACAGACTGGAACAGGCCGCTCGCGTCTCGATGGGCGGTTTTCAGGATCCCGACGCGTCCGCAGCGCCCGCGCCTCGTGCTTCGCCCCTCCGCTTCGCCGCCGTCGCGCTTATGGCCGCGATCGTCCTGACCGCCGCGTCCCAACTGATCTGAATCGAACTCGCCTCTGCTTGATCGCTTTGAAACCACTGCCCGAGTGCTCGGCCGTGCCCGTTCGCGGTCACCGACCTGCAGGGCCAGGCCCAACATGCCGTCGCCAGATGCCTTGCCGTCGATCCGGCGAGACCGACTATGACAGGATCGTCTGGAACGTGCGTCCCAACGGCACGCTCGATGCGTCCTTGGAGATTTCCGGGTTCGTGGTAGCATCGAACGGCGCACGCCCCGAAAAAGACTATCTTAATCAACAATGAAATCGTGCGGGCAAAGGCCGTACTTTCATGCTAAATGGCGGCTGGAGCTTATTAAAGTGAGGACAAAAGTGAGGATGACTCCATGCGGAAGATGATTATTGCCATGGTTGCCGTGGTTGCGGTCAGCGGCTGCACCACCACGGAAGAGAACGTGGGTATCGGCACTGTGGGCGGCGCGCTCATTGGTGGCGCTGTCGGCGGCGGCAAGGGCGCTTTGATCGGCGCCGGCGCTGGTGCGATTGGCGGTCTGCTCGTTCGCCGTCTGCAAAATGGCTACTGCCAATACAGAGATCGTCACGGCCGGATTTACACAGCTCGCTGCAACTAGTTTCGAGCTCCAGGCGAACAGCAAACGCGGAGGCAGGCCACCTGTCTCCGCGTTTGCCCTTTAAAGCGCTGTTGCGACGCGGCCCACGAGACGGCGTTTCAGGCCGGCAGCGGAACCCTGATTTCCACGTTCAAGCCATCTTCGCGAAAATCGCGCCTGATTGTGCCACGCAATTCGCGCGTGACGTTGAGATCGATCAGTCTGGTGCCAAAACCGCTCTTTGCCGGTGTCTCGAGCTTCTTCTGACCGGCCTCGCGCCAGTTGAGAGCCAATGTCCGGGTGCCGCTACGGGCTTCGAGCGACCAGTCGACCTTCAGCGCACCGACTGAATTGCCGGCTTCGCCATGCTTCAGCGCATTCGTCGCCAGTTCGTGAAAGACGAGGCCGAGTGCCTGCGTCGTCTTTTCATCGAGAAGAATCTGCGGTCCCGACAGCAGCCCTTCAGGAAGCTCACTGCCGAACACCTGGCCTAGCTCGATGCGCAGCAGGTCGCCGAGATCGGCTTTCTGCCAGCGTGAGCGCGTCAGCATGTCCTGGGAAGCCGCCATCGCCTGCAGCCGGGCCGAGAAAGAAGCCGAGAATTCCTGGACGTCGGTGGTGTGCGATGCTGTCTGGCGCGCGATTGCCAGCACCCGCGTGATCGAGTTCTTGATGCGATGCTTCATCTCCTGCAGCATCAGGTCTTTTTCCAGCAGGCTCTTTTCGGTCGTTTCGTGAAGCAGCGAGACCGCCTCATAGGCCCGCTCCTGATAGCGGGCCACCAGCGCGATGGCGCCCGCAAGCAGCAGTCCGAACAATCCGAGCATCACCGGGATGGCGCGCGAGGAAGGTTGCGAGAAAGCACTTGTCGGCCTGAACAGGACGACCCACGGCCGGCCGGCGACGGTGATCTTGCGGGTGACCAGCAGCCTGTCGCCGAGGCTCGAAACAGGCGGCGTTTCCGATTGGAACAGCAGGTTGTCGCTGTCCACCGTGCCGTCATAGATCTCGGTGTTGACCGGCAGCAATGGTGCCCGGCTGAGCGCAGCCTGGAACAGATCACGGGCGCGGAAGGCCGCATAAAGGAAGCCGGCAGTCGAGGATCTCGTCGCGTTCACGGCGTCCGGCGCGGTTTCGACATTGAGCCGGACGAAGACGAGGAACCCGGTAAAGGTCTGCGCGGCACCCGTATCCTTGCCGAGCTGCACGAGTCCGCTGGCGTGCTGCTGGTCGTCGGCCATCGCCTTTTCGATCGCCTCGCGCCGCGCCGGCCCGGTGAACATGTCGTAGCCGATGCTGGATTTGTTGGACGGATCCAGCGGTTCGAACAGCACGATGGGCGTACGCCACGGTAAGTTCGTGTCGGGATAGATCGGATGGCTTGCGCCGTGATCGTGCAGGATGTCGCGCTCGACCGCCGCCTCGTTGCCAGTTTTCGCCAGGCGGAGGAAACCGATGCCGCGCAGGCCGGCGAAATTATTGTCGATGTCGAGCGCGTTTAAGACAGCCTTGAACTCGCCCTGCGAGATATCGCCCTTGCGTGCGTCGAACAGCGCCCGGGTCGAACGCAGCAGCGACAGGTCCAGGTCGATGCGGCTTTCGATCCGGTTAAGCGCGTCGTCTGCCGTCGCCTCGAATTTAATGCGGGCCGCCTCCTGGGTGGCAAAATAGGCAAAACCCGCCATCGTCAGGCTGATCAGCGCGACGGCGATAAAAGCGACGGTCGGAAAAAGCTTCTTCAATTGCTGATACGTCCCGTGGACGGTTCGGCATCTTTATGGGCAAGTCCCGACGCCAACACAATGGCGAGGCCAAAGCATGGTGACGGCTGGCACATTTTGGCGACTTGTGATTAGCCGGCTAATTCTCGTTCATGCGGCGATCTTCAGCGCGCCCGGCCCCGGAATGGCGCCGGGTGGGCACTTGCCGAGGATGATCATGCCGAGCACCTCGTCCTGGGTGACGTCGGTCGTGCGCGCCGTTCCGACAACCCGACCGTTCTTCATGACGCAGACACGGTCGGCAAGCTCGAACACGTCGTGAATATCATGGCTGATCAGGAAGATGCCGATGCCGTCGGCCTTGAGCTGCCTGACCAGTTCGCCGACCTGCGCCGTCTCTTGCGGCCCGAGTGCCGCCGTCGGCTCGTCCATGATCAGGATGCGAGCATTGAACAGGATGGCGCGGGCGATCGCCACCGACTGCCGCTGGCCGCCCGAAAGCTTTACCACCGGCTCCTTGAAGCGTTGGAAACGCGGATTGAGCCTGCCCATCACCTTGCGCGCCTCGGCCTCCATGGCGACGTCGTCGAGCGTACCCCAGCCGGTCATCAGCTCGCGGCCGAGAAACAGGTTGGCGGCCGCATCGACATTGTCGGCCAGCGCCAGCGTCTGGTAGATCGTCTCGATGCCGTACTTCTTGGCGTCGCGGGGATTGGAGATCGAAGCCTCCTCGCCGTTGACGAAAATCTGGCCCGCATCGCGCTTGTAGGCGCCGGACAGGATTTTTATCAACGTCGATTTGCCGGCACCGTTGTGACCGAGCAAAGCCATCACCTCGCCCGGGAAAAGGTCGACAGAGGCATCGTCGACGGCGCGAATGCCGCCGAAAGCGATGGAGATGTTGCGCATGTCGATCAGCGGCGTGGGAGCGGTTTTGTCTGCCATGCTCGTCCTTCCTCCCTATAGATCCTGCTTGAGCATCAAGTTGTACGAAAACCGGTTTCCACCTTGCGGGATCATGCTCAGACCCGTTTGCGATAGACGGTATCGAGCCACACCGCGACCACCAGCACGGCTCCGACAACGATGCTCTGCAGCGGCGAATCGATGCCGAGCAGCACCATGCCGGACTGCAGCGACTGCATCAAAAGCGCGCCGAGCATTGCGCCGAGCACTGTGCCGGAGCCGCCGGCGAGCGACGTGCCGCCGATCACCGCCGCCGCGATGACCAGGAGCTCGTCCAGCGTGCCCAGCGCATTGGTCGACGAGTTCTGCCTGGCTGACGAGATCGCTGCGGCGATCGTCGCCAGCACGCCCATGATCATGAACACCTTCATGGTCACCCAGCGCGTGTTGATACCGGCAAGGTTGGCTGCTTCCGGATTGCCGCCGATGGCGAAGACATAGCGGCCGAAACGGGTACGCTTGGCGATGAAGGTCATGATCAGCCCTACGGCTACAGCCATCAGCACGGGTATGGCGATGCCATGGGCGATGAACAGCCCGCCTTCGGGAACGGTTATATTGTTGGCCGCCGCATATCTGTTCACGATGCCGACCGGCCAAGGATAGGAATTGGCAAGCCATATGGCGCCCATGATGACAAGGCAAGTGACGGCTCCGAGGAACGTCTCGGCCCAGATCGGGCGTAACGGGAAGCGGAACCGCTTGCGCTGCACCCGCCCGTTGAGCAGCATGAACACAACCGCCAGGCACGCGACAATTCCGACGATCCAGCTCCATCGCGCACCGATCGAACCCGTCGGTCCGCCGCCCATCAGCTGGAAAGTGGCATCCAGCGGCGCAATCGTCTGCCCACTGGCGACCCACCATGCGGCACCCCGCCAGACCAGAAGGCCGCCCAGCGTCACGATGAAGGCCGGCACCTCGAGATAAGCGATGATGTATCCCTGGAACGCTCCGATCAGAAGGCCAAGCGCCAGGCCGATGGCCAGTGCCAGGATCCAGATCCAGGGGTTGCCTAATTGCAGACCGACCATTCGCACCAGGAAATGCACCTGCGCAAAACCCATGACCACGCCGATCAGGCCTTCGGCGGAACCGACCGACAGGTCGATATTGCGCATGACGATAACCAGCACCATTCCGGCGGCCATTATGGCCACGGCGGAAGTCTGCACCGACAGGTTCCAGAGATTGCGTGGCGTCAGGAAGGTCCGGCTGTCGAAGTCGAACGGATTGACGCCGAGCCGTACGCTGGAAATGACATGCAGGCCGACCCAGATGACCAGCAGCGCGCCGATCATGCCGAGCATGCGCGTGTCGAGTTCGGTTGCCTTGAGAAATCGGGCAACGATGCCGAGCTCGGATTCCCGTGCCCGGTCTGCCGTGCTGTCTACCGGCGTGTTGGGCGTCGTGTCGGTCATGATGTTTCTCCCGCCGGGTTGCCGTCTGCCGCGGATGCCGGAAGCAGCCTAGAAGTTATCCGCCGGAAGCGGAAAAACAACTCTTGTTGAAAAAACGCCGCGGCGAGCGGCCGCGGCGTTCGGACTTCTCGGAAACGTCGGCTCAGTTGCAGACTGCAACAGCGCTAGCCGTCACGCCGGCGCAGACCTCTTCTTTCTTGATCCAGCCGGCGTCGATGACGACGTTGAGGTTGTCCTTGGTGATGGCGACCGGGGTCAGGAACAGCGACTTGACGGTATTGCCGCCGGGCGTGGTGAAATCCTTCACGCCGGCAATGTCGGTCATCTGCTTGCCGTCGGCCAGTTGCGAGGCGATCTCGGCGGCATTCTTGCCGAGCTCGCGCGCATCCTTCCACACCGACACGGTCTGTGTGCCGAGCGCGATGCGGTTCAGCGCGGCGTGGTCGCCGTCCTGGCCCGAAACCGGAACCGATCCGGCCAGCCCTTGCGCCGTCAGCGCGGCGACGACGCCGCCGGCAGTGCCGTCATTAGCGGCGACTACGGCATCGACCTTGTTGTCGTTGGCGGTCAGGAACTGTTCCATGTTCTTCTGAGCGTTGGCCGGCAGCCAGCCGTCCGTATAGGCCTCGCCGACATTCTTGATCTTGCCGCCGTCGATGGCCTCCTTCAGCACCTCCATCGAACCGGCAAACAGGAAATCGGCATTCGGATCGGAACCCGAACCCTTGATGAAGACGTAGTTGCCTTCCGGCTTCACCTTGAAGACTTCGCGGGCCTGCATGCGGCCGACTTCCTTGTTGTCGAAGGTCAGATAGAACACGTCCTTGTTCTCGATCAGCCGGTCATAGCCGACGACCGGGATGCCTTCGTCCAGTGCCTTTTGCACGGCCGGCCCGATGGCCGAGGCGTCCTGCGCCAGGATGATCAGTGCGTTGGCGCCCTGCGAGATCAGGCTCTCGACGTCGGTGAGCTGCTTGCCGGGGTTGGACTGTGCGTCGGCGGAAATATACTTGTCGCCTGCGGCCTCGATGGCCGCCTTCATTGCGGCCTCGTCGGTCTTCCAGCGCTCTTCCTGGAAGTTCGACCAGGAAACGCCGATGACCTTGTCTTTAGCCTGCGCCACCGACGCCAGCGCCAGCGTCATGGCGACACCCGCCAGAATGGCGGTCGTGAATTTCTTCATCATATCCTCCCTGCGCCGCGTACGGCGTGACCAATTGGCTCAAAGACCAGCTTAGAAGCTCTAATTTTTTCGAGCCTCGAAAAAATACTGGCCCGATCTCCGGCTGCTGTCAACATCGATTCTGATGGATTTTGATGACTCTGCGAGTTTTTTCGAGCGTCGGAATAAACGATGACAGCGCCACCTGCATCTGACACTATTTGCCTGCATCCGACACTATTTGTCGGACATTACCGACGGCTTCCGGTTCATGAGCGGCCGCGGCAACCGGGAGGAAAGCAAAACAATGTCGGTCGGAATCCGCCATGACGATTTGCGCCGGCGCAACCGGGCGATGGTGATCTCGGCGGTGCGCCGGGCCGGCCAGCCATCGCGTACTGAGATCGCAGCTACCACCGGCCTCAGTCATTCGACCATATCGGCGATCTCTTCCGACCTGATACGGGAAGGCATCCTCGCCGAGAGCAAGGCAAGCGAGCCCGTTTCGTTGAAACGCGGTCGTCCGCAGGTCGGCCTCGCCCTCAACCCGGAAGCGGCGGCGGTGCTGACCGTGGTGTTGTCGCTGAATTTCCTGTCGGCCGCCATTATCGACTATACGGGACAGGTGGTCGCCGAGGAACAGCGCCGGCTGGACACGCTGACCATGCCGCGCGACGAGCTGATCCGTGAATGCATGGCCATCGTCCGGCGCCGGCTGCAGGATCCAGACCTTGACGTCCGCAGTGTCGCCCGCATCGCCCTGGCGATTCAGGGCATTACCGACTCCCCTGCACGCGCCATGCTGTGGTCGCCGATCACGCCGCAGACCGACATCGCCTTTGCCGACATGCTGGAGGACGAATTCGGCATCCCGGCAACGGTGGAGAACGACTGCAACATGATGGCGGTGGCTTTGCGCTGGCGCAATCCGGATCGCTATCGCGACGACTTCATCGCCATCCTGCTTTCGCATGGCATCGGCATGGGGCTGGTGCTGAAGGGCGAACTGTTCACCGGGACGCATTCCTCGGGCGGCGAATTTGGCCACATGATCCATCGTCCGGGCGGCGCGCTCTGCCGTTGCGGGCGGCGCGGCTGCATCGAGGCCTATGCCGGCAACTACGCCATCTGGCGCAACGCCAGGCAGATGAGCGAAGACAGCGAACCGGTCGCCGACGTCAGCGACGCCGACATGCGAGCACTGGCGGCCCAGGCGCGCGAGAAAGATGGGCCGGAACGCGAGGCCTACCGCAAGGCCGGCGAAGCGCTGGGTTTCGGTCTCGGCTCGCTGTTCGCGCTGATCGATCCGGCACCGGTCGCGATGGTCGGCGCCAGTGCCGCCGCCTTCGATCTGATCGAGCCGGCCTTGCGGAAGGCAATCGCCCAGACCGCCGGCGGCCAGCATTCAGGCTCGATCTCCTTCGATACAGAGCCGAACGAATTGCCGCTGATCCGCGAAGGCTGCGCGATGCGGGCGTTAAGCTTCGTCGACCAGGAGATTTTCGCGCCGGGCGCGCAAATGAGGCCCAGCGTCAGAAAGAACGTAGCCTGACCAGGCGGGTCAATCTTCCCTGATCGCATAGCCGGCACCGCGGATGGTGCGGATGACATCCGGCATCCGGCCGTTGTTGACGGCTTTGCGCAGCCGCCCGACATGCACGTCGACGGTGCGTTCGTCGATGTAGATTGTCTCGCCCCAGACATTATCGAGTAACTGGCTGCGCGAGAAGACACGGCCCGGATGCCGCATCATGAACTCGAGCAGCCGGAATTCGGTCGGCCCGAGCCTGATTTCGCTCTTCTTGCGATAGACCCTGTGCGATTCGCGATCGAGCACGATGTCGCCGACCTTCAGCACGCTGGACAGCACTTCCGGCTTGGCGCGCCGCAGCAGCGCCTTGACCCTGGCCATGAATTCCGGTGTCGAAAACGGTTTGACCAGATAGTCGTCGGCGCCGGTCGAAAGACCGCGCACCCGGTCGCTCTCCTCGCCGCGCGCGGTCAGCATGATGATCGGCAGCCGCTCGGTTTCGGGGCGCACCCGCAACCGACGACAGAGCTCGATGCCGGAAACCGCTGGTATCATCCAGTCGAGCACCAAAAGGTCGGGCACATTCTCCTGCAAACGGATCTCGGCTTCGTCGCCGCGTGTCACCACCTCGACCTGGTAGCCTTCGGATTCGAGATTGTAGCGGAGCAGCACACCCAACGGCTCCTCGTCCTCCACCACCATTATGCGTGGTGCGATCATCGGCTGGGCACCCCCATCATGTCACCGGTGCGGACATTGTCGTTTCGTCCTGCTTCGGACGATTGACCGGCAATTGCTCGCCGGTCAGCACATAATACGCATTTTCGGCGATGTTGGTGACATGGTCGCCGATCCGCTCCAGATTCTTGGCGCAGAACAGCAGGTGCGTGCAAGCGGTGATGTTGCGCGGATCTTCCATCATGTAGGTCAAGAGCTCGCGGAACACGGACGTGTATTTGACGTCGATGCGCTCGTCGGCGGCACGCAGCTTGGCCAACGCGGCCGCATCGCCTGCAGCATATTCCTCGATGACACCCTGCACCTGGATGAGAACCAGCTGCGCCATCGCGTCGATGGAATGCGACAGGTCCCGCGGCGTGGCGCTGAGGCCGACCGCACTCACGCGCTTGGCGATATTCTTGGCAAGATCGCCGATGCGTTCGAGGTCGCCCGCCATGCGGATCGCTCCGACCACATGGCGAAGATCGTGGGCCATCGGCTGGCGTTTGGCGATCAGGGTTATGGCGCGGTCGTCCAGTTCGCGTTGACGCGCATCCATGATGGCGTCGTCGGAAACGACGCGTTGCGCCAGCACGTTGTCGGAATTCAACAGGGCCTTGGTCGCCCCGCCGACCATCGAACCGGCGAGGTCGGCCATGTCGCGGATCAGCTTGCTGATCTGCTCGAGATCCTCGTCGAAAGAAGCGACTGTGTGTTCGCCCATGGTCCTGTCCTCATATGCATGATCGGAACGGCTCAGCCGAAGCGGCCAGTGATGTAGTCCTGCGTGCGCTTCTCGCGGGGCGACGTGAAGATCTTCTCGGTCCGGTCGAACTCGACCAGTTCACCCAGATACATGAAGGCGGTCTGGCGCGACACGCGCGCCGCCTGCTGCATGTTGTGGGTGACGATGACGATCGTGTAGTCGGCTTGCAATTCGTCGATCAGTTCCTCGATCTTGGCAGTCGACAGCGGGTCGAGGGCCGAAGCCGGTTCGTCGAGCAGAATGACTTCCGGCTTCACGGCCACGGTGCGGGCGATACAGAGCCGCTGCTGCTGGCCGCCAGATAGGCTCAAGCCGCTGGCGTTGAGCTTGTCCTTGACCTCGCTCCACAGCGCGGCGCGCTTCAACGCCTGTTCGACGCGGCCGTCCATCTCGGACTTGCCGAGGTTCTCGTAGAGCCTGACGCCGAAGGCGATGTTCTCGTAGATCGACATCGGGAACGGCGTCGGCTTCTGGAACACCATGCCGATCTTGGTCCTGAGGAGGTTGAGATCCTGCGACCGGTCGAGAATGTTCTTGCCGTCGAGCAGCACCTGGCCCTCGGCCATCTGTTTTGGGTAGAGCTCATAGATGCGGTTGAACACACGCAGCAGCGTCGATTTCCCGCAGCCCGAAGGGCCGATGAAGGCCGTGACACTGCGCTCAGGCAGCGACAGGCTGATGTCCTTCAGCGCCTTGCTCTGGCCGTAGTAGAAGTTGAGATTCTTGACCTCGATCTTCGTCTTCTCGGCGACCGTTTCGGCCATCGTCATGTCTGGGGACAACATCTGTGTCATCTGTCCTCTCTGCGTCCGGTAAGGCTGCGGGCGAGGATGCTCAAGCCCAGAACCGTCAGGGTGATTATGAGTGCGCCGGTCCACGCCAGTTGCTGCCATTCCTCGTAAGGGCTGAGAGCGAACTGGAAGATGGTCACCGGCAGGCTGGCCATCGGCGCGTTGATATTGCTGCTCCAGAACTGGTTGTTGAGCGCGGTGAAGAGCAGCGGCGCCGTCTCGCCGGAAATGCGTGCTATCGCCAGCAATATGCCGGTGACGATGCCGGACAATGCGGCGCGGTAGGCGACCGAACGGATCACCACCCAGCGTGGCGCGCCGATCGCGGCACCGGCTTCACGCAACGCGTTCGGCACCAGGTTGAGCATGTCTTCAGTGGTGCGCACGACCACCGGAATGACCAGGATGGCAAGCGCAACGGCGCCGGCAATGGCCGAGAAATGTCCCATTGGCCGCACCATCAGCTCATAGACAAACAAGCCGATGATGATCGACGGCGCCGACAACAGGATGTCGTTGATGAAGCGGACGACGGTGGTGATGCGCGAAAAGCGTCCATACTCGGCCATGTAGGTTCCCGCCAGCACGCCGATCGGCGTGCCGACGACAACGGCGATGATCGTCATCAGCAGGCTGCCCGCGATGGCATTGAGCAGGCCGCCGGCCTCGCCCGGTGGTGGCGTCATCTCGGTGAAGACCGCGAGCGAAAGCCCGGCTGTGCCCTTATAGACCAGTGCGCCGAGAATGAGCGCCAGCCAGGCAAGCCCGATGCCGGCGGCGACGACGCAAAGCGCCATCATCACCGAATTCCTGGCTTTGCGGCGGCTGTGGAGCGATGAGGATGTCGACATCGGTCAGGCTCCCGTACGGGCGTCGATCCGCATCAGCATATAGCGGGCGGCGGCAAGGATCAGGAAGGTGATGGCGAAGAGGATCAGGCCGAGCGCCACCAGCGAGGAGGTGTAGAGGTCGCCGTCGGCCTCGGTGAATTCATTGGCGATGGTCGCCGAGATCGTCGTGCCCGGCGCGAACAGGGAGGCACTGATGCGGTGGGCGTTGCCGATGACGAAGGTCACCGCCATGGTCTCGCCGAGCGCCCGGCCCAGGCCAAGCATGACGCCGCCCATGATGCCGATGCGGGTATAGGGAATGACCACGCGCCGGGTCACTTCCCAGGTCGTGCAACCGATGCCATAGGCCGATTCCTTCAGCACCGCCGGCACCGTATCGAAGACGTCTTTGGTGATCGAGGTGATGAAGGGCAGCACCATGATGGCAAGGATCAGCGCCGAGGTCAGAAGGCCGATGCCGTAAGGAGGGCCGGCGAAAAGGCTGGATAGTCCCGGCACGCCGTGGAAGACGTTGATGATGAAGGGCTGTATCGCCGTCTGCAGGAACGGCGCGAACACGAACAGGCCCCAGATGCCGTAGATGATCGAAGGAATGCCGGCCAACAGCTCGACCGCTATGCCGATCGGGCGCCTGAGCGGGCGCGGGCAGAGCTCGGTGAGAAAGACTGCAATGCCGATGCCGATCGGAACCGCGATCAGGATGGCGATGGCCGCCGTGACCAGGGTGCCGTAGATCGGCGCCAGTGCGCCAAATTTTTCCGTGACCGGATTCCAACTTTCAGTCGTCAGGAAGGAGAAACCGAAGGACGACAGCGCCTGCCACGAGCCGGCAAACAGCGAGATCGCGACACCGCCGAGGATGACCAGCACAAGAATTGCGGAAGCGCGGGTGAGTCCGCGGAATATGGCATCGGTGAGCGCGAAGCGCCGCACCGTAGCTTCCCTGGCCCGGGCTGCTGCAGATGATGGCATGGCATCGGAAGCGATGGTCATTGGGTCCTCGCGATTAAAGGCAACAGGGAGGGCGCCGTCGACGCCCTCCCTGGAGGAGATTACATAGCCGAGTAGAGCGGCTTGCCGTCGTCGCCGACAACTTCCTTGGCCCACATGGCCTTGACGCTCTCGACCACCTTGTCGGGCATCGGAACGTAGTCCAGCTCGCCGGCCATCTCGTCGCCCTTGTCGTATGCCCAGGCGAAGAATTTGAGCGCTTCGCCGGTGGTCGCGGCATCATCCGGCTTCTTGTAGAGCAGGATCCACGTTGCCGCCGTCATCGGCCAGGACTCGGCGCCCGGCTCGTTGGCGAGGATGACGCCATAGCCCGGCTGCGAGCTCCAGTCGGCATTGGCCGCTGCCGCCGAGAACGCCGCCGCGGCGGGCTCGACCTTCTTGCCGTCCTTGTTGATCATATCGGTGTGGGTGAGCTTGTTCTGCTTGGCGTAGGCATATTCGACATAACCGATCGCGCCGCCGGTCTGGGAGACGTTGTTGGCAACGCCCTCATTGCCCTTGGCGCCGATGCCGACCGGCCATTCCACGGCCTTGTCGACGCCGACCTTTTCTTTCCAGTCCGCGCTGACGTCGCCGAGGTAATAGGTGAAGTTGAACGTCGTGCCCGAACCATCGGAACGGTGAACGACCGCGATCGCCTGCGAAGGCAGCTTGACGTCGGGATTAAGCTTCTTGATCGCTTCGTCATCCCAGCTCGTGATCTTGCCGAGGAAGATGTCGGCCAGCGTCGGGCCGTCGAGAACCAACTCGCCCGGCTTGATGCCTTCGAGATTGACGACGGGAACGATGCCGCCCATCACCATCGGGAATTGAGCCAGTCCGGACGCTTCAAGCTCGTCGCCCTTGAGCGGCGCATCCGAAGCGCCGAAGGTAACGGTCTTGGCTTTGATCTGCTTGATGCCGCCGCCGGAACCGATCGACTGGTAGTTAAGGCCAATGCCGGTGTCTTTCTTGTAGGTGTCGGCCCACTTCGCATAGATCGGGTAGGGGAAGGTGGCGCCGGCGCCGGAGATGTCCGCGGCGAGCGCGGCGGACAGGGTGAGGGTGGTCGTCGCCGCAGCCATTGCAATCGCAACGGCCGCCGAGCGGATGAAATGTCTCATGTGGCCTGCTCCTGTTCGGAATATGGTCTCTCGGCGCCATTCCTCCGGCGCCCGCTGAGGCCAATAGCCCCCGATTATTACAGTCGCATGACAGTTTCATGTCGCTCCGGTAACGTCGTCCAGCCGGGTAAGAAGGAGCGGCCGCGGGCTTTGTCGGCATGGGCCGCGGTTTGCCGCTGGAATCAGCAGCTTGCTTGAATTCCGGCCGGCATCGTCTGCTCGGCGATCGTAGCCACCGGCTTTAAAAGAAAAAAAGCCGGACGGGAGCGCGTTGCATGCAGCCAGAACGTGTCATGGCCGCGCCATCGCCGAAACAGGTCCGTTGGGGTAAATCTGACCCTGTTTCTTGCCGGCGGTCGCTGCTCCCGCCCGTAACTGGAGGAGCGGAACTTCGAATATCCCATTGTCGCCACTGAGCGCGGCTTTGGTATGGTGCGATCGCACCATGACCTTACGCTGGAAGCGTTGACGAATCGCAAGGTTCTAACTCGCGCTGGACCTCCATCCGCGCCCGACCCGGCGCTGGATCTTCGAGCAACGCCTTCGACTGGAAATGCGACGACTCTACTTCACGGTATCTACTCCCTTCGCCCTATTCCGCCGGTTGTCGGTTAGGCCGAAGCAGCGTTATAAGCTTGCAGGGGTATTGCTGATGTCTCGACGGATTCTGCCTGTCTTCCTGTGCCTGGCGCTGCCTCTGGGAAGCGGCTGCGCGCGCAGCTATGACGGCACCGTCATCATTCCCAAGCCGCTCGATGTTCGCCGTTTCTGGGACAGGCCTTCGCCGCAGGCGCAAGCCGAACAGTCGCAACTGGAGACCGACGTCTTTCCAGTGGCGCCGCAAACGCCGAAAAGGCCGGCGGTGCGCAGGAGCGCGGCTTCCGTTGCAGCGCCTCGGAGGAGGGTCACCAACAACCCGCCCATGCTGTCGCCGGAGCCGACGAAGCCGCTAACTTGCAAGAATGTCAGCGAGCCCGGCAAACGGGCCCGCATGGTCTGCGAATAACCAGCCGACGTCGGTCGATGCGCACGGCTCCAGGCCTTGAAGCGGCTATCCGATCCGGCCGTCTCGGAACATCGCCCGCCTTGGTCAGTCCGCCGGGAAGAAGGCCGGCCCGACCACTCTCACCGGCCGCGCGCCGATCGCTCTTTCGATCGACTGATGCTGGGCAACCCCCTGCACTTCGGCAGCCTGCGTTTTTGCCTCTTGCGGAACGGCACCGGCGGTTTCGATCCCGGATTCAGGAATTTCCGCGACGATGCCAAAATCCGGCTTTGCCGTCGGCAACGGTATGATGGCATTGGTCATGTTGGCCGGTGTCACGGTTCGTGCCCTGAGCTCGGCGACGCGCCGATAATAGCGCTTGACGTCGCAGGCCTTGAAGTTCGCGTCGTCGCGGTACCGGAACGCGGCAGGTAGCTCCACATAGGGTTTTCCCGACTCGAGCGCGACCATCTCCTCGGTCTCGCGAGTGGCGTCGCTCAGCGTATAGAGGTCGACGCCGGCATCGTCGCAGATGTAGCGACACTGATCGACCATTTCCTTCAGATCGTCGCTCTTGGCGAACTGCGATTTTGGCGCGGGGAAGAAATATCCGTCCGACAAGCGAACGCAAAACAGCATCCGATTGCCGCCAATTGTTGTGCCTGCGGACTGGGCCTTGGGTGCCGTGCGTTGCTGCGCCGGCTGTTTCTTGGCAGCAGGGGCGGCGCAGCCCAGCGCGACAAACCTGGCCTTCAATCCGGACGTGTCCCTGCTCGAATTCGACAGTCTGGCGATCTGCCGTTGCACCTCCGCCTTGCTGCTGACCAGGTCGGCGCAGGGATTGAAGAAGAAGCCGGCCGTTCTCGCCGTGCATCTGCGTTGTCTCTCAAGCTTTTGAATCGCGGCGAGTTGCCGGCGCAGTTGGGCAAGCTCGGGGCTGGTCCCGCCGCTGCGCCCCGCCGAAAGCAATTGGCTCCTGATGGCACCGCAGCTATCCGCGTAGGAGAAGGATGTGCCGAGCGCAACGGCTATTGCCGACACCAGCATCAGAATCGTGAGGGGCCAGAAGCGTGTCATTGGAACGACCATTATCCTTGTTGCACCGAGAACAGGATTTCTTTGTCGACTATGGATAAGTACTAGCTAAATCAGTCTTTCCTAATTGGAGTAGATCAAATCGCCACCAGAGACTTTAGCTCTAGTGTATTAGATCCACTCGTGTAAATTCAATATTACATTTTTATTTCAAGATTGAGACGAACCGGCAGCAACGCCGGCGGACGCCCGCCACGGCGAAGTTTTGATGCGCGCGGCGGGTTCGGCATCGCGATCAATCCGGCGTTACCGGCCGGCCGTTGCTGAAACCTTAGCCCTGGGATCGGCGTTGAGCGGCCAAAGGAGGAGACCGCAAATGTCGATCCACTTCACTGTCGCGGACCTGACCAGGAATCTGTTCCATTCACTTGGGTTGGACCATGAACGCGCACCGAGGCCACTCGACCACGAGCAGAGGCTTTTGCTGGAGTGCTATCTCGCCGGCCAGATACCGGAATCGGCCTGGAGCGACTATGTCTTCGAGATGCCGGAACTGGCGCGACATGTCGAGGCCAGACGAAGGCGCCACTAAAGCGCATCGCGGTCGACCGGGCCTCATGCGACGCGCTTAGGTTCTTGTCTAATGCATGTCGTTGTCGCAAAACCGCTGCACACTTTTGCGCGACATGCACTAGATCCCGAAAAGTGGAATCCGGTTTTTGGAAAAGATCAAGGCGAAGCCTTCACTCGCGGTGCAGCCTGTTCTTGTTTGGGCGAGTTGAATTGCAGAGTGAACACCTTGCCCGGGATGCCTTGAGCCAACGCCGGTGAAAAGCTCAACGGCAGGCAATGGTCCACGGCCGCGACCGCCGCGTCGACAAAAGCTTGGCGCGTCTTCTCCTCGCCGGCGACGCGGATGGCGGTCGGCTTGGGCCGGCCGATCAGCGTGCCATCGCGCCTGAAGCTGAAGCTCAGGGTGACGGTGGAATTCCCGGCATTCGCCGGAGGGGTCCAGCACGCCTGGATGGCAGCCCCGACCTCGGGCATGGTGTTGAGCGTCGCTGCATTCGATTGACCGGTTGCGCCCACCAGCATGGCGCCTGCGATCACGATCATTCCAGCAATGCTTTTCATGGCAGGGCCTCTGTCCTTGAACCGCCCTCGACGACGTGACTAACTTCGATGGTAGGGCCGACATCGGCGATGACAAGATGCCGGCAACGCGCTTCATCAGCCATTCAGGCGTCGTGAAGCGCCGTCAGCCGCAAACTTCGGCAGGGCTGCAATAAGCAAAGGCCGGCGAGCAGCCGACCTTTGCTTTCCATCCGCGCCAGTACATCCGTGGTCGCAAGCTGGAGGTGGATACCAGTAGAAAGGGTTTCGGTTAACGAAACCTTAAGCTCCCCACATCGTGCAAACAGGGGAGAGTAAGAAAGAATTACCCCAGATCATTACCGGCTCCCGCAGAACGTGCGGACGATCGCCGGCCTGCACGTGCCTCATGCGTTGGCCTGCGACCTCACATAGGCGATATAGCCGCGCACGTCGCCGGCCGGCTCGGCATAGGCCTTGCCGAGCTTCTTCTCGATCGCCGCCATATAGTCTTTTGCCCATTGGGGCAGCGCATAGTCGATGACGGCGAGGAATTCGAGCGTCGCCGCCAGGCGGATGTCGGCGATCGACGGGTTCTTGCCGCCGATGAACGGCTTGCCGTTCCTGAAGAAGCTGTGAAACACCTCCAGCGGCTCGGCTATCGCTTCTATAGCGGCCTTCTGGGCTTCCGACTTCTTGTCGGGGTGGGCGTCGCTGTGGCCGACCTCGCCGGCATATTGCGGGAAATTCAGTACAGGATATGTGGCGCGCGCCACATAGGGGTAGAGCGTGCCGATCAGGTAGAACATGGCGCTGTCGATCATTGCCCGCTTGGCCGGCGCCTTGGGATATAATTTCTCCAGCCCGTGCTTGTTGGCGAGATACTGCATGATGGCGCAGCTTTCCCACAAGACACCTCTCGGCAGGCCCTTGTCCTCGATCATCGGCGTAAGATGGGCCGGGTTTCGCGCCATATATTCGGGCGAGCGCGTGAGGCCCCAAACGTCGGTTTCGGAATGATCGAGCCCGGCGGCGCGTGCAAACACCCGAACGCTCATATTGTTGACGCTGGGCTTCAGCATGCTGAGCGTGAGCGCCGGCTTTTTCGCAGGCTTCGCCTTGGCCTTCGCGGGCTTTCTGCCGGAGACCTTCGTCGCCGGCCTTGCCACTTTCGCCGCTGACTTGGCGGCGGCTTTGGCCGCCGGCTTCGCTCCTGGTTTGGCTGCCTTGGCGGCGGGCTTTTTCGCACTCTTCGTTGCTGTCTTTGCCATTATGTCCTCCCTTTGTTTGGCGTGTCGTCAGTATGGATTTTTCGGTGCGCGATCCTCCGACAAGGTTGCGCGCAAGTGCTCGACAAGCGCCTGGATCGCATCGGCAAGGTGCACTTCGGCGATGTTGTAATCGCCGCGCGCGACGCGGATCTTGTGCGCCTTCATCAGCACGTCGGCATGGGTGAAGCCCGCGGGCGGCTCGAAACGATAGGAGGCGAGCTCGATCAGAAGGCCGAGCGGATCCTCGAAGTAAATCGAATCCATGAAACCGCGATCCTTGACGCCGCTGTGCTTGATTTCACGCTCGTTGAGCCGGGCGACCGCCTGCAAGAAGGTGACGCGCGACACCGCGAAAGCGATGTGATGGACGCAGCCAGTATCGGTTGGCGTGCGCCGCTTGACCGGCGTGCGGCTTTCGTCGGTGAAGACGGTGATCAGCCGGCCGTCGCCCGGATCGAAATAGAGATGGCTTTCGCTTGCCTTGTCGAGATTGGGCTGCTCGAAGATGAAAGGCATGCCAAGCACGCCCTCCCAGAAATCGATGGAAGTCTGGCGCCCGGCGCCGACCAGCGTGATGTGATGGACGCCTTGTGATTGCAGCTTCTGCATCTGACTCCTCCCGGCCACGCCGTCTTGCCGCCGAACGGAAGTTCGGATGCCCAGTCCCGCTTGGATCGGCGCCCGGCATGTGACCGCGCCCGGCCTCGCTCGCCTGCGCTCCGCATTCCGCATCCTGCAGGAGTGCGGCCGGAGCTTTGATGAACGGATGCTAATTCAATCCGAGGCGTTGCGCCAGAAGCGCTGAGTTTCAAGAACTCCACGCAGGCGCCAAGAGCGGCACCGGGATCGCGGACGCCTTCGCCGAGCTCGCTGAAACGATCCGTCGCCGGCAGCTGTAATGGTGCGGCGGCCCGCAGGTCGCTAGGTTTCCCGAGCGGCCGGTTTGGCGACGGCAGGTCAAAGGGGCCTCGTTGACGCATGCCGCGCCTGGTTCGGATTACGGGCATCCGCGGCCCTTAGATGAAAATCACATATTCTTCATCGGCACGTCGGGATCGACATGTCCCCCATCGGCAGTGATCTTCAGCCTTGAGAGGTAGTGGTCCCATCCCCTTCGGTGGCTGTCACGCTCCTTTGCGTTCGGCAGTCCGCTGTGCGTGAAGCGGATCAGTGTCCCCGCATCCCTCGCGATCAGGTCGATCTCGACATGGCTGGAGCCGGGCGGCACGGTCTCGTTGTCTTCCCAGCCAAAACTGTAGGCAAGACGGTGGACCGGGATCACCTCGGTGAACTCACCGCGCGCCATATGGCGACCACCGACATTGACGAGGAACAGACCGCCCGGCGATGCATCCAAATTCGCTTCGGTTCCGATCCATCGCACGATCTGGTCCGGATCCGTCAAAAGCGCGAACACGGTCGCTTGTGGCGCGGCGACCTCAATCTCTGTGTAAACCGATTCCGCCATCGCTCACTCCAGGTCACATCCGCATCGAATGCCGTGCATGATTGAAGCGAATATGGGGAGTTGCAAGAAGATGTTCGAGGCGTAAGCATAAGGCGGTGCCGAGTGACCTTCTACCGATGCTTCTCGCAAACTCGCTTTCATTCCTTCTGGACGACGCCGCGCATATTGGCGACGGTGGGCGACTTCTGTTGCAGCTCTCAACGCATTTGATGGAAGACGGCTTGCCGATCATCGCCGGCGCGCTGGCGCAGGATGCTCCCGACCCGATTATCTCACGCCGCATCTGGCTCTGGCGAGCGCCTGGGGGTGAAGTGGTCGAGGCTTTGGGGATAGGCGCCGACCGCCAGAATGCCGATCCCCGGCTTGTGCTGCGGGAGTGGCTTGGCACGACGCGGGCGATCGTGTTCGACGAGCGAGCGGGCGGTGTCGCACCGACTTTGGTGTGGGCGTTCGATCATACTCCGGATGAGGCGCAGTCAGAGCTGCTGCGGCAAATCTCCCGGTTTGCTGCGGCTCCGATGACCGCACTCGCAGAACGGTCCGCGAAACGCGCATTGCTCGAGGCATATTTGGGAAAGCGCAGTGCAGCACATGTGCTCAACGGTCATTCTCGTCGAGTAAAGGGAGAGACGATACGGGCTGCGCTTCTGTGCGCGGACCTTCGAGGTTTCACCGATCTATCCGAGGTTCATGATGCAGACGAGATCGTATTGGTACTTGATGCCTGGTTCGATTGCGTCGCCGGCGCGGTGCACGCATTTGGTGGTGAGGTTCTCAAGTTTATAGGTGATGGCGTCCTCGCGATTTTCCCGATTGGCGAGCGCGATGCAAATGCCGCATGTGACGCTGCGGTACGCGCCGTGAAGGCCACGCGCGCCGGGATAGATCATCTCAACCAAACTCGGCGCCGCAATGGCGGCCCTGAGCTCGGATATGGCATTGGCCTGCATGTCGGCGAGATACTCTGGGGGAATATCGGCACTGCCGGCAGGTTGGACTTCACCGCGATCGGCAAGGCTGTAAATCTTGTCAGCCGCATCGAAGGGCAGTGCAAGCCGTTGGGACGGACGGTGCTCGCGTCGACAGTGTTCGAGGCAGAAACTACCGAGCGGATGATCGCCATGGGCAGTCATCCGCTCGGAGGAATAGCAGGCGCGCAAACACTTTTCGGCTTGCCGGAATAGATCGAATGGTTGAGCCCGCCGTGGATGTGTCGTTCGCAGCATATCTTGGTATCGTGCGAAGCCATGACTGAGAGAAATTCGAACGGCAAAGAAGCTACGATACTGCAACTGGAGTATGGCGCGTTTAGAGCCCAGCCATGCGCGTCGCGCGCAGCTTCGCTGGCGGGTGCTAAGGGCCTTCCCGGCATCCACCCTTCGAGGGAGAGGCGCCTTCGCCGAGCTCGCCAAAACGATCCGCCGCCGGCAGCTGTAGCTCAGGTCGGCTCCAGGCAGTGCCGACCAGCGTGATGGACGCCTTGCGATTGTAGTTTCTGTATCTGGCTCCTCCCCGCGTGGCATCGACTCAGCGCGACGTTCTGCGCGCCGCTAACGCTGTGCCTCAAGACCCACGATGCAATGCTAATGCAATCGGCTCCGCTGCGCCGGAAGCGGCAATGAGCCAAACCCGCCGCGACCCAAGGCGATGGATCGGATTGATGGTTTGCCGAGAGTTTGGAGAGACTTGGTACGCCCAAGGGGAATCGAACCCCTGTTCCCGCCGTGAGAGGGCGGTGTCCTGACCGCTAGACGATGGGCGCGTTCAAGAACCGGCGATATAGGCTGACGGCTGGCAAAAAGCAACTAGGCTCAAGGCCACTGCTCGCACAGACGAAATATCCGCTACAAGCCTAGCGTTTTTGCTCGATCAGGTCCCAGAGATTTCCATAAAGGTCGGCGAAAACCGCGACCGTGCCATAAGCCTCGTGGCGTGGAGCTTCGCGGAACTCGACGCCTTTTTCGAGCATCAGCGCATGGTCGCGGGCAAAATCGTCGGTTTCGAGGAACAAAAAGACCCGCCCGCCGGTCTGGTTGCCGACGGCGTGCCTTTGCGCATCGCCGGATGCTTCGGCGAGAAGCAGCCGCGCGCCCTGCCCTTTGCGCGGCGTGATCGTGACCCAGCGTTTGCCGCCGCCGAGATCGACATCTTCGGTGAGGACAAAACCCAGTTGGTCGACATACCACGAGATCGCCTCGTCATAATTTGCGACGACAAGCGCGACCGTGGCAATGCTGCGGTGTTCGGCAAAACCGGTCATTTGTTCCTGATCGAAAAACGCCCGACGATGCGGCGCTCGGTGATGTCATAAACGAAGATGGCGCGGCTGCCGTCGGGCAGCTCGGCGTCGATCGACAGGTGATTGCCGGAGAGCGATTGGCTGATCACCCTGGCGCCGACCGGCAGCACGATGTCGCCGTTGACCGTTTCGCCGATCGGCACCTGGATGTCGCTGCTTAGCGGAGGGGCGGTAGGCGGCGCGTTGCGCGCTTTGTAGACAAGTGCTGCGATCACCACCATAAGGGCGAGGAACAGCAGGCCGAGATTGATGGCGACGAAGCGGACGAGCTTCCTCCGCACCTTTTCGACCTCGGGGTCGAGCGGCTTTTCCTCGTCTTCGTCGGCAAGCGGCCGGGCCATGGCAGCAGATTCCGGAACTGTTTTCGATGAGCGCTCATAACGAAGAGGTCAGACAATTAATAGGGGCCGGACCGATCGTCCTGGAGGCGGGCGCTGATGCGGCCGGCCAGCGGCTCGACCAATGGCTGGCGGCCAGGCTCGGCCCCGACATGTCGCGCAGCCGGGTACAGATGCTGATAAAGCAGGGCGCCGTCAGGATCGGCGGCAGGCAGGTCGACGAAACGAAGCGCAAGATGGCACAAGGTGACAGCGTGTCGGTCGACATGCCGGAGCCGGAACCGGCGGAGCCGCAAGGCGAAGATATTGCGCTGGACGTCCTCTACGAGGACAGCGAGCTGATCGTCATCAACAAGCCGGCCGGGCTGGTCGTGCATCCCGGCGCCGGCAACTGGACCGGCACGCTGGTCAACGCGCTGATCCATCATTGCGGTGATAGCCTGTCGGGCATCGGCGGGGTGAGACGGCCGGGCATCGTCCACCGCCTCGACAAGGAGACCAGTGGCGTCATGGTCGTCGCCAAGACCGATCGCGCCCACAAGGCGTTGTCGGAGGCCTTTGCCGACCACGGCCTGACCGGCGATCTCGAGCGCGCGTATCTGGCGTTGGTCTGGGGCATACCGGCAAGGCCGACCGGGACGGTCGACGCGCCGCTCGGCCGCGCCGCCGACCGGGTACGCCGCGCCGTGGTGCCGCAAGGCCGCGACGATGCCCGCCACGCCGTCACGCATTTCACCGTTGTCGAGCGCTTTGGCGAGCAGCAGCAGGAATTCGCCACGGCGAGCCTGGTCGAATGCCGGCTGGAAACCGGTCGCACTCACCAGATACGCGTCCACATGGCCCATATCGGCCATCCGGTGATTGGCGACCCCGAATACGGCCAGGCTTTCCGCACCAAGGCCAATCGGTTGCCCGAGCCGCTAAGAAGCAAGGTAAAAGCGTTTCCGCGACAAGCTTTGCACGCCCGCCTCCTTGCATTTCGGCATCCGGATACCCATCTAACGATGAGGTTCGAAGCACCGATACCGTGGGACATGGAGGAACTCGTCGACGGCTTCCGCAAGCTCTGAACCAACCACCTGAAAACCTGACCGGCGCTGTTCACTTCAACGTGACACACTGTTTCGTGTTGAACAAATGCCTGTCTTTCTGGTTTTGTTCCTATATATGTCGGTTGGTGCGAATGTGCCTTTGGCATTCGCGCCACATGCCCGCCGCGTTTCGGGGGCATCACTCCAATAGAGAGGGGGCGCTATCATGGCCCAGTCATTACCCAGTATCGTTTCCGGCGAAGGCGGTCTCAGCCGCTACCTGGAAGAAATCCGCCGCTTTCCGATGCTTCAGCCGCAGGAAGAGTACATGCTCGCCAAGCGCTATGCCGAGCATGAGGACACCACGGCTGCGCACAAGCTCGTCACCAGCCACCTTCGGCTCGTCGCCAAGATCGCCATGGGCTATCGCGGCTATGGCCTGCCGATCGGTGAGGTGATCTCGGAAGGCAATGTCGGCCTGATGCAGGCCGTCAAGAAATTCGAACCGGAGCGCGGTTTCCGTCTCGCCACCTATGCGATGTGGTGGATCAAGGCCTCGATCCAGGAATACATCCTGCGCTCGTGGAGCCTGGTCAAGATGGGCACCACCGCCAACCAGAAGCGCCTGTTCTTCAACCTGCGCAAGGTGAAGGGCAAGATCCAGGCGCTCGACGAAGGCGATTTGAAGCCCGATCAGATCACCGAGATTGCCACCCGGCTGAACGTCTCGGAAGCGGAAGTCGTGTCGATGAACCGTCGTCTGTCGGGCGACGCCTCGCTCAATGCGCCCATCCGGGCCAGTGAAGGCGAGTCCGGCGAATGGCAGGACTGGCTGGTCGACGACCACGAAAGCCAGGAAGAGATGCTGATCGAGCAGGACGAGTTGGAAAACCGGCGCGGCATGCTGTCGGGCGCTCTTGCCGTGCTCAACGACCGCGAACGCCGCATCTTCGAGGCGCGCCGCCTCGCCGATGAGCCGTTGACGCTTGAAGAGCTGTCGGCCGAGTTCGATATCAGCCGCGAGCGCGTGCGCCAGATCGAGGTGCGCGCCTTCGAGAAGGTGCAGGACGCGGTCAAGGCCGCAGCCAAGCGCCAGACGCAGGCGCTGCGCACCATCGAGGCGCAGCCGGCGGCGTAAGGCCTTCCGGTAGAAACAAATAACGGCGGCGTCAGGTAACTGGCGCCGCCGTTTTTTTCTAAAGCGCGTCGCGTTCGGCCGGCCTTGTGCGACGCGCTTTAGAGTCTTGTTTTTATGCATGTCGTTATCGCAAAACCGCTGCACACTTTTGCGCGACATGCATTAGCGGGTTGCCGGTTCCGCGGCGCCTTCGCGGATGTCCGATCCGCCGCTATAACTGCTCAGTAGCCCCCAGACGATCGCATCGATAGCGGCATTACCGCAATTTTCCCCAAGCCCTGAAAACCGCAAGACTGCAAGCTGTGGCGGCAATGTTGCGGCGCCGACCGCGGCATTCCACAACCCGGCGCTCGCGGCAGGCAGCGCGACAACGAGCCGCCGGGGCTGCGCCGGGCAGTTGAGCTCGTTTATTGAAAACGAAAGGCAGTGTGACGATGACCATTTCTCCGTTTCTGGCCGCTCTCGGATCCGAAGGTCCGCCAGCCGACCGAGCGAAAGACATGGCCCTGTATGGATGGCTAATTGGAAGCTGGGAAATGGACTCGGTCCACTACCTCGACGACGGCACAATCCAGAAATGGGATGGCGAATGCCATTTTGGCTGGGTGCTCGAAGGCCGCGCGATTCAGGACGTTTGGATCAGGCCCAAGCGCCCTGCGCCGTCGACGATGTATGGTACGACCTTGCGCATCTTCGACCCTGGGATCGATGGCTGGCATATCATATGGAACGACCCGCTCAACCGGGATCACTCGCGCCAGATCGGGCGGGCCGAGGGTAAGGACATTGTCCAGCTCGGCAATGACTCGCGCGGTCTGCAAACTCGATGGCGTTTCACTGAGATCACTGCCACCAGCTTCCATTGGATCGGCGAGGAAAGATCTTCCGAGAGCGATCCTTGGCAAATCACGTATGAACATTTAGCCCGCCGAACAAAACCCTGACGCTGGACTGGCTGGCGTCTGCGCTGCTCCTCATCCGGCTGCCACCACCGTCCTCCCGCATGGACCTCTCGGATTCAAACATCGCAAAAATCGAATCAGGATCAATAGCTTGGACGACCATCGCAGAACGATGAGGGCGGCGCCGAGTCTGAATGGCACTGTAGTGCCAGCGACCCATCTCCTCACAGGCAATCGAGCGGAAATTTCAGATAGCGCCGCCCGTTGGATTCCGGTTCCGGCACGCGTCCGCCATTCATATTGACCTGCAGCGCGTGCAGGATCAGCCGCGGCATCGGCAACGTCCTGTCGCGGGCCTGGCGGAGCGCGACGAAGTCGGCTTCCGCCTTGCAGCCGGCAACATGGATGTTGCCGGCTTTCTGCTCCGCGACCGTGCTTTCCCACCGCGCTTCGCGACCGCCCGGCTGGTAGTCGTGACCGACGAACAGACGTGTCTCGTCCGGCAGCGCCAGGATGTCCTCGATCGAGTGCCAGAGCCGCTCGGCACTGCCGCCGGGAAAGTCCGTCCTCGCGGTGCCGCTGTCCGGCATGAACAGCGTGTCGTGGATGAAGGCGGCGTCGCCAATGACGTAAGTGATCGAGGCCAGTGTGTGGCCCGGCGAGAACAGCACTCTTGCCGGAAGGCCGCCGACCGAAAAAGGCGCGCCGTCGGCGAACAGCCTGTCCCATTGCGAACCGTCGGCGGGGAATTCCGGCCAGTTGTAGATCACCTTCCACAATTTCTGGACGTCGATGACCTTTTCGCCGATTGCCGTCGGCGCTCCGGTTCTCCCCCTCAGATAATGGGCGGCGGAGAAATGATCGGCATGCGGATGCGTGTCGAGGATCCACTCGACCTCCAGCCCGCTTTCCCTGACGAAGTCGAGCAGGGCGTCGGCGTTTTTCGTTGCCGTTGCACCGGACCTTTCGTCGAAGTCGAGCACCGGATCGATGATGGCGCATTTGCGGGTCGCCATGTCGGCGACCACATACTGGACGGACCCGCTCGGCTTGTCATAGAAGCCGGTGACCTGCGACCTGGCCGATAATGCGTCCAATCCCAGCCCCCTTGATCCTCACCGTGGCAGGAATGACTTTCTCTGCCACGGCAAATGAAAGGCATGGTTGTCCGTCAACCAGGCGCCGTCAAGCACCCCATACTCACACGACCAGGAAAACCGAAAATTCTCCGTGCCGCCTCTGCCTGCTCAGGCGGAAGGCTGCTTGGTTTTCCTGAGATATGGCAGGATCGTCTCATAGGCGCCGAAGCGCTTGATGGCATCCTCATTGGAGACGGCAGCGGTGATGATGACGTCCTCGCCCTGCTTCCAGTTCGCCGGCGTCGCCACCTGGTGCTTGGCGGTCAGCTGCATGGAATCGATCGCGCGCAGGATTTCGTCGAAGTTGCGGCCGGTCGTCATCGGATAGGTGAGAACCAGCTTGATCTTCTTGTCGGGCCCGATGACGTAAACCGAACGCACCGTGGCATTGTCGGCGGGCGTGCGGCCTTCCGAGCTCTCGCCGGCACCCGCCGGCAGCATCTCGTAAAGCTTGGCGACCTTGAGATCCTTGTCGCCGATCAGCGGGTAGTTCACCGAATGGCCGGTCGCGGTCTTGATGTCGTTCTGCCACTTTCCATGGCTTTCGACAGGATCGACCGAGATGCCGATGATCTTGACGTTGCGCTTCCTGAACTCGCCTTCGAGCCCGGCCATCGTGCCGAGTTCGGTCGTGCAAACCGGCGTAAAGTTCTTCGGATGGCTGAACAATACAGCCCAGCCGTCGCCGATCCATTCATGGAAGCTGATTGGTCCTTGCGTAGTCTCAGCGGTGAAGTCCGGGGCGATATCGTTGATACGAAGGCTCATGGCGTGTCCCTACCTGTTTGGCTTGCCGCTGGCATTGAACGACCCAGCCGCGCTGCTTGCCTTTCTAACACTGCGGCGTCATCCTTCAAGTGGCTGTTGACGCTAGGATAGTGGCCGGCCTCAAAAAATTTTTGTCACTTAGGTGGGAAATACAGCAGCGATTTCCGCGCTGGCGAAAAAGCCCCGGAGGGTTGGTTAAACGCGCAGGCATTTCCGACGACTGTTCGGCTCAGACGCTGCCCATTCCGCCGTTAAGTGACGTCGCGTCAATGAGGCGACGCGACGCGCTACGCCTTGTTCACTGCCAGCGTCGTCGCCAGGTCTTCCATGCGCTGGGCCAGTGCGCCGAGCGCCCCGGTCAGCACGGAATCGTTCTTGTCGGCCTTGGTCAGTGCATCGTCGCGCGTCTTGCGCAGCGTCAGCACTTCGCTTTCCATGCCCTTGACCCGCTTTTGCAGTTCCGAAAGCTCGTCCATGACCATGATGCCGGCCATCACGGTCAGCCGCTGGTCGCCGATCTCGCCAAAAGAATCCTTCAGATGCGAGACATAGCGGTCGAAGCGCTCTGCAAGATCGATCAGATGCTCTTCCTGGCCCTCGTCGCAGGCCATCCGATACTGCTTGCCGTCGATGGAAACCGTGACTTGTGCCATTGGCCTACCTGTCCAGTACCGCGCGGATGGTTTCCATCGCTGTCACCAGCCTTCGCGACACTTCCTTGTTGGCATCTTCCAGCCGTTCGGCGCGAGCCTCGGAATTGTCGAGCTCCTGCGCCAGCCGCGAGCGGTCGGCGTTCATCCGCTGCACTTCGGCCTCGGCTTCCGAATAGTCCCGCTCGTGCTCGAGCTTGGCCGCGACGGCGTTTTCCAGCCCTTCGATGGCCTTACCCAGCCTGGCAATGACTTCTTTGAGGGTCGTTTCCCCGGTCATGGCTTTCGTCCTGCGCCCTGCCCATCACCGAATCATCCACGTTCAGAACGCGTTATCCCTGAAACATTACGCGTCGTGTGAACCGCACGTCAATAAAGCTGTCGCGACTGTCCCCTGCTAACGCTAATGTAAGTCGCGCATGGCCATCACAAGACCGGCAAAAGCACACCGATTTGTTGACTAAAAGGCCGCGCCTGCTATGTGTCGCGCACCTTTTCAACGGCTTTCCCAAGGCCCAAACCCCCATTTTGGAGGAAGCATGACTTCGCGCGAACAACATGACCGGATGGCCAACGCGATCCGTTTTCTCGCCATGGACGCTGTGGAGAAGGCAAACTCCGGCCATCCCGGATTGCCCATGGGCTGCGCCGACATCGCCACGGTGCTGTTCACCCGCTTTCTCAAATACGATCCGAAGAACCCGCATTGGCCGGACCGCGATCGCTTTATCCTGTCGGCCGGCCACGGCTCGATGCTGCTTTACTCGCTGCTCTATCTGACCGGCTACGAAGACATCACCATCGACCAGATCAAGCAGTTCCGCCAATTGGGGTCGAGGACCGCGGGCCACCCGGAATACGGCCATGCCGCCGGCATCGAGACGACGACAGGCCCACTCGGCCAGGGCCTTGCCAATTCGGTCGGCTTCGCACTCGGCGAGCGCATCATGAATGCCGCTTTCGGCAACGATCTCGTCGACCACTACACCTATGTGCTGGCCGGCGACGGCTGCCTGATGGAAGGCGTATCCCAGGAAGCCATCGCGCTTGCCGGACATCTGAAGCTGAACAAGCTGATCGTCTTCTGGGACAACAACAACATCTCGATCGATGGCCCGGTGTCGCTGGCCGACAACACCGACCAGGTCGCCCGCTTCCAGGCGTCCGGCTGGAATGCTAGCCATATCGACGGCCAGGACCCGGAAGCGATCGCCTATGCCATCGAAGCGGCCCGCCACTCCGACAAGCCGACGATGATTGCCTGCAAGACGACGATCGGTTTCGGCGCGCCGACCAAGGCCGGCACCAACAAGGCGCATGGCTCGCCGCTCGGTGCCGAGGAAATCGCCGGTGCCAGAAAATTCTTCGGCTGGGATTCGCCGCCCTTCGAGGTTCCGGCCGATATTCTCGACGCATGGCGTACCGCCGGGCGGAGCGGCGTCAAGGCGTGCACCGACTGGGAAAGCCGCCTTGCCAAGGCTGATGCCAAATTGCGCGCAGAGTTCGAACGCCGCATCAGTGGCACGCTGCCGGCCAGCTTCGACGCCGTCATTGGCGATTACAAGAAGAAGCTCGCCGCCGACAAGCCGAAGGTCGCCACCCGTAAGTCATCGGAAATGGCGCTGGAGGTCATCAACGGCGCCGTGCCCGAAACCATCGGCGGCTCGGCCGATTTGACCGGCTCCAACAACACCAAGACCAGCCAGACCAAGAACATCACCGCCGACGATTACGGCCAGCGCTACGTTCATTACGGCGTTCGCGAGCACGGCATGGCGGCCGCGCTCAACGGGCTGACATTGCATGGCGGCATTATCGCCTATGGCGGCACTTTCATGTGCTTTTCCGATTATGCCCGTCCGGCGATGCGGCTTGCTTCGCTGATGGGCATCCGCTCGATCTTCGTCATGACCCATGATTCCATCGGCCTTGGCGAAGACGGCCCGACCCATCAGCCGGTCGAGCATCTGGCAGCACTTCGCGCCATTCCGAACCACAATGTCTTCCGCCCGGCCGACGCGGTGGAAACCGCGGAATGCTGGCAGTTGGCCATTGAGTCGGAAAAGACGCCTTCGACATTGGCGCTGACCCGGCAGAACCTGCCGACGGTACGCAACGACTTCGTTGCGGAAAACCTCTCCAGCCGCGGCGCCTATGAACTTGCCGCCGCCAGTGGCGAGGCGGCGGTGACGATCTTCGCTTCGGGCTCCGAGGTCGAGATCGCGCTGGCCGCCCGCGAGGCCTTGGAAAAGCACGGCCACGCGACCCGCGTCGTCTCGGTGCCGTGCTTCGAATTGTTCGACAAGCAGAGCGCCGACTATCGCAGCAGGACGATCGGCAATGCGCCGCTCAAGATTGCCATCGAAGCCGGCATCCGTCAGGGCTGGGATCACTTCATCGGCACCGACGGCATCTTTGTCGGCATGACCGGCTTCGGCGCCTCCGGCACCATCGAACAGCTCTACCCGCATTTCGGCATCACAGCCGAGGCAACGGTGAAGGCGGCGGAAGCCCGTCTGCATGGCAAATGAAAGTGAGCCCCGCCCGGCAAAGGCTGGCATAGCGGTTTTGCCGGGCGGTGGAGCACTAATCGATTTAAATCCACGCCTCGGCGGCTGGATTCTTTGCCCGTCCGCCGTTATGAAGCTGCGGACTTGATCTTCGGCCTCCAACTCCCAGGGAGAGAACAATGACCGTCAGAGTTGCCATCAACGGATTCGGCCGCATCGGCCGCAACATCCTGCGCGCCATCCATGAATCCGGCCGCAAGGATATCGACGTCGTCGCGGTCAACGATCTCGGCCCGGTCGAGACCAACGCGCATCTGCTGCGCTTCGACAGCGTGCATGGCCGCTTTCCGCACGAGGTGACGGTTGACGGTGACCAGATCATCGTCGGCAAGGAAAAATTCAAGGTCACCGCGATCAAGGATCCGACGCAACTGCCCTGGAAGGAGCTTGGCATCGACATCGCGCTCGAATGCACCGGCATCTTCACCGCCCGCGACAAGGCCGTCGCCCATCTGACCGCCGGTGCCAAGCGCGTTCTCGTCTCCGCTCCGGCAGAGGGCGCCGATCTCACCGTCGTCTATGGCATCAATCACGACAAGCTGACCAAGGACCACATCGTCATCTCGAACGCCTCCTGCACCACCAACTGCCTGGCGCCGCTGGCGGCCGTGCTGAATGAGGCGGTCGGCATCGAAAAGGGCATGATGACGACGATCCATTCCTACACCGGCGACCAGCCGACGCTGGACACCATGCACAAGGACCTCTACCGCGCCCGCGCCGCCGCGCTGTCGCAGATTCCGACCTCGACCGGTGCTGCCAAGGCCATCGGCCTGGTACTGCCCGAGCTCAAGGGCAAGCTCGACGGCATATCCATCCGCGTGCCGACCCCGAACGTCTCGCTCGTCGATTTCAAGTTCATCGCCAAGCGGCCGACCACCGTCCAGGAGATCAATGACGCGGTGATCGCCGCCTCGAACGGCAAGCTGAAGGGCATCCTCGCCGTTACCCGTCACCCCAATGTTTCGATCGACTTCAACCATGATCCGCATTCCTCGATCGTGGCGCTCGACCAGACCAAGGTCATGGACGGCAACTTCGTTTCGGTGCTGTCGTGGTACGACAATGAGTGGGGCTTTTCCAACCGCATGGGCGATACCGCCGTCGCCTTCGGCAAGACCATCGCCTGATCGGAGAGCCAGCTTCTCGACCTGGAGACGCCCGGCTCAGTCCGGGCGTTTTTCATTGCAGCACGAACCGCCGAGGCACGCTCCGCTGCTCGGGGGTGCCAAAACTTTCGACGATCGGCAGCGTGGGGCAAAAAGCCACGCTGCTGCCTTGCAGCGGCCATGTCTTCGCCCCACTCTCCCGTGATGCCGGAGCATATCGACTAGGGGCGACCAACGAATGGAGCATGGTATCTATCTTGTGACGCTCGTTGGCGCAGCACTTGTCGTTGCCGCCGCGTTTTCAAGCCTGATCGCCTTCCGTTTCGGCGCCCCTCTCCTGCTGCTGTTTCTCTGCATCGGCCTCGCCACCGGAACCGACGGTCTCGGCATCCATTTCGACAATGCCCGAGTTGCTTATTTTGCCGGCTCATTGGCGCTGGCGGTCATCCTTTTCGATTCCGGCTTCGGCACGCCGCTCAACGCCTTGCGGCAGGCCGCCGGGCCGGCGCTGTCGCTGGCCACATTCGGCGTCCTTTTGACCACCGGGCTCTTCGGCGCCGCCGCCTATTATCTGCTAGACCTGACCTGGCTGGAATCCTTCCTGCTCGGTGCCGCCGTCGCCTCGACCGACGCCGCGGCGGTGTTCTTCCTGCTGCGCGCCGGCGAGATCAATTTGCGCGAGCGCGTGCGGTCCACGCTCGAGGTGGAATCCGGCACAAATGACCCGATCGCCATCTTCCTGACCATCACGCTGGTCGAGGTCATCGCCGCCAATACCCACCCCGAGGCCAAGGTGCTGGTCACCGATCTTGCCGTCGGCTTCCTCGTCAACATGGGGCTCGGCGCGGTCATCGGCATTCTCGGCGGCATGGCCATCGTGCGCCTTGTCGATCGCCTCAATCTCGATCACGGCCTACTGCCGATCTTCGTGCTGACGCTGTCGCTTATGGTGTTCGCTGCCGCCGGTGCCGTCGGCGGCTCCGGCTTCCTGGCGGTCTATCTCGCAGGCCTGATTGCCGGCAATTCCGATATCCGGGCCGTCACCATCCTCAAGCGCTTCCAGGACGGCATGTCGTGGCTGGCGCAGATCATCATGTTCCTGATCCTCGGCCTGTTCGCGACGCCTTCGCAATTTCCGGCGATCCTGGTGCCGGCAGTGCTGCTCGGCCTGTTCCTGGTATTTGTGGCACGGCCAATCGCCGTCTGGCTCTGCCTGGTGCCGTTCCGTCTGCCACGCCCGGAAGTCGCCTTCGTCTCGTGGGTTGGCCTGCGTGGTGCCGTGTCGATCCTGCTTGCCATCACGCCGCTGCTCGGCGGTCTTGAGAACGGCCGCCTCATCTTCAACACTGCCTTCATCATCGTGCTGGTCTCGCTGATCATCCAGGGATGGACCGTCGGGCCGCTGGCGCGCCGTCTCGGCCTTATCGTGCCGGCCCGCCTGGGACCGCTCGACAAGGTCGAATTGGAACTGCCGGGCTCCGCCCATCATGAGCTTCTCGCCTACCGCGTGGCACCTGGCAGCCCGGTGGCGCGCGGCGAACGCATTCCGCGCTGGGCGCGGCCGTCGCTGGTGCTGCGCGACGGACGCTCGATGCGCTTCCAGGATATGGGTCGGCTCGCGGCCGGCGACCATGTCTACATCTTCGTGCCGGACCGCTATCCGCGCCTGCTCGACAAGCTGTTCGCCAGCCGTGCCGTGGTCGATCCCGAGGACGCGGATTTCTTCGGGGCCTTCGCCGTCGATCCGTCACGCCCCGCCGAGGAACTGGAGACCGCCTACGCGCCGGGCCTGACCGAAGCGGAACGCAAGCTCAGCATTGGCGACCTGGTCACTACCCGGCTCGGCGGCCACGCCGAATACGCCGACCGCGTGCTGCTCGGTCCGATCGAGCTGATCGTCCGCGACGTCGACGACAAGGGCAGGATCACCGGCCTTGGCCTGTCCTTTGAGCCGACCGCGCCGGTGGCGCGCGTTCCGGTGTTCCTCAGCGCCGGCGAAATCCGCGACCGCATCGCCGCCTTCATCCGCAACCGGCGCAAGCCGGCCGAGGCGCAGGCGGTCGAGGCGGCCGAGATGGAACCGGTTCCGCAGCCCGTGGTGGAAAAGACGACTGGCGAAGGCTGACCGCTGTCCACCCGAGCCGCGGAACCCTGCCGCGAGGCTGAAGAATGGCTCGGCAACTGGTGTGGCGGGTCCATGTGGTCCGACATCGCCGGAAATGATCCCGATCGGCCGGTTGCGAGGGCGTCCGGCCGATCAGTCGCCAATTCTCCGGCGCGCCATAGGGGCGCGCTTAATTGTTGCGGGCCGCTACGAACTGCGCCGCTTGTTTCAGAAGCGCAGCTTGCTCGCCAAAAGGTTCGAGCAACGCATGAGCCTGGTCAACGAGGCCATGGAGCTGGCCCCGCGCCCAGTCCGGTCCGTGCAGCGCGACCAGCGTCGCCTTGCCGGCCGCGGCATCCTTGCCGGTTGCCTTGCCCATCTGATGCGCGTCGGCGGTCAGGTCGAGCAGATCGTCGGCAAGCTGAAAGGCAAGCCCGATCGCCGAGCCGAACTCGGCCAGCCTTTCGCGGTCGCCCGACGGCGCGCCGGCAAGGATAGCGCCCGCTTCGCAGGCAAAGCGGATCAGCGCACCGGTTTTCATCGCCTGAAGCCGGATGATACCGGCCTCGTCCGGCCGGCTTTGTTCGGCTTCGAGATCGAGCATCTGGCCGCCGACCATGCTTCCCGCCCCGGCGGCGCGGGCCAGTGCCAGCACCAGCGTTGCCCTGCGCTCGGCCGGCAGCAGTGTCGCCTCGTCGGCAAGGATGTCGAAGGCAAGTGTCAGCAAGGCGTCGCCCGCAAGAATGGCGGTCGCCTCATCGAAAGCCCTGTGCACGGTCGGCTGGCCGCGGCGCAAATCGTCGTCGTCCATGGCCGGCAGATCGTCATGGATGAGCGAATAGCAGTGCACGCATTCGAGCGCCGCCGCGACGCGCAGCGCCGCCTCGCCGTCGGCTGAAAACAGTGCAGCACTTTCCATGACCAGGAAGGGACGCAGTCGTTTGCCGCCGTTCAGCACGCCATGTCGCATTGCCGCCATCAGGCGTTCGGGCCGCGCGACCTCGCCCGAAAGCGTCCGTCCGTCGAGCAACCGCCTCAGCAGCGCCTCGAGCGGAACTGCCCGGGCAATAAGTGCAGCTTCGAACGCCATTTGGTCGTCTTTCGTCATGGTCGGGAGCGGTAGCCGACACTCAGACGTTGCGCAAGAAGCCAAGCGCCATTATGCCGGGGGCAGGGAGTAGCGCGGACTGGGTGGCTTGGCGGAACCGATCGTCGATCACGAAACCGAAGGGTTGGACATGGCGAGACCGAGACGCGGCAGCCGCATCGGTCTTCAACGCTGGGTCCGGCGCGGCATCGCCGTCGCGGTCGTGCTGGCGCTGGTGCCGGTGGTGCTGACCTTCCTGTACCTGCCGACATTCGTGCATCCGGTGTCGACATTGATGCTGAAGGACCTGGCGACGTTTTCTGGCTACGATCGGCGCTGGGTTTCCATCGACGATGTCGCGCCGGTGCTGGCATATTCGGTCATCATGTCGGAGGACGGGCAGTTCTGTTTCCATCGCGGCGTCGATCTGGGCGAGTTGCGCGGCGTCGTCGACGATGCGCTCGCCGGCGAGATGACACGTGGCGCCTCGACCATCACCATGCAGACGGTAAAGAATCTTTATCTATGGTCGCGGCCGTTGGGCTCGGTCCGTAAGGTCGTGGAACTGCCGCTGGCCGTCTATTTCGATGCGGTGCTGTCGAAACGGCGGATCATGGAGATCTACCTCAACATCGCCGAATGGGGACCGGGCATCTACGGCATCGAGGCCGCCGCCCAGCATCATTTCGGCGTCTCGGCAAAACAGCTGTCGCGCCGGCAGGCAGCGCTGCTTGCCGTCACCTTGCCGAATCCGATCGTGCGCAATCCGGCGAAGCCCGGGCCGGGACTGAGGCGGCTTGCCGCGTTGATCGAACGGCGCGCCGGCCGCGCCGGCGCCTATGTCGGTTGCCTGCGATAGTGTCAAAAAAAAACACGGCGACGCTGGCCAAAACGCCGTCGGGCGTGTATAGGCACCCGACTTTCTCAGATTCCGGCCCCTGATGTGGCCCTTTCACGAGGGCCGCCGGGGCGTTTTGACCATGTAGTGGAGCATATCCATGGCCGTTCCGAAACGAAAAACCTCTCCGTCGAAGCGCGGCATGCGCCGTTCTGCCGACGCACTGAAGGCCCCGACCTATGTCGAGGACAAGAACTCCGGCGAGATGCGCCGTCCGCACCATATCGACCTGAAGACCGGCATGTATCGCGGTCGCCAGGTTCTGGAGCCGAAGGAAAGCTGAGAGAGCTTTCGACGGTTTATGGGTTGCGAAACGACCGGCCATTGGCCGGTCTTTTTGCGTTTGCGACAACTGATCATATCAGCCGGGCCTGACATTGTTGTTTCACGCCGTCTTTGTCCGTGTTTATCGGCCGCACGAAAATTCTTGACGGCGAACGCCGGGCGCACTCTACAAAGATCAGTCCAACCGGAGCCGCCACATGTTCGGTGCCATCCCGCTGCTGATCGTGCCTTTCATCCTCTACAATCTCGGGCTTCTGGGAATATTCGGCAGCGGCGACGATCCGTGGGCCACCGAAATGTTTTCGGTCCGGATGATGTCGGGTGGCGTGTTCTCGATGACCCTCGGCGACCTCATCGTGCTGATCGCACTGATCTTCTTGTTCGTCGAAGTGGTGAAGTCGACGCGCACGACAAATGCCTCGATCATGGACCATCTTTTGTCGACCTTCGTCTTTGTGGCCTATCTGGTCGAGTTCCTGCTGGTGAAGGGCGCCGCCCATTCCGTTTTCTTCACACTGATGGTCATAGCGCTGATCGACGTGCTGGCCGGCTTTTCGGTGTCGATGCGGTCGGCCACCCGCGACATCAATATGAGTTAAGGATCCCGACTCAGCCCGGGTCAGCGGTGAAGCCAGCCGCCTCGACGCCGGCGATGGCTGCCGTTTCATCATTGTCGGACGTGTCGCCGGAAATACCGATGGCGCCGATGATCGTGCCGGCGTTGTCGCGGATCAGCACGCCGCCGACGACCGGCAGGACGCGCCCGCCCGACACGTCGGAGACGCCGGCGATCAGATGCGGGCGCTCCTTGGCGAAAGCTTCCACCCGGCGCGAGCCCATGCCGATAGCGAGCGCGCCATAGGCCTTGCCGGCCGACATTTGCGGACGCAGGAAAGAGGCGCCGTCCTGACGCTGGAACGCGACCAGATGGGCGCCGGCGTCGAGCACCGAGACGCCAAGCGGCCTGAGCTTGAGCTCGGCACCCTTGGCAAAGGCGGCGGCGATGATTTCAAGGGCTTTGTCGAGCGTCAGTGCGGTCATGGCCGTCTCCTAAACGCGCCAGTTATCAACCGGCAGAACAGACTCCGAGTGAACTGTTTCGCGTGCGAAAGGAAGCATGCATTCTGGGAGCGCCGGCCTATTTCTTCTTGGCGCGAGGCTTCTTCACCGGGGCCGGAGGCGCATTGGCCAGGTCTTCCGCTTCCTTGGCGAGGCGCAGCGCCCGCAGCTTGTTGGTCTTGGCTTGGCGAGCGTCGCTCTCGGCGACATATTCCGCCATCGCCTTCTGGCGAACCGTGGCTGCCTCTTCCTGTTTCTTGAAACGCAAATCGGCCCGCGCACGGGCAGTGTCCTTAGAGTTCTCGACCAAGAGCGTTATCCAATCCGTAAATTATCTTCAGTCCCTTGATAGCAGAGCCAGCCCGCAATTGGGAAAATAAGTTGGTCATGGCGCCGGATCGCAGCCGACTCGCTCCGCCTTGCGGGCGACTACCGCATCGTATCCGGCCTGCAAAGTCGCGCGGACGGTGGGTCCAGATGGGGCGGGAGACGCACCCAGATGCTCGTGGCGCAACTCGTTCATGAACTTATCCCACATCGGCGGGCCGCCTTTTTCCAGAAGCTCGGCACGGATAGAGAGCTCTTCGCTGACCGGCAGCCAGACGCGGCCCCAGGCGCCGAGATGCGCCAGGATCGGCACCAGCGTAATCGCCATTTCGGTCAGGCTGTAGATCGCCTTTTGCTTGTGGGAGGGATCGTCCGCCTTGGTCAGCATGCCGAGCTCCATCAGCCGCTTCAGCCGGTCGGCGAGGATGTTGGAGGCGATGCCCTCCATCGAGCCGTTGAGCAGTTCGCGAAAGTGGCGTCTGCCGCCGAAGATGATGTCGCGAAGGATGATCAGGCTCCACCGGTCACCGAACACTTCGAGCGACAGGTTGATGGGGCATCCGGACCGACGATCGATGTTCATGCGAATCTCCAAAAACCGGTTGCACTATCGTATCGGTTTTAATATCGTGCAACTGATTGCAACTTGCAATCGGATTTGCAGCCCAAGGAGGAAAGTCATGAGAAACGCCGAACACCCCGAAATCGTATCCCAGACGTTCGGCGATCCGGCCCATCCGGCGGTGTTGTTGATCATGGGCGCGATGGCTTCCATGCTTTGGTGGCCCGAAGCGTTTTGCCGGAAGCTGGCCGGCGAGGGTCGCTTCGTGATCCGCTATGACAATCGCGATACCGGCCGTTCGACCAAATACGCGCCGGGCGAGCCGCCTTATACATTCGACGACATGGTGGACGATGCCGTCCGCGTCCTTGACGACCAGGGAATCCGAAAGGCGCACGTGGTCGGCATGTCGATGGGCGGTATGATCGCGCAGCTCGTTGCGTTGAAATACCCGCCGCGTGTCAATTCGCTGACGGTGATCAGCAGCTCGCCCCTGGGCATCGATACGTCGCATTTGCCCGGAACCACCGAGGCCTATAGGAAACATTCGGCCGAAGGCGCCAAGGTCGACTGGTCTGACCGTGGCCAAGCGGTCGATTTCATGGTCAAAAACGCGCGTGCGCTCGCCGGCACCGCGCATCCGTTCGATGAGGCGCGGACGAGAGCGTTCGTGGAACAGGACTACGACCGGTCCGGCGGCTTTCTCAGCGCGACCAATCACTTCATGCTCAAGGGCGGCGAAGATCGGAGCGGCGAGGACTGGACGGGGCGGCTGCACGAGATGAAGATTCCGCTCCTCGTTATCCACGGCACCGACGATCCGATCTTTCCAGCCGAGCATGGCGCCGCTCTTGCCGACGCGGTCGCCGGTGCAAGACTGGTCCGGATCGAGGGCGGCGGCCACGAGCTGCATCCCGACGATTGGGCCGCGATCATCGATGCGATCGTCGCCCACAGCCGGGCCACGTAGCAGCGGGCCGAACCTTGACACCGGATGCCCGCGAGACGAAGCACCAAAGATAGGAGCAAAAATGTCCCTGACGATGCATCTTCATCCGCTGGCCTCCTTCTGCTGGAAACCGCTGATCGCGCTCTATGAGAACGGCACGCCATTCACATCGGTCGTCGTCGATCTCGGCAACGAACAGTCGCGCGCGGCGTTCCTGAAATTGTGGCCGGCCGGCAAGATGCCGGTGCTGCGCGATGAGGCGCTGGACCGGACCGTGCCGGAATCGACGATCGTCATCGAATATCTCAACGCGTATTATCCCGGACCGGTCGAGCTGATCCCCGGCGATCTCGATCTCGCCCGTCAGACCCGGCTTGCCGACCGCTTCTATGACTTCTACGTCCAGGAACCGATGCAGAAGATCGTTGGCGACCGGCTGCGGCCGGAGGGCAAGACCGATCCGTTCGGCGTCGAGCAGGCCCGCGCCCAGCTGCGCAGCTCCTACGCCATCTTTGAACAGGACATGCAGTCGAGGACATGGGCGGTGGGTGCGAGCTTCACCATGGCCGACTGCGCTGCCGCCCCCGCGCGCCAACAAGGTCGAGCCGTTCGGAGACGAATATCCTGCGGTCAGGCGCTATCACGACCGGTTGCTGCAACGCCCCTCGGTTGCCCGTGTGATCGAGGAAGCGCAGCCGTATTTCAAGCTCTTCCCCTACAACAATGGCTAGAGTGGTTCATCGTTTCACGGAAACGCCGAACCGCTCTATCTCTTTGTTTTTGCGCAATTCCGTACGGAAAACCGTTTCACACTTTTCCTGGAATTGCTCTAGGCCCGATGCTGCATAGTTGCTCGACGCGCTGACGATGCCCCTCAGCTTCCGGGTGAACCGAGCTGCTCCGCATCCCAGAACTGGTCAAGCCAGATGTTGAGCTTCAGGAAGCCGGCATTGCTGACCGTATAGACGCGCCTGGTGCCTTCCGGCTTGGCGTTGACCAACCCCGCATCAAGCAGCACCTTCAGGTGCTGCGAAACGGCCGGGCGGGACACCGGCAAGCCGGATGCCAATTCGTTGACGGTCTTCGGTCCGCGCCGGAGCTCTTCCAAGAGATGGCGCCGGTTGGGATCGGCAATCGCCATGAAGGCGTCGGAAAGCATCATGCCTTATTTGTGGGGCAAAGCGCCTCGAATCTCAACTGTCGGCTTCAGCTTTTCTGCGCGGGTCGAGCCGCAACGCTTCCGGCGTCACCGAGCGATCGGCGGGCTGGGTCTTGAAGGCATCGCGGCCTTCGATCGGCACCGGCGCGCGACGGCTGATGCGCAGCAGCGTATAGCCAGCCAGGCTGAGATGCGCGAGCGCAGTGGCCAGGAACAGCCCCTCAGGGCGCATCCAGCCCATCAGGCCGGCGGCCACCAGCGGACCGATCATCGTGCCGAAGCCATAAAGCAGCAGCAGGCCGCCCGACACTTTGACGAAGTCCTCCGATCGCGCATGGTCATTGGCATGCGCCACCGCGATCGAATAGAGCGTGTAGGCGAAGGCGCCGTAGGCGGCGGTGCAGACGATGACGAAGACGCCGGAGCGCGGTTCGAACAGGAAGATGGCGATGGCAAACAGCGCAGCACCGAAGGCCGCGCCCGCCAGCACGAAACGACGGTCCGTCGTGTCGGAGAGCCGCCCGGCCGGAAGCTGCATGGCGGCACCAGCGATGACCACGAGGCTCATCATCAGCGCGATCTCGGCTGTCGAGATGCCGATGCGCGCTCCATAGACGGCACCAAGTGTACCCCAGGCGCCGTTGGCGATGCCGATCAGCACGCAAGCGATCGCCGACACCGGCGAATTGACGTAGAGCCCCTTGACGTCAAGCGACACGTCCTGCAGCGGCTTGGGGTGAGACGCCGTCGAGACCGCCGTCGGGATCAGCGACAGGCAGAACAGAATGCCGGTGATCATGAACAGCGACGCCGATCTCACATCGCCGCCGGCAACGATCATCTGACCGCCCATGATCGAGGCATAGGTGACCATCATGTAGAGGCCGAAGACGGTGCCGCGGTTTTCGTTGGTGGCCTTCTCGTTGAGCCAGCTTTCGATGACCATGAAGGCGCCGGCCATGGTGAAGCCGGTGAAGGCGCGCAGCAGGATCCAGGTATATTCGTCGATGATCAGGCCGGTGAGCAGTGCGACGATCGCTCCCGATGCGGCAAAGGCGCCGAAAGCCCTGACATGACCGGCGCGGCGCACGATGCGTGGCGCAAAGAAGCAGCCGGTGACGAAGCCGCCGGCCCAAGCCGTGCCCATCAGGCCGAGCGATGCCGTCGAGAAGCCCTCCACCTGGCCGCGCAGCGGCAACAGCAGACCGTGCAGTCCGGATGCCGCCAACAGGAACGCGGTGCCGCGCAGCAGCGAGAGGATCGGTCTGTAGCTTGCGAACATTTTTCAATCCGGCTGGGGTTTAGGGCACAAGTCTGGAGACAGCGGCATTCGGGCTTTTCGGCGGCGTGCCCGAGCTTTTGGAATTACCCGCAGTAACTACCCGCGGCGAAACAGCGCCTCTGCCGCCGACTTGGTCGAGCCCTTGGTCTTGAGCTCGGCTTCCAGCCGGGCGATCTCGTCGCGCAGGATGCCGATCCGTTCGGACAATTCATCGACGGAAAGCAGCGACAGATCCTGCCCGATCTCGTGCGGGCGCGCTTTCTTCTTGGGTTCGTCGTCGAAGATCGCCATCGTCGCTCCTCCGTGATTGCCCATTTGCCTGATTTGCCAATGAGCATACATAGGGCAAGGGTATGGATGCAAATGGCGGGCAAGAGCTGGCACGAGAAACCGGCGGAGCACGACGGGAAAATTCATGGCGAACGCACAGAAAATTCCGGCGAAGATGATGGCGATCGCCATATCGGAACCGGGCGGGCCGCGGGTGCTGAAACCGGAAACCCGCGACGTACCGGTTCCCGGTCCCGGCGAGATCCTGATCCGGGTGCGGGCCGCCGGCGTCAACCGGCCGGACGTGCAACAGCGCAAGGGCGCCTATCCGCCACCGCCGGGAGCGTCGGATCTGCCGGGCCTGGAAGCAGCAGGCGAAGTCGCTGCCCTTGGTGACGAGATATCGCGCTGGCGCGTCGGCGACCGGGTCTGTGCGCTGACGGCGGGCGGCGGCTATGCCGAATATGTCAGAGTGCACGCCGGCAGCGTGCTACCGCTGCCCGCCGGCTTTACCTACACCGAAGCGGCGGCGCTGCCGGAAAACTACTTCACTGTTTGGCACAATGTCTTCGAGCGCGGCGGCCTGAAGAGCGGCGAGACCCTGCTCGTGCATGGCGGCTCGTCGGGTATCGGCACCACCGCGATCCAGCTTGCTGCCGCTTTCGGCGCCTATGTCGTCACCACCGCCGGCAACAAGGAGAAATGCGACGCCTGCCTCAAGCTCGGCGCCGACCGGGCGATCAACTACCGCGAGGAGGACTTCGTCGCCGCAGTCAAGGAGGCAACCGGCGGCAAGGGTGCCAATGTCATCCTCGACATGGTCGGCGGCGACTATGTGGCGCGAAACTATGAGGCTGCAGCCATGGAAGGCCGCATCGTCCAGATCGCGACGCAGGGCGGGACGGTGGCGAGCGCCGATTTCTTCAAGATCATGGCCAAGCGGCTCGTGCACACAGGATCGCTGCTCAGGCCACGCACCGTGGAGTTCAAGGCGGCAGTTGCGGCTGCGCTGGAGGCGCAGGTTTGGCCGCTGCTCGGCACGCGCAAGGTTGCGCCGGTGATGGATACGATCTTCCCGCTCAAGGAAGCGTGGCGGGCGCATGAGCGGATGGAGGAGGGTGAGCACATCGGCAAGATTGTGCTCGATGTCGCCTGACGGCCCGCAAACAGGCTGAACGAAAGCTTAATGGTGCAATGCAACAAACGCATTGCGGCCATGCAAAAGCGTCTGTTCAATTTTTCATCGCCGATGCCTATTTACGCGGCATCAAAACGATGGAGGACTATCATGAACCCGATCCGCGCTTTCCGTAACTGGCGCATGTACAACGAAACCGTGCGCGAACTGAACCGGCTGAATGCTCGTCAGCTCAACGACCTCGGCATCAACCGCGGCGACATCGAGAGAGTCGCCCGCAAAGGGCTTTGATCTCGAGCACGATCCCGCTCGAAGACCGGGCGCTGCTTTTCGGCAACGCCGAGCCGCGGTTCGGGATCAAGCTTTAGAAGCCAGAGCCGCAGCAGACGGATTTCCGTCGCCGGTTCCGAGCCCGCCCGACCTTGGTCTGGCGGGCTTTGTCTTTTTGAAGCTTTCGACTGCATGGCGTCATCTGCCGACCCTTCGCGGTCTGCTGGTCGCGCTGCCGTGCCGTCCTTGACGCGCGCCTGCCAAAAACATTGCGAAACGGCGAGCGAGCGGTTATATAGACCGCGATTTTCCCATTTTGGTGGCTCTAAACCACCGCCCGCGCGGGAACGCGGGCGAACGAGAAGGATTTTTGTAATGGCCAATACGCTGCTGATGCCAAAGGCGACCGCCGTCTGGCTGGTTGACAACACAGCGCTTTCCTTCGAGCAGATCGCGCAGTTCTGCGGACTGCATCCGCTTGAGGTCAAGGCGATCGCCGACGGCGAGTCGGCGCAAGGTATCAAGGGCATGGACCCGATCATGACCGGCCAGCTCACTCGCGACGAGATCGCGCGCGCAGAGAAGGACCCGAACCACCGGCTGAAGCTCTCCGATCCCAAGGTGCGGGTGCCGGAATCCAAACGCAAGGGTCCGCGCTACACGCCGCTGTCGAAGCGCCAGGACCGGCCCAACGCCATCCTCTGGCTGGTGCGCAACCATCCCGAGCTCAAGGATGCGCAGATTGCCCGCCTTGTCGGCACAACGAAGTCGACGATCGACCAGATCCGCGACAGAAAGCACTGGAACTCCGCGAATCTCCAGCCGATGGATCCGGTGACGCTCGGCCTGACGTCGCAGATCGACCTCGATATGGAAATCAACCGCGCCTCGCGCGGCCGCGAGCAGGCGCAGCCGGTCGGCGATACGCTGCTGCCGGCCGCCTTGACCGAACGGCTGGTGCCGGCGCCCGAAAAGCCGAAGGACGAGGACCGCGAACTTGACGCCAACGCCGTCTTCGCCAAGCTTTCGGCGCTGAAGTCGAAGGACAAGGACGCCGACGAAGAGGAATAGGTCTGGCATCCAAAACAAAAAGCCCGCTTACAAGCGGGCTTTTTTTTGTGATCTTCCGTGTCAGCTTCGCGCTGCCCGGTCCGGCGCCATGCCGTAATCCTCGCTGCGCTCCACCGCGCGATAGAAATCGGCGAGCTGCTTGCCGCGCTCCGGCTTGAAGGTGCGGCCGGCGATGACCACCGAGGCGATGCGGTCGATGCGGAAGGCGCGGAAATCGCCGCGCATCTCACACCAGGCGACCAAGGTCCACACCTTGCCCCAGAACCACAGGCCGAGCGGGCGGATGTCGCGCGCGGTGCTGCGGCCGGCCTCATCCGAATAGTCGATGGTCAGCACCTGACGTTTCTCGATGGACCGCTCGATCAGGTCGATGGCTTCGCGGGCGGCATCGCTTACCACCCACATCGGCGTGTGGATCTCGGTACGGGCGATGCGGTCCTTTTCGGCGTCGGGCAACACGGCGCCTATCTTGACCAGCGCCTCGTCGGCGGCTCGCGCCATGGCCGCGCCACCAAAGGCGCGCACCATGCGGGCGCCGGCGACCAGCGCGACGATCTCGTCACGCGTGAACATCAGCGGCGGAAGGTCGAAACCCTCCCTCATCATGTAGCCGACACCGGCCTCGCCGTCGATCGGCACGCCGGTCGACTGCAGGTCTGCGATGTCGCGATAGATCGTCCGCTCGGAAACCTCGAGCCACGTGCCCAGCTTCTGGGCGGTGACCAGACGACCACCACGCAGATGCTGCACGATCTGGAAGAGCCTGTCGGCGCGGCGCATCGTATGGTCCCTCGGCGTCTATCGTTCCAGCCCTTCGCGCTTGCGCTGCGCGGCGACGAAGGCCGCGCCGAAGGACAGTTTCCTCGTTGTCGGCGTGCTTGCGTCGACCACCCGCCAGAACGGCGCAACGTCGCCCAGCGCCATACCACGCTCAAGATCCTCGTTGGCGGCCTCGGCGACGGTGCGCAGATGATAGCCGATTGTGACCGGACATGTCATCTCGGCACCGTGCTCGATGGCGAGAGCGGTGCGCAAAGCGCGGATATTCATGTCCATGCCTTCGGGGATGGAGCGGATGAATGCATGAACCTGGCGAGCTGTAGGAACCAGCATCGGCTGGCCTTCGACGACGTCGCCGATGGTGCGTGGCGACGGTCTTATGCCGTTGATGCCAGGCGTGCTCAGCCTGTCGTTCCAGCTTTTCATCGATCGTCCTCTCGGCCATCCGGCTCCGGCGGCCATCGCACTATGGCACGAGCCTCCTGACACCATACTGTCAGGAGGCTTCAGCATGCCCATTTCAGCTCGTCGCCAGGTCGCATCCAAACGCCACGCAGAAAGCTTGCCTCAATTGCCGCCATTGCGGCGGTCGCCATACATGTCCGGCCAACCAATATCCTTGCGGATGTCCGCCGGCAGGGTGTTCATGAATCGCTGGGTGCGGATCTCATTGCGGATCGTCCGGATCTTGCCGACATAGTGCTGCACGCTACGCAGAATGGTAATACCGTTCATGGCTGGTCTCCTCTCTTTCGATGCAGGCACTATCGCACACCCCTGCTGACAGCAGTCTGTCAGGAGGGTGCGGCTCTCATGACCGGCGTTCCGATTTATCCATCGAAGTGACAAGGCAGTGCTGAAAAGAGGCCTGCCGCAGTGGAAGCCGGCGATCCCGGAGCCGCTTTGACAGCCAGCCGCGATGCTGATCAAAGGCTGCATGTCGAAACTTCTCGCGCTCGTCATCATCCTCATGATGGTCATCCAGCTCATCAAGCCGCTCGGCTGGCCCGGGCTGAAGCGGCGCAGCGATTTCTGGAAGCTGGCGCTGCTGGCGATGGCGGCGATTTCGATTACGGCGGTGCTCGGGCACTGGACGTAATGCATGTCGCGCAAAAATGTGCAGCGGTTTTGCGACAACGACATGCATAAAAACAAGAACCTGAAGCGCGTCGGATGAGGCCAATCGAACGCGACGCGCTTTAGTGCGGGCGGCCCGCTACGCGACGCCCGGTTCGTTGGCGAGCACCAGGCTGACCAGATGTTCCGCCCAGGCTCGGTAGCCGGCTTCCGAAGCGTGAAATCCATCCGATGCGAAGCCGGCATCGGCATCCGTGATCGGCAGCCGGGGCGCCGGTATGGCGCCGCGTTCGAGGCAAAGGCGCTCGCCCATCCGGTTCACCTCGACGGCGCGGATTTCGAGGATCTTGCCGAGCAACGGCGGCATTGCCGGAGCCCGGGTGAACTCCAGCACCGGCGACCACACCACGCGAGCCTCAGGCCATTTGGCGCGCAGCGCGTAGAGCAGGCCGCCAAACTCGCGCTTGAAGCGCGGTACCGAATGAAAATTCTTGGTGTCGTTGGTACCGATGGCCAGCACGATATGCGTCCACGGATCGGCCGATAGATTGGGCAGCACATGATCGCGGATCTGGCCAGAGGTTGCCGAGTTGAAGCCGGCCGCCCGCCAGCGCACGGTGCGGCCGGTGCGTTGCGCAATCAGAACTGCCAGTTGCGCGGCCAATCCGTTTTCGGAATTGCCGATCCCTACCGAGGCGGCGGAGGAATCGCCAAGCACCAGAACCGAGATTGCTGGCGCCAGGCCAGATATCTCGTGCATGACCGGACCTTGTGCCGGCAGCATGCGGGCGGTGCGGCGACGCACGCCAAGTCCTTGCCAGACATAGACCGGAAAGGCGAGCCAGGTGAGAAGGGTCGGAAAGCGCCGCATGACAAGTCCCTTTTAGGGCAAAGCGAACAGCACTTAGCGCATGTCGGGCCGAAGGCGAAAGACCTTGGGTGACCGCCCGTCGTCAATGGCAGCAGCTGTCCTGCATCTCGGGCGTATCCGCATATTCGTCGTGCAGCCGCACCCAGTCCACCAGGCTATGGTGGGGACCGGTTTCGTTGCGACCCTTCGGCGTCAGGTCGAGATAGTGATAGGCGCCGATCAGCGGATCGCCGCCTCGGGAGCGCGAGACGAAGGTCAGGAAGATGTCGCCTTTCTCGTCGCGATAGAACACGCTGGTGCCGGGAAGATCCTTCGATTGCCGCGCGCGCCGCTCGAAATTGTAGGTCGTGTCGCCGGCCGCGATCTGCTTGTCGGTGAATGACACCTGCATGTCGAAGTTGAAGTCCGAAGCGTACGACGACACCCAGTCGAATTTCCAGCCCATGCGCTGCTTGTAGGGCAGAAGCTCGGCCAGCGGCGCCCGCGCCACCACCACGAGCGAGACGTCGTGGTGCCTGAGATGCTGGTTGGCACCGTCGATGTGGTCGGCAAGGAACGAGCAGCCCTCGCAACGATAATCGGCGCCCGGCCCGAACATGAAATGGTAGACGATCAGCTGGCTGTTGCCGCCGAACAGGTCGGGCAGTTTCTTTGGCCCTTGCTCGGTCTCGAAGACATAGTCCTTGCGGATCTTCAGCCACGGCAATTCGCGGCGTTCGGCAGCGATGCGGTCGCGAAAACGCGTCAATTCCTTTTCGCGCGCCAGATGCGCCTTGTGCGCCTGAAACCAGTCTTCCTGCGACACGGTCTTGTTGTTTGGCATAGGTCTGCTCCTCTTTTCACGGAGGACGATCGGCAGCGAGGAATGCCGACACAGAGCTGCATTTTCAGTAGCAGGAAATTGCAGACCTTGCTGCTTTCAAACAAACCCGGGCACATGGCCCGGGTCGGAGGGAACGCAACCTGAATTCCGTCAGGCGGCTTGCTCAAGCGTCGGCTGCCATTGTCCAAGCGCTGCCAGATGGTTCATGTGGGCGCGATGGGCGAAGGCGGCCTGCGCGGCGGCGACGTTCGCCGCCTTGCCGCCCCAGGCTTTCTGCGGAGCGGCCTGCAAGGCGCGGCCGTAGGAGAAGGTCAGCTTCCACGGATGCGGCCCGATGGCGTTGATGGCATTGAGGTTGGCGGTCGCCTCCTCGTCAGATTGTCCGCCCGACAGGAAGGCAATGCCTCCAATAGCGGCCGGCACCGTCTCGCGGAACAGTTTTATCGTCTTTTCGGCAACTTCGTCGGGGCTGCTGACCTTGCCTGATTTCTTGCCGGCCAGCACCATGTTCGGCTTCAGGATGGTGCCTTCGAGGACGACGCGAGCCGCATAGAGCTCGGTGTACAACTTTGTCAGCGTCGCCTTGCTGATCTCGTAGCAGGTGTCGATGTCGTGGGCGCCGTCCATCAGCACCTCCGGCTCGACGATCGGCACGATGCCGGCCTCCTGGCAAAGCGCGGCGTAACGGGCGAGCGCATGGGCATTCGAGCCGATCGACGTGGCGGAAGGCACGCCCTTGGCAACATCGATGTCGATCACCGCGCGCCATTTGGCGAAGCGGGCGCCGAGCTTGTAATAGTCGGCAAGGCGTTCGCGCAGGCCGTCCAGGCCTTCGGTGATGGTGTCGCCGGGAAAGCCGGCCAGCGGCTTGGCGCCGGCATCGACCTTGATACCGGGGATAGCGCCTGATGCCTTGATGATGTCGACCAGCCGTGTGCCGTCGGCGGCCTTCTGGTGAATGGTCTCGTCGTAGAGGATGACGCCGGAAATGTACTTGGTCATTGCATCGCTGGCGCGGAACATCATCTCGCGATAGTCGCGGCGGCTGTCGGCGGTCGACTCGACGCCGATGACGTCGAAGCGCTTCTTGATGGTGCCGGAGCTCTCGTCGGCAGCCAGCAGGCCCTTGCCATTGGCCACCATCGCGGCGGCAATGTCCTCGAGACGTTCGCTCATCGTGCTTCTCCTGAAAGAATTGATCCGCGCCCAGCAGACCACCAGAGCAACGCAGGTTCAAGTCGAACCATTTCGCCGGGTAAGCGCGAATCGATTGAAAGTCGCGGGCGCACTCCTTCGCGCTGCTCTTGCGGCCGATCTCAGCGCTTCAAGACGTCGACGCCGGGCAACGGCTTGCCTTCCATCCATTCGAGGAAAGCGCCGCCGGCCGTCGAGACATAGGTGAAATCATCGCTGACGCCGGCATGATTGAGCGCCGCCACCGTATCGCCGCCGCCGGCGACCGAGACCAGTCTGCCGGCCCTGGTGCGCGCTGCCGCGTGCCTGGCCGTCGCCACCGTTGCATGGTCGAACGGCTCGATCTCGAAGGCGCCGAGCGGCCCGTTCCAGACCAACGTCGCGGCGCGGTCGATCCATTCGGCAATGGTTTTCACGGTTTTCGCGCCGACATCGAGGATCATGCCGTCGGCCGGCACGTCTGCTATGGCGACGGTCTCGTTGGCGGCGCCGGCCCTGAACTCCCTGGCGACAACGCCGTCGGCGGGCAGGATGATGGCGCAGCCGGCCTCGGCTGCCTCGATCATGATCTGCTTGGCGGTGGTCGCGAGATCATGCTCGCACAAGGATTTCCCGACGTCGGTGCCGCGCGCCGCTAGAAACGTATTGGCCATGCCGCCGCCGATGACCAGCGCGTCGACCTTCTTCACCAGGTTCATCAACAGGTCGATCTTGGTCGAGACCTTGGCCCCGCCGACGATGGCGACAACCGGACGGACAGGATTGCCGAGACCCTTTTCCAGCGCATCGAGCTCGGCCTGCATGGTGCGCCCGGCGAACGCCGGCAGCACATTCGCCAGGCCTTCCGTGGACGAATGGGCGCGGTGCGCAGCGGAGAAGGCGTCGTTGACGAAAATGTCGCCGTTGGCGGCGAGCTTTTCGGTGAAGGTCGGGTCGTTCTTCTCCTCAGCTTTGTAGAAGCGGGTGTTCTCGAGCAGCAGCACGTCGCCGTTATTCATGGCAGCAACGGCATTTGCCGCCTTGTCACCGATGCAGTCGGAGGCAAAGCCAACCGGACGGCCGAGCACGTCCGCCGTCGCCTTGGCGATCGGCTCGAGCGAGAATTCCGCCGCCGGTCCATCCTTGGGGCGGCCGAAATGGGCAAGCAGGATGACCTTGGCGCCCTTGCCGGAGAGCTCGGCGATGGTCGGCGCAATGCGCTCGATGCGGGTGGCGTCGGTGACCTTGCCCTCGGTGACGGGAACGTTGAGGTCGACACGGACCAGCACACGCTTGCCGCTGATATTGCCGATGTCGTCCAGTGTCTTGAAGCCGGCCATGCTGATCCCTTTCGCGAAAAATCGCGGGGACCTTACCCCGCATCGACGACGATGCAAGACCTGGCTAACGGTTCGCCGAAAATATGATTCACGTGTCGAGGACGAAGTGCCCACGGGGAGCAAGATGGCAGCAATGGCGCGAAACGCACCGACATATGGCTTACCGATTGCGCACCACGATGCATGCGCCGCCCACGCTGTGCAGTTTCTGGCAAATATCGTCGGCCTTGGCTTTGGTGTCGGCGCCGATCCGCACCGCATAGATGCCGCGCCTGCCGATCGGTGTGCGCACCCGGCTGACCACCGGATCGCGACCGCTGAGCAAGGCTGGAAACCGGCGCTTCACGTTGCTCCACTGGTTGAGCGCCGCGGCGCGACGGAAATTCCCGGCCACCTGCACCCCCCACGGCTTGATGTTGATCGACGACATCGGCACGGTTCTGGACATGATCACCGGCAGCTCGCGGCAAGCGGCAGCGAAACTCGCCTTCTTGTCGAGCGGCCGGATGACGCCGGCGTAGGCGGTATTGGTGAAGTTGTCGGCCGGCTCGCCCATGACGTCCAGAACGTAGCTTTCGGTCTCCATCGGCAAGAAGCCGCCGGAATTCAGCCAGCGCGTCACCCGGCTCTCGCCGGCATTGTAGGCTGCGGCGGCGAGGCCGAGATTGCCGAAACCGGATTTCATTTCGGCGAGGTATTTTGCCGAGGCCGGGATCGCCTGTTCGATGTCGAAGGAATTGGCGAGCCCGCGCATCCTGGCGGTGCCCGGCATGAACTGGGCAATGCCCTCAGCGCCGACGGGGCTGACCGCATTGGGATCGAAACGGCTTTCCTTCCAGATCAGCCGGGCAAAGAAATCCCGGGGCAGGCCGTTCTGGTCGGCATGCGTCTCGATCAGGTTGCAAACCTGGTCGATCAGCTTCTTTTTGGCGGGCCGTGGTGGATCGGCCTGAACGGCTGTCGCCCAGATCAGCCCGCAAATGACAACCAGCGCCGCGCCGAGCAAACGCCGCATCGAACTACTCCGCCGCGGCTTTGCCGTGTTGCCCGAACCGCCGTTCGATATAGTCGGCGACCATCTTCTCGAAATCCGCGGCAATCGATGGGCCGCGCAGGGTCGCCGCCTTCTTGCCGTCGACGAACACCGGGGCGGTCGGCATCTCGCCGGTGCCGGGCAGCGAAATGCCGATATCGGCATGTTTGGATTCGCCCGGACCGTTGACGATGCAACCCATCACCGCGACTTTGAGGTTCTCGACGCCGGGATATTGTTCACGCCACACCGGCATGTTCTTGCGCAGGTCGGCCTGGATATTCTGGGCAAGCTCCTGGAACACGGTCGAGGTCGTGCGGCCGCAGCCCGGGCAGGCGGCGACGATCGGCACGAACTGCCGGAAGCCCATGGTTTGCAGCAGTTCTTGCGACACCTGCACTTCGCGTGTGCGGTCGCCGTTCGGCTCCGGCGTCAGCGAGATGCGGATGGTGTCGCCGATGCCTTGCTGGAGCAGGATGCCCATGGCAGCGGACGAGGCGACGATGCCTTTCGAGCCCATGCCGGCCTCCGTCAGGCCGAGGTGCAGCGCATGGTCGGATCGGGTGGCAAGCTCGGTGTAGACGGCGATCAGATCCTGCACGCCGCTGACCTTGGCCGACAGGATGATTTTCTCGCGCGCAAGGCCGATCTCTTCGGCCATTTCGGCCGACAGGATCGCCGATTGCACGATTGCCTCGCGCGTCACTTCCTGCGCGGTCAGCGGAAAGCCTTGGGCCTGGTTGTCATCCATCAGCCGGGTCAGCAGCTCCTGGTCGAGCGAACCCCAGTTGACGCCGATGCGCACCGGCTTGTCGTATCGGATCGCCATCTCGACGATTGCCGCGAACTGCCGGTCCTTCTTGTCCTTGAAACCGACATTGCCGGGGTTGATGCGGTACTTGGCCAAGGCCGCGGCGCAGGCCGGATGATCGGCCAGGAGCTTGTGGCCGATATAATGGAAATCGCCGACCAGCGGCACGTCGATGCCGAGCCGCTCCAGTCGCTCGCGGATGGCCGGTACGGCGGCAGCGCTTTCGTCGCGATCGACCGTTATGCGCACGATCTCGGAGCCGGCGCGATGCAGCGCCGCCACTTGCGCGACCGTCTGGTCGACATCGGCCGTGTCGGTGTTGGTCATCGACTGGACGACGACTGGGGCGCCGCCGCCGACCATCACGCCGCCGACGTCGACACCGACCGACCTGCGGCGCGGGAAGGGTGAGGAAAAATATCCGGTCATGCCGGCTGCCTTTAATCTTGAAGGTCCGGGCATGAGGTGGAGGAGCAAAGATGGCTTGTCAATGGCGACTGGCGCGCAGGCCCAGCAAATCGGAAATAACAAGACGGCAGCTTGCCGCAAATCCGCGAGCGTTTCCGGCAGCATAGCGATGCCACCGGAAAGATCGCGCGCCGGGCGGCGCTTCTAGTCCTGGAAGGGCTTCAGTGGGTCGTCGGTTTCGCCTTCAGTTTTTCAATCTCGTCCTTGAGCGCCAGCTTGCGCCGCTTGAGATTCACGATTTCGAGGTCGTCTACCGACGGATGGGTCATCGCATCGTCGATTTCCCGTTCGATGTCGCCGTGTTTCCGCTGCAGCTCATCAAGATGGGATGCAAGAGACATGATTGGTTCTCCCTTTCATGATTTCCTCGGATTGCAGCCGTCATGGCACGTCCACCGCAGGCTCGCTTCTGTGACGGCATAATGACAGTGTGCCACCATCGCGCACCGATGTCGAATGCTGCGTGGTAGCATTCCACGCCAATATGAAATGTGATATGGGCTGCGCGCCGGTGCAAGAAGACCCGGTCCCGCCCAATCAGGCCCATAGTTTGGGCGCCGCAGACGTGCAGACGGTAAAAATGTCCGATCAGGAACAGGCAGATATCCGCCTCGAATATTCCCGGCTGAAGCAGGAACACGCCGATTTCGACGCGGCAATCAATGCGATGATTGCCATGAATTGCGACCCGCTGCAGATCCAGCGCATGAAGAAAAAGAAGCTCTTCCTGAAGGACAGGCTGATGGCGCTGGAAGACAAGATCATTCCAGACATTATCGCTTGAACGGACGCCGGCGCTGGCCTGCTGGAAAGGCGGCCTATGCCGCGATCGAAAGCCGCGCGGCGCGCTCGAGCAACAGCTCTATCAGGTCATCGGTCTTTTCGGTCGAGGTATCGATGGGAACCACCAGGCACATCGTCGCCTCGACCCTGCCCGGCGCTGAAAAGACCGGCGCGGCCAGACATTTCGTGTAGGCATCGACAAGGCCGGAGGTGACGCAGTAGCCGGCCGACTTGGCGACGGCGATGTCGTCTATGAAATCGTCGAGCTGCAATCTGCGGCCGTCCGGCAGCACGAGATCGTCCTCGGAGACCATATCCTCAATCGCTGCCCTGTCGAAGCCGGCGAGCAGCAGTCGCCCGGAAGCTGTCCAGGGGAGCGGTATTTGCAGACCGGTCGCCGAGCTGATCCGGAATGGCCTCGTTCCCGGGCTTGAATGGACGATGGTGTAGCGGCCGCTTTGCAGCATGCACAACTCCGAGGTCTCGCCGGTCTCGCGTGACAGATGGTCGACTTCCTGGCGCCCTCGCCTGAGCAGGTCGTTGCCCCGCACATAGTCCATTCCGTAGAGGTAGAGCTTCTTTCCGAAATAGACCCGATTGCCGTCCCCGGCCATTTCCAGCAGGCCTGCGTCGACCAGCGAGCGCACCAGCGTATAGGTCGTCGACCGCGGTGCATTCACCCCTCTGGCAAGGTCGCCAATGCCGATCGCACGCTGGGTCGTGTGGAGAAACTCCAGAATCTGGAGGACCCGGTTGAGGCCCTTCTCCCGAGAACCCGAGTTCTTGTCTTCGTCCAGACCGGCGTCCGGTCGAGCGGCCAAGGCATTGCCATCTTGCATTATCGATTCCTGATGTTAATCTGTCTTGTACAGAGTACAGGCGTCTCTTGTAAGGGACAATGACGTCAGTTGCAACCGATGCCTGTACTGCTGATCCAAAGGGGAACACAACACGAAAGGAGGTCGCCGTGAACGACACATCCAAAAGGCGTGAATTTCTGAAACTGGGAATGGCCGGGCTTGCAACGGCCGGAGTGATGAGCGCCGCTACCGCGGTCGACGTTCAGAAAGCGGCGGCCCAGGCAGCGCCGGACAGCCTGCTGCGCACCGTCCTCGAGCGCGGCAAGGTAATCGTCGGCACCGGCAGTACCAATGCGCCCTGGCATTTCGAGAACGACGCCGGCGAACTGGTGGGCATGGACATCACCATGGGTCGCATTCTCGCCAAGGGGCTTTTCGACGATCCGACCAAAGTGGAATTCGTCATGCAGGATCCGGCTCAGCGCATTCCAAACGTGACCACCAACAAGGTCGACATCACCATCCAGTTCATGACCATGACCGCCCAGCGCTCGCAGCTGATCCACTTCTCCCGACCCTACTACGTCGAAGGCATCGCCTTGCTGACCCTTCCGAACGCCGAAAACAAGACCTTCGACAAGCTGCTTGCCGGCGGTTCGGCGACGCGGATTTCCATCCTGCAAAATGTCGATGCCGAGGCTAACGTGCATATCGTCCTGCCGGAGTCGCAGGTGATGCAGATAGACACGCAGGCCAACGTGCTGCAGGCCTTGGAATCGAAGCGCGTCGACGCCGCCGCGGTCGATCTGTCAACGGTGCGCTGGCTCGCCTCGCGCAATCCGGATAAGTACTTCGATGCCGGCAAGAGCTGGTTCTCGATGCTTTATGGTGCCGCGCTGCGGCAGGGCGACCTCGACTGGCTGACCTTCGTCAACCAGACCTTCACCATCGCCATGTTCGGCCATGAAACGGCACTCTACGACGCTGCGTTCAAGGATTATTTCGGACAGGAGCCGCCGGCGCGCCATCCCGGTTTCCCGGTCATTTGATGCAAGCAGGCGGAAGGACAACGTCCTTCCGCCTTCTCTCATCACAGCCCTCCATGACGAGGACGCATGGGTTATACTCTCAACTTCAACCTTATCTGGCGGCATTTCGACAAGCTCTGGGGCGGACTGCTGCTAAGCCTCGAACTTGCCGTCATCTCGATCGCGATCGGCATCGTCATCGGGCTCGTTCTGGCGGTCTGGTACGTGTCGGCCGGACGTGCGGTGCGGACCATCATCGCGGGGTATGTCGAGTTCATCCGCAACGTGCCGCTGATCCTGCTCGTCTATCTGGTCTTCTACGGCTTGCCGACGGTGGTCGACATTGCCTACAGCGCGCAAACCTCATTCATTGCCACGCTGTCGCTCTACAGCGGCGCCTACCTGGTCGAGGTGTTTCGCTCGGGGCTCGAGGCGGTGCCGCGCGGTCAGCTCGACGCCGGCAAGGCAATCGGCCTGACGCCATGGCAAAGGCTGCTCGATGTGCGCCTGCCGACGATGCTGCGCATAACCCTGCCGGCGCTTTCCAACACATTCATATCGCTCTTCAAGGATACGTCCGTGGCGTCGGTCATCTCGGTACCCGAACTCACCTATGGCGCCCAGTGGATCAACTTCAACACGTTCCGCATTGTCGAAGTCTATCTGGTGGTGACGGCAATGTACCTGTTGACCGGCTACACGCTGCTTTTCGCGCTGCGGCTCGTCGAGCGCCGGTTCAAGGCGGCGCGCTGACATGCTGAGCCAGATCATCTACGCCTTGCCGTTCCTCGCCGAAGGCTTTGCCGTAACCTTGTGGGTGTCGCTGCTGGTCGTGGTGTTATCGCTCATCGCCGGCGTGCTGATGGGCGTCGGCCTTGTCTATGGTCCTTTTCCGCTGCGCTGGGCAGTGCGCATCTTCAGCGACACCATACGCGGCATTCCGATCCTGGTGCTAATCTTCTTCGTCTATTACGGCCTGCCCGCGGTGGGGCTGCATCTGGAATCCTTTTGGGCGGCCGTGTTCGCCCTCACCCTCTTCAAGACCGCACAAGTCGTCGAGTATCTCAGGGGCGCCGTCGGCTCGATTCCCAAGGGTCAGTCCGAGGCGGCGATGGCGATCGGACTGACCTTTCGCCAGCGGCTGGTCTACGTCATTTTTCCGCAGGCGTTCAGGCGCTTCCTGCCACCTTGGATCAATGGCGTCACCGACGCGGTGAAGGGCAGCGCGCTGGTCTCGCTGCTCGGCATCACCGACCTCATGCAGGCAATCAACCAGGTCATCGGCCGCACCTATGAGGCGATGCCACTCTACATTCTCGGTGCGCTCGTCTACTTCGCCGTCAACTACGCCCTCTCCTTGGCCAGCCGGCGCCTGGAGCGGCGTTTCTCCTTCATCCGGGAATAGCACGATGTTCAACGCCTCGCACCAGAATCCGGCACTTCTCGATGTCACCGAGGTTTCCAAAGCCTTTGCATCCGTCGAGGTCCTGCGCTCCGTCAGCCTGCAAGTAACACGCGGCGAGGTCGTGACTATCATCGGCCCCTCCGGCAGCGGCAAGACCACGCTACTGCGCTGCGTCAACTTCCTGGAGAGCTACGACAGCGGCTCGATCCGTATCGACGGCAAAGAAGTCGGCTATCGCGAGACGGGAACACGCCAGCGACGCAGCGAGCGCGACCTGGCGGCGATGCGAGCCGAGACCGGAATGGTGTTCCAGAGCTTCAATCTGTTTCCGCATTTGACTGCGGCCGGCAACATCATGCTTGGCCTGCGCAAGGTGCGCGGCAAGAGCAATGCCGAGGCCCGCACCATTGCCGAGCACTGGCTCGGCCGCGTAGGCCTCGCCCACAAAGCCGACAGTCTGCCGGCCGAGCTTTCCGGCGGCCAGCAGCAGCGCGTCGGCATCGCCCGCGCCGTGGCGATGGAGCCGAAGATATTGCTTCTCGACGAGATAACCTCGGCGCTCGACCCCGAACTGGTTGGCGAGGTGCTCGAGGTCGTGCGCAGCCTCGCCGAAGACGGCATGACGATGCTGATGGTCACGCATGAAATGGCTTTTGCGCGCGACGCATCGAGCCGCATCGTTTTCATGGCGGATGGCGGCGTCAGTGCCGTCGGACCACCCGCCGAGATTCTGGCGGCGGGGTTCGACAATGAACGCCTTCGCAGTTTCCTGGCGCGGTTTCGCGCCTCGCATTTTTGACATCGGACGGCGAAAGCTGTCGCAAGGAGCTTTTATGACGCCTTACATCCGGCTCGCGGAATTGGGCCTGACACTGCCCGAGCCGCCGAAGCCCATCGCCAACTTCGTCACCTATGCCGAGAGCGGACGGCTGATCTTCCTCTCCGGCCAGGGGCCGTTGCGCGCCGATGGCGCGCTCTGCACCGGCAAGGTCGGAGAGGATGTCAGCGTTGAAGAGGCCTACGGGCATGCGCGTCTGACCGGCCTGAACCTGCTCGCCGTCATGCATGCCGCGGCCGGCGACCTCGGCCGCATCGTGCGCGTCGTCAAGCTGCTTGGCTTTGTCAATGCGACGCCGACATTCAGCGAGCACCCCAAGGTGGTGAACGGCTGTTCCGATCTTTTCGCGGCCGTCTTTGATACGCTTGGCGGACATGCCCGTTCCGCGATCGGTGTCGGCTCGCTGCCGGGCAACATCACAGTTGAAATCGAGGCGGTCGTCGAGATCGCCGCCTGAAATCTTAAACAGGATCTACAGAGATGACGACCTATGCCGCTGACCGTTCCAACACGACAATCCGCGAACGGCTTGGCCTTCGCCCAATCATCAATGTCTCCGGCACGATGACGGCACTCGGTGCTTCGATCATCGTGCCAGAAGCGATTGCCGCAATGTCGGAAATGGCCTCGCAATGGGTCGAGATGGACGATCTGCAGCGCGCCGCAAGTAGGGTGATTGCACGCCTTACCGGCGGCGAGGCCGGCTTCATCACCGCATGCTGCGCCAGCGGCATAACAATGGCGATTGCCGGCGCGATGACCGGGACCAGCCTTCTTGCGATCGAGCGGCTGCCGGACGACACCGAGGGCCTCAAATCGGAGGTCATCGTTCAGCTTGGTCACATCGTCAATTATGGCGCGCCGATCGACCAGTCGATCCGGCTTGCCGGAGCCAAGGCAGTGCCTGCCGGCACGGTCAGCGTCACCCAGGATTATCATGTTGCCGAGGCGATCCGGGACCGGACGGCGGCAGCCCTCTACGTCGTTGCGCACCACACCGTGCAATACGGCATGCTCTCGCTTGAGGAGTTCTGCGAGATTTGCCACGCCAAGGGCGTGCCGGTGATCGTCGACGCCGCCTCGGAATACGATTTGCGTGGCTTTCTGGCGCGCGGCGCCGACATTGTTGTCTACAGCGGGCACAAATTTCTCTCAGGGCCGACAAGCGGCATCGTTGCCGGCCGCAAGGATCTGGTACGGGCCGCCTATCTTCAGAACCGGGGCGTTGCGCGCGCCATGAAGGTCGGCAAGGAGAGCATTGCCGGCACTATGGCGGCCCTGGAAGCCTGGGAGCGGCGCGACCATGCCGGCATTCGCCAGCGGGAAGACGCCGCACTGCATCTGTGGCAAACCGCATTGCAGGGCCTGCCTGGCATCGAGGCACGTATCATTCCAGATCCGACCGGAAATCCTCTCGACCGCCTGCAGGTGTTTGTTGCGCCGGAAAGCCGCTTCACCGCCGCCGGCCTCGCCTCGGCGCTTGCGGCGGGTTCGCCGCCCGTGATCGTGCGCAACCACGAGGTCGAGCGCGGTCACTTCTTCCTTGATCCGTGCAATCTCCATCCCGGCGAGGCGGAGATCGTTGCCGAACGCCTGCGAGCGGTGTTGAGTGCTGCCGATCGGCCCGCGGATGCGATGAAACCCGCTCGCAAGCAGTCCGCCGGAGCGCTGCGCTGGCCGGACTAGACATCGCCAGAGCGTGGTCGAGCCAGTGCCTTCCAGCGCCGGCTTCGCATCGGGCCAGTGCGCCATCACGGCAGTGTGAATGAACTTTTAGTCTTCGGGCGGAATAAACCACCCCGCCCATTGGTCTCCCAAACAGACGCCATTTCCGGCGTGCAGGAGACCGGTATGACCCACCACCACGACAATGAAGCTGACGGCATCAGCCGCCGTCATGCACTGGAATGCATGATCTGGGCCGGCACGGGAGTGCTGTGGACAATTTCGGCCGGCGTGCCGGTTTCGCTCAGCCTGCTCGGTGCGTCGCAAGCCGCCGAGGCCTTGGCCACCGGCTTCACTTTCCTCCAGATCTCCGACAGCCACATCGGCTTCGACAAGGCTGCCAACCCGCACGCCATCGACACGCTGAAGGAGGCCATCGGCAAGATCCAGGCGTTGCCGCAAAAGCCCGCCTTCATGATCCACACCGGCGACATCACCCATTTGTCGAAAGCCGCGCAGTTCGACAACGCTGCCCAGATCATCGGCGGCGCAGGCTTCGACGTGCATTATGTGCCCGGTGAGCACGACCTGATCGATGACGGCAATGGCCAGGCCTATCTCGACCGCTACGGCAAGGGCACCAAGGGCGCTGGCTGGTATTCGTTCGACCAGAACGGCGTCCATTTCATCGGCCTGGTCAACGTCGTCAACCTGAAGGCTGGCGGGCTGGGCAATCTCGGCGCCGACCAGTTGGCATGGTTGGCCGATGATCTGAAGGCGGTCACCGCCTCGACGCCAATCGTCGTCTTTGCCCACATCCCGCTATGGGCTGTTTATCCCGAATGGGGCTGGGGCACCGACGACGCGGCGCAGGCCTTGGCCCTGCTCAAGCGCTTCGGCTCTGTCACCGTACTCAACGGCCATATCCACCAGATCATGCAGAAGGTCGAAGGCAACGTTACCTTTCATACCGCGCGCTCGACCGCTTTCCCGCAACCGGCGCCGGGCACCGCAGCCTCACCCGGGCCGATGACGGTACCTGCCGGCCAGTTGCGCAGCCTGCTCGGCACAAGCAGCGTGACAGTCAAGCAAGGCGGGCAGGACCTCGCCATCATCGACAGCACGCTGGCCTGAGGGGAAATGCGATGATCCGCTTCCCATCCCGCGTCTTGGTCGTATCCCCTGTCACGTTCGGTTTGGCGGCGATCCTGATAATGGTTGCCATGCCACTGAACGCAGCAGACCAGCCAATGGTCAAGATCGAGAACTTTGCCTTCACACCGGCGGTGCTGACGGTAAAGCAGGGCACTACCGTGACCTTCGAGAATGACGACGACATCCCGCATCTGGTGGTCGCCAACGATGCCTCGTTTCGCTCCAAGGCGCTTGACACCGGTGACACATATGCCTTCACCTTCACCAAAGTGGGCGACTATGCCTATTTCTGCGGGCTTCACCCGCACATGCAGGGCAGGATCACCGTCGCTCCGTGAGGATTTTCGGAAGGTTCTGTCCGGGATGCCGGGCGATGCGACGGTGTTGAACCAAGAGGCCGCGACCGAGCGCTTTCGCGAGGTGGTTCTGCCCCATCTCGCGGATGCGCTTGCGCTTGCCCGCTGGCTGACCGGCAACGCCGCCGACGCGGAGGATGTGGTGCAGGAGGCCTGTTTGAAGGCGCATGCGGGCATCGCCGGCTATGCCGGCGGCAATGCGCGCGCCTGGCTGCTGGCGATCGTGCGCAACGCCTCTTACTCCTGGCTGGCGCGCAACCGGCCGCGCAGTATCGTCGCCGTCGGCGACCTGAGCGACCTCGATGACATGACGGCTGCATATGGCGCCGGGCTGCCGGATACGGATAGTCCTGAGGCAAGCCTGATCGCCAAGGCCGACACGGCCGCACTCGAGGCGGCGATCGCCGCGCTGCCGCACCAATTTCGCGAGACTGTGGTGCTGCGCGACATCAACGGCCTCAGCTATCGCGAGATCGCGACGCTGCTTGGCGTGCCGCTAGGAACGGTGATGTCGCGGCTGGCGAGGGCGCGCGGTCTGCTGATATCCCAACTTGGGAGGGCGCCATGAGCGCGCACAACGATGGACTGCCCGATGACCCGGCGGGCGTGGAGCTGATGATCCATGCCTTGGTCGATGGCGAGCTCGACGCAGCAGCAGCATTGGCTGTCGAGCGACGCATCGCGGCCGATCCGGCGCTCGCCGCCGAGCATGCCCGCATCGTTGCGCTGCAGACGGTCGTCAGCGGGCTGCCGAGGCTCGATGTCCGTGAGGATTTCAAGGCTCGCATCGCTGCAATCGGGACAGCCGGTACGGAGAAAGTGCTGCCGGCGCCGGCGCCCGCCGCTCGAGTGCCGCCGGCACACAGAGCGGTGCACCGATTTGGCGCGTTCGACTGGCGCGCGCTGGCGGCGTCGATCATCGTTACCGCCGTGCTGGCCAGCGGCGCGACGCAATGGATGATGCTGAGCAGGGCGCCCGACAGCTTTGCCGCCGCGGTCGCCAGCGGCCATCGCCGCAGCCTGCTGGCAGCCAGCCCCGTGGACGTCGTCTCGTCGGACCGGCACACGGTCAAACCTTGGCTGGATGGCAGGGTCGGCCTGTCGCCGCCGGCACCTGACCTTGCCAGTGACGGCTTCGCGTTGCTCGGCGGCCGGGTCGAGGTGATCGCCGACCAGCCAGTGCCGGCACTGGTCTACAGGCACCGCGAGCACCTGATCACTCTCGTCGCCGCGCCCGAGGAAACCGGCTCGACAGCCGGACCGGTCGATCTTTCTGCTGGTGGCTTCTCGCTGGTCCACTGGAGCGACAGCGCCTTTTCCTATTGGGCGATTTCCGATACCGAACGGCCTGAACTTGACGACTTCGTCAACCGCTTCCGAGCAGCGGCCGCCCGATGACAGACCGCCCCTGTCCATGTGCGTAGCCACGGAGACGGCACAAGCGGCTTTGCCGTTTCCGGCCATCCTTGCGGCTCCCCTCGATTTCAGCTACTGCGCGCTTTTGCCGCCGGAGAGCAGAAGCTTGGACGATCACCGCGCCGACGTCGCCATCATCATGGGCAGCCAGTCCGATTGGGCGACGATGCGCCACGCCGCCGAAACGCTTGAGGCGCTTGGAATTCCGCACAAGCGCCTGATCGTCTCGGCCCACCGCACGCCCGACCGGCTCTATGACTTCGCCAAGGGCGCCAAGGCGGCCGGCTACAAGGTGATCATCGCCGGTGCCGGCGGTGCGGCGCATCTGCCCGGCATGACGGCGGCGATGACGCCGCTGCCGGTGTTCGGCGTGCCGGTGGAATCAAAGACGCTGTCGGGCCAGGACTCGCTGCTATCAATCGTGCAGATGCCGGCCGGCATTCCGGTCGGCACTTTGGCCATCGGCAAGGCCGGCGCTGCCAACGCTGCACTTCTGGCCGCCGCGGTGCTGGCGCTGAGCGACGAAAAGCTCGCCGCCCGGCTGGATAGCTGGCGCGCCGCGCAGACCGCCAAGGTGGCCGCCGAGCCCACGGACGCGCCGTGAGCCTGCCGGCGGGATCGAGCATCGGCATCATCGGCGGCGGCCAGCTTGGCCGCATGCTGGCGATGGCCGCGGCCCGCCTCGGCTACCGCATCGTCGTGCTGGAGCCGCAGCCGGATTGCCCGGCGGCACAGGTCGCCAACCGGCAGATCGTCGCCGCCTATGACGACGCGGCCGCGCTTAGCGAGCTGGCTGCGGCCAGTGCCGTCGTTACTTATGAATTCGAGAACGTACCGGTCGCGGCCGCCGCGGCACTTGCCTCTACGGTGCCGGTCTATCCGCCGGCACGCGCACTGGAAGTGGCGCAGGACCGGCTGGCGGAAAAGAAATTCCTCAACGGCATCGGCATACCGACCGCGGATTTCAGCCCCGTCGACAATGACGAGGAACTGACGGCTGCGCTGAAACAGTTCAACGGCAGCGGCATATTGAAGACGCGCCGCATGGGCTATGACGGCAAGGGCCAGCGTGTCTTCCGCAACATGGAAACAGGCGGCTTTGCCGGCACTTGCGAGGCGATGGGCAACGTGCCGTTGATCCTGGAATCCTTCGTCACCTTCGAGCGCGAGATTTCGGTGATCGCCGCGCGCGGCAGCGACGGCTCGCTCGCCGCCTACGATCCAGCGTGGAATGTCCATCGCAACGGTATTCTTCACAGCTCGACGCTGCCGGCCGGAGTAAAATCCGAGACGGCGGCTGCGGCTCAAACGGCGGCGGCAGAGATCCTTGCAGCGCTCGACTATGTCGGCGTCATCGGCGTCGAATTCTTTGTCCTTGCCGACGGTTCGCTGTTGGCCAACGAGATAGCGCCGCGCGTCCACAATTCCGGCCACTGGACGGAGGCCGCCTGCACCATCTCGCAATTCGAGCAGCACATCCGCGCCGTCGCCGGCCTGCCGCTGGGAAATCCCGCCCGGCAGTTCGACTGCGTCATGGAAAACCTGATCGGCGACGATGTCAGGCGCGTTCCTGATCTGCTCGCCGAGCCCGATCTGATGCTGCACCTCTATGGCAAGGCCGAGGCGCGGCCCGGCCGCAAGATGGGCCATTTTACGCGCGTGAGCCGCCGCAGCTAGAGCATGATCCCGAACCGAAGGTCCGCGCTAGCGAAAAGTGGAATCCGGATTTCGGAAAAGATCATGCTCAAACACAAAGTTAGAACCTACGCTTACTGGATTTCGCCGCTCTCGTCCTCGTCGGGGCTGGCGCAGCTCACATCGCCTTCCGCGCAGGTCGAATCGGCGGTGAGCTGCTTGGTGCGATCGTCGGTCAGCCGCGTCAGGCATTCCGATATCAGCATCGGATAGATCGAGCCGCCTTCGCTGTCCGCGGCGGAATAGCTGCATTCCGCGTCGCGAAAAGCGATCCAGGCGCGCTGCGCCGTCTGCAACAGCTTCCTGGCTTTTGCGTCACTTTCGCCGATGAGATCCTGGTAGGCCTTGTTGAGCTTGGCGTCGGCGGATTTGTAGTCCGCGTCGGCGCAGATGTTCATCATCTGCTGGCTGTCGTCGTTGCGGTCGCATTCCTGCGCATAGGCAACAGAACCTGCCGCGAGGACGACAAGACAGGCGGACACAAGAATTCGGCGCATGACGATCTCCAATTCGCAACCGCATCATTCCAGCCGTCTCAAGCCTGCGCAACGCCGCAAGACGCCAGTGGCGGATATTTGATGATACGAAACGGTCCGTATCGTTTAGGCAACGCGCTTGCGGTTGACACGGGCAACGCTCCTCGTCTATGAGCCACGCACAGTTCAAAGGCGCGTCTGTGGGCGCGCCTTAATAATTCGGCCCGTGACCGGGCCCAGACCGACGGGCAAGACCATGAAAATCAAGAATTCGCTCAAGGCGTTGAAGGCGCGTCACCGCGACAACCAGCTGGTTCGTCGCAAGGGCCGCATCTACATCATCAACAAGACCGCGCCGCGCTACAAAGCGCGCCAAGGTTGAGTTTTCGACGGAGGCTGCGCGCCTCCGTTCGCATGATACGCCTCTCACGCTAAATTCAGTTTGACGATCCGGCGTCGGGGGCTAGATTCCCGCGATGCGGATTCTTTTTGCATTTTTCACGGCTTTCCTTGTTTCCGGCGCTGTCTCGCTGCCGGCGTGGGCTGAAGATCCGACCACAACTCCGCCGACAGCACCTCCGGTCGTCAAGACGAAACAGGCGCGGCTCGATCAGCTGTTTGCCGATCTCAAGCGCGAACGCAATGAAAAGGCGGCCGAGCGCATCGCCGGACGCATCGGCAGCGAGTGGTCCCAGTCGGGCAGCGCCTCTATCGACCTGATGATGCAATGGTCGCAGAAGGCGATCGAAAACCAGAAATTCGATGTTGCACTCGATTTCCTCGATCAGGTGGTGACTTTGCAGCCGACCTATGCGGAAGGCTGGAACCGGCGCGCCACTGTTCATTTCATGATGAAGAACTACGGGAAGTCGATGGCGGACATCGACCGCACCCTGCAGCTCGAACCACGCCATTTCGGCGCGCTTTCGGGCCTGGCTCAGATCATGGCCGAAACCGGCCACAAGCAGTCGGCACTTGAGGCCTGGCAGCGCGTGCTCGGCATCTACCCAATGATGCGCAGCGCCCAGGACCAGGTCGCCGCACTTTCCGAGGAGCTTGCCGGCGAAGGCATTTGAGACCAGTAAGGGAGTAGGGGAATAGGGGAATAGGGGAGTAAGGTAGTATGTGAGAGGTGCAGATTGCACTGTGGCACACATGCGCCCTACTCCCCTACTCCTGAACCGGTCACAGGCTGATGCAAGCTGGCGGAGTTCGGCGTCTATCCTAACCCGACTGCCGTCGATGCGCCCGGCTGGCGCCGCGTTTACGACGCGCCATGCAGCCGGCCTATCCGGCAGCCGCGGCCGACATTAGCGGCCGACTTCCGATCCGACATAGGCGATGCGCAACATGTTGGTCGAGCCCGGCGTCCTCAGCGGCACGCCGGCCGTGATGATGACGCGGTCGCCCGGCTTGCCGAAACCTTCATCGAAGGCGATGCGGCAGGCGCGGTCGACCATGTCGTCGAGGTCGCTGGCGTCGGGGGAAACGACGCAATGCGTGCCCCACAACAGCGACAGCCGCCGCGCCGTGTTGAGGATCGGCGACAGCGCCACGATCGGCACTTGCGGCCGCTCGCGCGCGGCGCGCAAGCCGGTCGTGCCGGACGCGGTATAGGTGATGATCGCCGACAGCTTCAGCGTCTCGGCTATTTCGCGGGCGGCGAGCGAGATCGCGTCGGCTCCGGTGGCTTCCGGTTCCGAGCGCTGCGCGTTGATAATTCCGGCATAGGTCGGGTCGGTTTCGACCTTGGTGGCGATCCGGTTCATCATCGCCACCGCCTCGACCGGATAGGCGCCGGCGGCGGACTCCGCCGAAAGCATGATCGCGTCGGCGCCTTCAAACACGGCGATCGACACGTCCGACACCTCGGCCCGCGTCGGCACCGGCGCGGTGATCATCGATTCCAGCATCTGCGTGGCGACCACCACCGGCTTGCCGGCACGGCGCGCGGCGCGGGTGATCTGCTTCTGAATGCCAGGCACGGCTTCGAGAGGCATCTCGACGCCGAGATCGCCGCGGGCGACCATCAGCGCATCCGAAAGCTCGATGATCTCGGCCAGCCGGGCGACGGCCTGCGGCTTTTCGATCTTGGCCATGATCAGCGCCCGGCCGCGTGCGATCTTGCGCGCTTCGGCCAGGTCCTCGGGCCGCTGCACGAAGGACAGCGCCACCCAGTCGACGCCGGTCGCCAGAACCGCGTCGAGATCCCGGCGGTCCTTTTCCGTCAGCGCGCCGACCGGCAGGTCGGTGTCGGGCAGGCTGACGCCCTTCTTGTCGGAAATGGTGGTGCCGGCGACGACGGTGCAGACGATCGCCTTGCCGTTGCTGCTGACCGCCTTGAGCTCGAGCTTGCCGTCGTCGATCAGCAGGCGATGACCAGCCTCGACCGAACGCAGGATTTCGGGATGCGGCAGGTAGACCCTCGTCGAATTGCCGGGCTCGGGATTGTCGTCAAGCGTGAAGGTCTGACCGACGGTCAGCACCTCTTTGCCGTTGGCGAACTTGCCGACGCGCAGCTTTGGCCCTTGCAGGTCGGCGAGAACGCCGATCGGCCGGCCGACCGCCTCCTCGACGGCACGAATGCGGCCGACAAGCGTACGCATCAATTCATGGTCGGTGTGGCTCATATTGATGCGGAACACGTCGGCGCCGGCTTCGAACAGCTTCTTCAGCATCTCCTCGGACGAGGAGGCCGGACCGATGGTGGCGAGGATCTTGACCTTGCGGCTGCGTCTCATTGACTGTTTGTTCCCGGGGCGGCTGGAGCGCCATCCGTTGCGGGCTCGTCAGTCAGCTGGACCATCCAGCTTGCCTGCTCGCCCGTGTCATATTCCTGGAATCCGGCGCGCTGAAAGCCCCGGGCGACGCAATCGGTAACGCCGGCGATCTTGAACTCTTTTTCGGCCACGCACATGTTGATCGGACCATCCCAGCGTCCGCCGCGCTCGGCGTCTTCTGCATAAAGATAGTAAAACCTTGATGACAACGGTCCCTCGATCAGCGTCTTGCAGCTCGATCCTTCGATGTGCCACCAGCCTTCGGTGATCCAGCCGGCTTTGGCGCGATAGCCGATGCCGACACCGACCAGGTTCTGCGTGGCGTTGCAGACCCGGAAATCGGCCCGTGCCGGCGAGGCCGAAATCACCGCGAAAAGACCCATGGCCGGTACCAGGAGCGGCATGGCCAAGGCGTGGCGCACACGCAGCCTGCCGGCGAAACCCATCCTGAAACCCCTCAAGAACCACATTTGCATCTCTCAACGCCCCTTTTCGGAAAAGTCCGTACGCATGTCAACGCGCCGATCTGTCCAATTCCAATCGATTTAGAAGGCTCTGGCGCGCTTGCGGTCGCCCCTGCTCAGTTTTTTGGCAGAAACCGTGGCCAAACAACGGCATTGCGCAAGCGTTCTCTTCGTGGAATGACGATACCACCTCCCCGAAAGCCAGCGAACAGACCTTTCCCGCCAATGACCCGATCCACAGTTTTCGCGCCTTTCGATATCGTCGAAGGCGATCGCAAGCGCGGCATGGTGCTTCTGGCCGATCACGCCCGCCGCGACCTGCCGGAGGAGTATGGCAGTCTCGGCCTGCCGGCGGCGGAGTTCGACCGCCACATCGCCTACGACATCGGCGTCGAGACTGTAACCCGCGAACTCGCAAGTCTGCTCGGCGTTCCGGCGGTGCTTGCCAATTTTTCGCGACTGCTGATCGACCCCAATCGCGGCGAAGACGATCCAACGCTGATTCGCCAGCTCTATGACGGCACCGTCATCCCGGGAAATTATCCCATGGCCCCGGAGGAGCGCGAAAGGCGGCTGGACCGCTTTTACCGCCCCTATCATGATGCCGTCGGCGCCATGATCGCCTCTGTGGCGCGAGCATCCGCGCGGGCACCCTTCATCTTTTCGGTGCATTCCTTCACACCGACCATGCAGGGATTCGTGCGGCCGTGGCACGCCGGCATATTGTGGGACCTGGACGACCGCGTTGCGCGGCCGCTGATCGACATGCTCGCCGAGGACAAGAGCCTCATCGTCGGCGACAACGAACCCTATGACGGCGCACTGCGCGGCGATACCATGTTCAGGCATGCCATCGTCAACGGCTTTGCCCATGCGCTGCTCGAGGTCCGCCAGGACCTGATCGCCGACCGCAAGGGTGCCCTCGCCTGGGCCGAACGGCTGGCGCCGATCGTTGACGCGATAGATCGACGTGCCGATATACATGCGGTGAAAATATTCGGCTCGCGCACCGGGCCGGTATGATGAGGCCCAAGGGAGGCCAACATGACATGACCGAACTCAGCGAAGAACAAAAGCGCGATTTCGAAGCCGCTGCCTTCCGCCGGCTGGTCGCGCATCTGCACGAGCGTTCCGACGTACAGAACATCGACCTGATGAACCTCGCCGGCTTCTGCCGCAACTGCCTGTCCAACTGGTACCGCGATGCGGCGCAAGCCGAAGGTGTCGAACTCAGCAAGGAACAGTCGCGCGAGATCATCTACGGCATGCCCTATGCCGAGTGGCAGGCACTGAACCAGATCGAAGCCTCCGACGCCAAGAAGGCCGAGTTCGAGGCAAGACGCCCTAGGGATCACTAGGGGAGGACGCCGTGCCTAAGATCGACGTTGCCGAGGTGCCCGTACGCAAGGGCTCATCCTATCCACCGCCGTTCGATGCACCCTGTGCCGAACGCGTGCGGCAGCGGCTAGGCAACGCAGGCGGGCTCACCGACTTCGGCATCAATCTCATGCGCCTGCCGCCGGGCAACTGGTCGAGCCAGCGCCACTGGCATTCGCACGAAGACGAATTCGTCTACGTGCTTGAAGGCGAGCTGACGCTCGTCGAAGATGCCGGCGAGACGGTGCTGCGCGCCGGTGATTGCGCGGCCTTTCCGAAAGGATCAGGCAACGGCCATCACATGATCAATAAATCGGGCGCGATGGCGATCTATCTCGAAGTCGGTTCGCGCTGGCCCGACGACGTCGCCACCTGCTCCGACATCGACATGATGAGCACCAACGCTGACGGCCGGTTTGTGCACAAAGATGGCGCGCCTTATCCCGAGTCGTAGGGATTTCGGAGTGGACCGCCGAGGTGGTTGGCCGACGCGAGAGGACGTAGCGTCTGGTCCAAGCACTTTCGGCGAAGAGCGCTTGACTGTGAATTGAATCGATCTAATTTGCCGCGCAACGCCATTTCCGGACCGGATTCTACCCGATGGACGCGCAGAAAATCACGCAGATCGCGATTCGTGGACGCTGGGCAGTGGCCGGCATCTTCCTCTCCAACGGCTTCCTGACCGGCAGTTGGGCGCCGCAGATCCCGGTGTTCCTGACGCGACTCGACATTTCGAAGTTCACGCTCGGCTTGCTGATTCTGTTGTTCGGTGCCGGCGCCGTCACTGCCATGACCTGGTGCGGCCATCTGATCTCGAAGCATGGCTCGCGCACGGTGCTGCGCTGGTTCGGACTTGCCGGCAGCTTCGGCCTTTTGGTTGTGGCTCTGGCCCCCAACGTGCCCCTTGCGGCCGTCGCCATGTTCATCTTCGGCGGTTCGATCGGCGGCATGGACGTCGCCATGAATGCCAACGCAGTGGCAGTCGAACGGCGGCTGTCCCGTGCCATCATGTCGTCCTCGCACGGCTTCTGGAGTCTTGGCGGTTTCGCTGGCGGCGCTTTGGGCGGTTTCGCCATCCAGAACTACGGTCACCTCGCCCATGCGACAGTGGTGACGGCTCTTGCCTTTGCCGTCATCGCCGTCGCGATCCGCTACCTGATCGCCGAGGACAAGCACCCAGTCGCCGAGCATCACAAATTCGCGCTGCCAGCAAACCCGCTGGTCTATCTGGTTGGGCTGATGGCGCTGCTGACGATGATCTCCGAAGGTGCGGTACTCGACTGGGCGGCGCTGTATCTCAGGCAGGAGCTCGGCGCCGATCTTGCCATCGCAGGCCTGGCCTATGCCGCCTTTTCCGGAGTCATGGCCATCATGCGCTTTCTCGGCGATGGCGTCCGCAACCGTTTCGGTGCCGTTACGACATTGCGCGCCTCGGCCCTTGCCGCTGCTGCCGGCATGCTGGTGGCCGGGCTGGCTCCCTCGCCTTGGCTGGCCATTGCCGCCTTCGCCTTTTGCGGCCTCGGCATTGCCAACATGGTGCCGATCATTTTTTCGGCCGGCGGCAACCAGGAGGGCATGGCGTCCGGCACAGGCATGAGCGTCGTCACAACAATGGGTTACTCAGGCATTCTGGTGGCGCCGTCGGCGATCGGCTTCGTCGCCGAGCACTCGAGCTTCGGCCCGATCTTCGTCGCACTCTCCGGGCTGCTGGTCGTCGTGCTGTTGATGGCCGGCCTCGCTCACCGCGCCGAATTCGCTGCCGAGCCTGCACCGGCTGAATAGCGCTTGAACTCTTCGTAGAGGAAATCCGCGACGCGGCGGATGCGCACGCTGGTACGCACGTCGCGGTGCATGGCCAGCCACACCGGCAGCGTCGGCAGCGGGAGACCCGGCAGCACTGTCTCGACCAGCGGATCACGGTCGGCGAGCGGCTCCTGGCCAAAGCCGATGCCGTTTCCCGCCCGCACCGCTTCCCACAGCACGATCTGATTATCGGTCCTGAAGCGGAAGGCATTGCGGGCGAGCGGGACGCCGAACTGGGCAAAGCCGCGAATGATCTCATCGCTGCGGTCGAAGCCGACCAGATCATGGCCGGCAAGATCGCGGGCCTCGCGCGGACGGCCACGCCGGTCCAGATAGGATTTTGCCGCGCAGGCGCGGAGCGGAATGTCGGTCACCTTGCGCGCGACCAGCTCATTCTGCGCCGGCTTGACCATGCGAATGGCGATATCGGCGTCGCGACGCAGCAGATTCTCGACCTGGTTCGAGGCGACGATCTCGACCTCGATGCCCGGCTCCTCGAACCCAAGCCTCGCTGTGATTTCCGGCAGCACATAGGCCGCCACCACTTCGCTGGCGGCAATGCGCACCGTACCCTCGATCGCCTCGACCGATCCCAGCGCCAGCAGCGAAAAGGCGCTCGCCTGCTCGCTCACCGCGCGGCCCCGTTCAAAGAGCGTGCTGCCCGCTTCCGTGAGCGCGTAGCCACGCCGCCCGCGCCGGAAGAGCGTGACACCGAGCGCCTGTTCCAGCTCGGTGATGTGGCGGCCGAGCGTCGGCTGGCTCGCGGCAAGTTTTCGCGCGGCGGCCGACAGGCTGCCGGTCTCCGCCACGGTGACGAAACTCTTGATCAGGTTCCAGTCAATATCCATTCAAAATTGAATATCATATCGCCAATCATAGTCAATTTTCATTCGTTTGCGAAGATACAATATTGGGGTCGTAACGCAACACGGAGACGAACAATGACCACGATCGCAATTCTCGGCGCCAATGGCCGCCTCGGCCGCACGGTCGCCATGGCCTTCCTCGATGCCGGCTACGATGTCCGCGCTGTCACCCGCAGCGGCAAGGTGCCGGCCGAGCTCAAAGGCGCTACGGCGATCGCCGGCGACGCGCTCGACCGTGCTGCGCTGATCCGCGCGACCGAAGGCGTCGATATCATTTTCAACGGCCTCAACCCGCTCTACACCGACTGGAGCAAATGCCTGCCGATGGCCGAGAATGTGATGGCTGCCTGCCGGGCGAACGGCGCGCTGCATCTCTTCCCGGGCACCGTCTACAATTACGGCTCGCCGATGCCGGCGGTGATCGCCGAAGACACGCCGTTTCGCCCGACAACGGAAAAGGGCCGCATCCGCGTCGCCATGGAAGATCTGTTTCGCCGCGAGGCCGATGCGGGTCGGGTGCGCACGATCCTGCTGCGCGCTGGTGATTTCTTCGGCGGCAGCGGCAGCGGATCGTGGTTCGATCTGGTTGTTGCCGCCAAGATAACCAAGGGTGTCTATACCGCCCCAGGGCCGGTCGATCTCGTGCATGAATGGGCCTATCTGCCCGACCTGGCCAAGGCCTTCGTCGGGCTGGCTGACAATCTCGACAAGCTCGGCTCCTACGAGGCGCTGAACTTTCCTGGCCATGCGGTGACCGATCTGGACATCAAGGCGGCCGCGGAGAAGGCGCTCGGACGCACGCTGAAACTGACGTCGATGCCGTGGTGGGTGCTGCGTGCCGGCGGCCCGTTCGTGGCGATGTGGCGCGAGATCGTTTCGATGTCCTATCTCCGCTTCGAGCCGCACCGGCTGGTTTCAGGCAGGCTGGAAAGCGTTATCGGTACGATCCCGCACACGCCGCTGGAAAATGCAGTGTCGGAAGCGCTCGAGGATATCGGCATCGCCACGCTCAAGACGACGCAAAAAGTTGCCTAACAACAAACCAAAAAAAGGCGGATGGCCAGATGGTCATCCGCCGCTTGTCACGACCAATGATTGCGGTCAGATCCGGCCCATCAACAGCAGCACCAGGACAACGATCAGAATGACGCCGACGATGCCGGATGGTCCGTAACCCCAGGACCGGGAATGCGGCCACGCCGGAACCGCGCCGATCAGAATAAGAATAAGGATAATGATGAGAATGGTGCTGATCGTCATCAGAAAATCCTCGCTTTGAGGTTGCAATGACGGAACAATGCAGAAGGCCGCCCATTGTTCCCGGGCGGCCTTTGCTTGATCAGGACGGCGATCCGGACTCTATTCGGCGGCCTTCGGGAAGGCGATCGCCGGTTCGGCGCCCAGATCGGCGTCCAGGCCTTTCGACGGGATTTCGGCCTTTCGACGCCCCAACAGGCGACTGAACCAGCCACGACGCGCACCGGGTTTGACCTTGGCGCGAGTGAACACCATCAGCATCGACGGCGTCACCACCAGCGTCAGCACGGTGGCGAAGGACAGCCCGAAGACGATCGCCGAAGACAGCGAAATCCACCATTGCGTCGACGGCGCGTTGATCGTCGTCTCGTGATGGAAGATTTCGAGGCCGAGGCCGAAGGCGATCGGCAGCACACCGAGGATCGCCGATACCGCCGTCAGCACCACCGGGCGGGCACGCTCGCGGCAGGTCTGCAGCACGGCTTCGTATTTGTCCCAGCCCTCTTCGCGCAACCGGTCATAGGTGTCGATCAGCACGATGTTGTTGTTCACCACCACCCCGGCCAGCGCGATGACACCGATGCCCGACATGACGATGCCGAATGCCTCTCCCGTCAGCAGCAGCCCGAGGAACACGCCGATCGTCGCCATGACCACGCAGGACAGCACCAGCCAGACGCTGGTGAACTTGTTGAACTGCGCCAGAAGCACGATGAAAATCAGGAAGATCGCCGCACCGAAGGCTTTGCTGAGGAAGGCGCCGGCCTCCGCGCTGTCCTCATTCGAGCCGGCAAGCTTCCAGCGAATGCCGCTGCCGAGGTTCATGTCGGCGACAGCTTTGGTGACCTCCTGCTGGACGGCTGCCACCTGGGCGCCGGCAGCGACGTTGGCCTGGACGACCACAGTTCGCGCGCCGTCGATGCGGTTGAGGATACCGACCGTCGGCTCCGGCTTGCGCACGACGAAGTTCGAGATCGGCACCGAGCCTTGCGCGGTCTGCACCCGCAGTTCGTCGAGCGTTGACAGCGTGCGCCGATCCTCGGGCAGGCGCAGCCTGATGTCGACTGCATCGTCGGCGCCGGCGGGCCGGTATTCGCTGAGCTTCAGCCCGTTGGTCACCAGTTGCACGACCGTCCCGACCGCGGTTGGGCTGATGCCGTACTGCGCCGCCTTGGCGCGATCGACCTCGAGCGCCCAGTCGACGCCGGGCGGCGCCAGACCGTCGGAAATATCGATGACGCCGGGCACCTTGGCAATGCGCGCGGCGACCGCGCGGGCCTTGTCGTCAAGGCCCTTCGGATCGACGGCCGAAAGCCTGATCTGGATCGGCTTGCCTGTAGGCGGGCCGGCTTCCGGCACGCGAACCTCGACGTCGACACCGGGAATGCCAGCCATCACGCCGCGCAGTTCGTCCAGGATTGAGTTCGCCGATTTACGCTCGCGCCAGTCGACGAATTCGTACTGGATCACGCCAACCACGTCTTCCGGAACATCCTGGCCGCCGCCCTGCGTCTTGCCGACACGGGTATAGACAGACTTCACGCCCGGCCAACCGAGCAGCCGATTTTCCGCGGTCTTGGTGGCCGCGTCCATTTCGGCAAGCGAAAGATTGCCGCGGGCGTGGACATAGAGCAGGCCGTAGTCAGGCTCGACATTCGGGAAGAATTCGACGCCGGCGCCGAATTTCGAATAGGCGTAGCCGACGCCGAACAACAGCGCCACAGTGAGGACAAGCACGGTGATGGGATAATGCACCGCCTGCTTGACCACGGCCATGTACCAGCCGTCGCGATTGTCGTCGGGGTGATGGGCCGGCGCCTTGGCAAATATCGCGCCCAGCGTCGGCGCGAAGACCAGCGCATAGAGCATCGAGGCCGAGAGCGTCACGATCAGCGTGATCGGCATGTATTTCATGAAGTCGCCGATAATGCCCGGCCAGAACAACAGCGGCGAGAAGGCGGCAATGCGCGTCATCGTCGCCGCGATGACCGGGCCGGCCATGCGCTTGGCGGCAAGCGCGAACGCTTGCTCCTTCGGCATGCCCTCGCTCATGCGTCGCTCGGCGAATTCGGTGACGATGATGGCGTCGTCGACCAGCATGCCGACCGCCAGGATGAGGCTGAACAGCACGATCATGTTGATCGTGTAGCCCATCATTGCCAGCAACAGGATGCCGATCAGGAAGGACGAGGGGATGGCCAATCCGATCAGCAGCGAGGCACGGCCAGACAGCGCGTAGAGAATGACGATGAACACCAGGATGACGGCGATCATCACGTGGTTCTGCAGGTCGCCGAGCAACTGGTTCACGAAGACGGACTTGTCTTGCGTGTAGGTGACGTGCATGCCCTCCGGCATCGTCTTGATGAAGGCGTCGGACACCTCCCTGACCTTGCCAATCGTATCGATCAGGTTGGAGCCGATGCGCTTCTTCACCTCGATGGCGATCGCCGGCTTGCCGTCGAGGCGGGTGACCGTCTCGGCGTCCTTGAATGTGGAGCGGATGGTGGCAATGTCCTTGGCCTGCACCACCGCATTGGGGCCGGCGACGACCGGAAGCGCCGCCACATCCTCCGGTGTCTCGATAAGCGAGGGCACCTTGACCGCGTATTTGCCCTCGGATCCTTCGATGTTGCCGGCGGCGACAAGACTGTTGGAAGCGCCGACCGCACCGATCAACTGGTCGAGCTGCAGCCCGTAGGAAGACAGCTTCATCGGATCGATGACCACTTCGACGAGGTCGTCGCGCGCACCCTGCAGCGAGCCCTCGAGCACGCCAGGCACTTCCTCGATGCGGTCGCGCAGCTCGCGCGCCGCCGCCGTCAGCACGCGCTCGGGCACCTCGCCCGACAGCGTCACGACCAGGACGGGGAACTCGGAGATATTGACCTCGGAGACCACGGGCTCCTCAGCCGCTTGCGGCAGGTCGGCCTTGCCGTCCTGCACCTTGCTGCGTGTGTCCTGCAGCGCGGTGGCGAGATCCGTCTGTGGCTGGAATTCGACCAGCACATAACCGCCGCCCTGGAAGGCGGCCGAGCGCATCTCCTTGAGGCCTTTCAGGCTCTTCAGCTTGGCTTCCATCGGCCGCAGCAGGAGGCGCTCGGAGTCTTCCGGCGAGATGCCCTGGTAGATCAGGCTGACATACATCATCGGAATCGGAACGTCCGGTTCCGCTTCCTTCGGCGTCGACTGGTAGGCGACCGCACCGGCAAGGATGAGAAAGACCAGGACCGCAATGGTCAGCCGGGCATTGCTGATAGCAAGTTTGACGATGTCCATGATTACTGCGTCCCGGCCGTCGCTTCGCCCAACAGCTTTTGGATGGTCGCCTGGTCGGCTGCGACCGGCTTGACCACCTCGCCTTCCTTCACCAGCTCCTGGCCGGCGACGATGATGCGGGCGTCGGCCGCAATGCCGCCGAGCACCAGGCCGGTTGGCGTGTCGTCGACCAGATCGATCGGGAAGAACACGACCTTGTCATCCTTGTCGACGGCGCGGATGCCGAGGTCGCCCTTGTCGCCGAGCGTCACCACCGAGCGCGGCAGCATCACGGCGTCGGTCGGCTGGGCGCTGAGCGCGATTTCTGCCGTCATGCCGGCCGGTACGGACCCATCGGCATTGGGGATAGCGACTTCAACCCGAAAGGTACGGGTTGCCGAAGATGCATCCCGGCTGATGTAGCGCACCGTACCCTTGACGGTCTGGCCACTGACCAGGCGCACATTGGCTTCGTCACCGATCTTCAGATAGCCGAGATCGCGTTCGCTGACTTCGCCGCGTGCGATCACCGGATCGAGCTTGAGAATGGTCGCCACCTCGCCGCCCTGCATCACGGAACTGCCAAGCTCCACCGGCACCCGGTCGATGACGCCGTCGAAGGGCGCCTTCACCTCGTTGCGGTCGAGCTCGGCTTGCGCTGCGTCCAGTTGCGACTTGGCCAGCGTCAGGTTGGAGCGGGTTGTATCGAGCTGCAACTTGGGCAGATTGCCGGTTTTCATCAGCCGCAGGGCAGCTGCCAGCTCTGCCTCACGTTGCACGACAAGCTGCTTGGCATTGTCGACCGCCGAGATTTTTTCCTCGGCGGCAAGCATCAGGATCAGGTCGCCGGTCTTGACGTGCTGGCCCTGCTTGACCGGCAGCTTGTCGATGACGCCGGCGACGCGTGTCGCCAGGACGGCGCGCTTGTCGGCTTCGGTCAGTCCGGAAATGCGGATAGCGCGTGCATAGGTGCGCCGCGGCGGGGTTATGACCGCGACCGTGCGCAACGGCGCCTTGGGCTGTTCCGCCTCGGCAGTCCCCGGTTTGGCAGCCCCCTGTTCGCCAGCTTGGGGCTTGCCTGCGTCGGCTGCCTTGGGCTGCTCGACCTCTCCTGCCTTGGGCTTGTTGTCGGCGGACGCGCTGCCGACGGACGAGAACTCGCCTGTCGCCATCCAGCCGGCGAACCCGATGAGCACAACAATGGCTGCAAGCTTGTGAAACCTGAATTTCGGCATCGTCATTTTTCCAGTGCGCGGGGTTCGGCCAGGCCGCATCTTCTACTTGGGGCGCGTCGCCGATATGGGTGCGCGCGAGGCCGTATTCAAATTGCCGTGATCGGCGAAGCGCGCTTCTACCTCAAAGTTGCAGCGCAATATAGTCAGAAAAGTTGATGGGTTGTTGCTTTGTCCGCAAAGATGCGGCTGCAGCATCGGCTGTTGATCGCCAAAACAGCGGTATGGCAGCAAGTGTCAGGATGATTGACGGATTGCGAATGCCATCTGCTTGCGAAGCAGCTAGGCCGGACGGCGGGCGGCCTCGGGCTGCTTGCGCGCCGCAAGAAATTCCTTGACCCGCCGGCCCGGCGCCGGCCCGGTCACCGGCTTCAAGCCGTCGTCGAGTTCGCCGGACAGATCGATCGTCGGCCGCTTGCCGACGGCGTCATAATTTTCTTCCAGCCAATCACTGGCTGCGGTGCGGCCGAGGTCGCGCAGATAGGCAAGGAACGCCCATTCGGCATTGACCTTGGACGATGCCGACAGATCCTTGAACGCTTCGTCGGCATCGATGCGGTGCATGCGGATGTCGCGATATTCGCCGTGCGGCAATCGGCCGGCGGCGATCAGTTCCTTGACGAAGGCGATCGAGCGGAATTCGCGCAACAGCCCGGCATTGAAGGTGATCTCGTCGATGCGGTTCTGGATCTCATTGGCGCTCTTCGGCGTTCCCTCGCGGACCACCGGATTGATCTGCACCAAAAGCACGTCCTCGGTGGCCGCCGTCTTGAAGAACGGGAACAGTGCCGGGTTGCCGCCATAACCGCCATCCCAATAGGGCACGCCCTTGATCTCGACGGCACGGAACAATTGCGGCAAGCAGGCCGACGCCATCACCGTGTCGAGGTCGATCTCGCCGTCCGAGAAGACCCGCAACTGGCCGGTCTCGACATTGGTAGCGGAAATGAACAGTTCCATCGACTTGCAGGCGCGCACATTGTCGAAATCGATTTCACGTTCGACCACGTCGCGCAGCGGATTGATGGCGAGCGGATTGGCGACATAGGGCGAAAATACCCGAGACATCGTATCGAACAGGAAATAGCCGGGCGTGTTCTCGATCGACCAATTGCCCCAGGCGACGTCCCAAGGCATGCGCTGTACCGGGCTGAAGCGGCCCTTTGCCGCCACCGCACGCCAGAAATCGTCGAGCTTCCGCCGCGCGCCCTCGACACCGCCGCGGACAAAGCCGTCGGCCAGCGCCACGGCATTCATGGCGCCGGCGCTGGTGCCCGAAACCGCCGTTATGTCGAGGCGCCCGTCCTCGAGCAGCCGATCGAGCACGCCCCAGGAAAACGCCCCGTGCGAACCGCCGCCTTGCAGCGCGACATTGATCTTCTTTGGCTCTTCCGCCTTGCCATTTTTCGGCATGGCGTGGCCCTTGACCGCTGGAAGCCTCACTGAGCGGTCCAGCCGCCATCGACAGAGATGTGCGCGCCGTTGATCTGCGCCGCCGCATCCGAGCATAGGAACACCGCGGCCGCCGCAACCTGCTCGACGGTGACGAACTCCTTGGTCGGTTGCTTTTCGAGCATTACCTCACGGACCACCGTCTCGCGGTCCATCTTGTTGGCCTTCATCTGGTCGGGGATCTGCGCCTCGACCAGCGGCGTCAACACATAGCCCGGACAAATGGCATTGCAGGTGATCTTGTCGCGCGCCAGTTCCAGGGCGACAGTCTTGGTCAAGCCCATAATGCCATGCTTGGCCGAGACATAGGCCGACTTGAACGGCGAGGCGACAAGGCCGTGGGCCGAGGCGACGTTGACGATCCGGCCGCCACCGGCCTGTTTCATCAACGGGATGGCGGCTGCGATGGTGTGGAAGGCCGATGACAGGTTAATGGCGATGATCGCATCCCACTTCTCGATCGGGAAGCTTTCCACCGGCGCGACATGCTGGATGCCGGCATTGTTGATCAGGATGTCGACCGAGCCGAATGCCTCGGCTGCCTTCGCCACCAAAGCCCGGCACTCGGCCGGCTTCGACATGTCGGCTTTGACATAGGCGGTCTTCACCTTGTGGTGCTTCGCGATCGCGTCTGCGATGGCGCGGTCGTCGGCGGTGTCGGAAAAGGAATTGACGACGACGTTGCAGCCTTCGGCCGCGAGCGCGTGGGCAATGGCCAGGCCGATGCCCGAGGTGGAACCGGTGACGATGGCGGTTTTTCTGGCGGTCAAGGCGGCTTTATTCCTTTCGAGGCGGGCTCCCGTGGAACCATGCTGCACTGCAGCATATAGGCTCTCTGTCACCCAAGAACAGCGGATGTGTGGAGCAATGACATGAAATTTTTGTCATGTAGACCTCTCTCGTCCCCTAAGAGAGGTCGTCGCCTCGTTTCGCAAAGCATGCGCTGAAAGCTCGTCAGGCGACGAGGTCCGGCACCGTCCCGATATAGCGCGACTGCGGCCGGATCAGCCGTCCGCTCGTTTGCTGCTCGCGCGCATGGGCAATCCAGCCGGCGACGCGCCCGGCAGCAAAGACATTGGTGAACGCCTCTTTCGGAAAGCCCGCCGCTTCCAGCAGGAGCGCTGTGAAGAACTCGACATTGGTCTGGAGCGAGCGCGACGGCTTGGCGATGAGAAGCACTTCGAGCGCCGCTTGCTCCACGCTTTCGGCAAACGCCAGCCGGTGGCCGGCTTCGCCCTTGGCGCCGAGCTGCCGCACCACCGCTTTCAGCACGTCGGCACGCGGATCGCGCACACGGTAGATGCGATGCCCGAAGCCCATGATGCGGCGGCCACGCGCGATCTCGCCACGCAGCCAGCCGGCGGCGTCGCCATGCGCCTCGATCGCATCCAGCATCTCGATCACCGGACCTGGCGCGCCGCCATGCAGCGGCCCCTTGAGCGCTCCGAGCCCGGCCAGCACCGCCGAAGTAAGCCCGGCCTGCGTCGAAGCGACCACGCGCGCGGCGAAGGTCGATGCGTTGAGGCCGTGGTCGCAAACCGTCACGAGATAGGCATCGAGCGCCTTCGCCAATTTAGGCGAGGCCACAATGCCGGTCAGCATCCGCAGCATGTCGGCTGCATGATCGGCCTTGCTATCGGGCGCAATCGGGCTTTCGCCGCGCTGCAAGCGCAGCAAGGCCGGCGTCAGCACGGCAGGTGCCGCAACCAGCCGCAGCGCGTCCGACAATTTGCCGCCATCCGGCAGCAGGGCAATACCGGCGCGCATCGCGCTGTAGATATCGACGGATGCGAGAAACGGCAGCAAGGGTTTGATCTGCTCGAACACTTCGCTGCGCGCCCGACCGATCGCGTTCGCCAGCTCGCTGCCGTCGGGAAGATCGTCGAAAAAGCCGTCGAACAGCAGATGAACCACCTCGGCGTATTTCCAGCGGCCTGCCAGTTCGGGCAACGAATGGCCCCGGATGGTCAGGCGGCCACCAAGACCGTCAACATCGGAGAGCACCGTTTCCGCCGCCACCACATCATCGAGCCCATTCGCCATTGGTTTTCTCCTTGACCCTTTCCGGGTGGAAGATAAGGGTTGGTGACTCGACCATCAATCTTGATCAACGGAATCAACATGACAAGGCTGACATGACGGAGTGGCTGACGCGGGACGAAGCCCTGGAGCGTCTCAAGGTGCGAGCCCAGACCCTCTATGCCTATGTCAGCCGCGGACGCATCGGCGTGCGGCCGGACCGGGCGGATCCACGCCGCAGCCAGTATCGCGCCGACGATATCGCGGCGCTGGCGAGCCGCCGGGCTCGTGGCCGAAATCCCCAGGCAATCGCCGAAAGTGCAATTGCCTGGGGTGAGCCGGCGATCGCCACCACGATCTCGACCGTTTTGCATGGCCGCCTTGTCTATCGCGGCCAGGATGCGGTTGCTCTCTGCGAGGCTGCCACGCTGGAGCAGACGGCAAACCTGCTTTGGGCATCTGGCGCACCAGTGTCGTTCGTCTCGGCGAGCCGCCATGACAACGGCGCAACTGGCCGGCCGGCTGCCTTCGCGGAATTGGCCGCGTTGGCGGCCAACGGCCGGCCTTCGCTCGGCCGAAGATCGGCTTCGCTCAACCACGATGCGGCCGGCGCCATCGCCGCTTTGGCCCAGGCGCTCGGCGCGAATCCCGGAACTGGTGCCGTGCACGAAAGGCTGGCGCGGGGATGGTCGCTCGATGCGGCCGGCGCAGACTTGATCCGTCGCTCACTGGTACTGTTGGCCGATCACGAATTGAACGCATCGACCTTCGCCGCGCGGGTCGCCGCGTCCACCGGTGCACCTGTTTCGGCCTGCCTGCTTGCCGGCCTCGCCACGCTCTCCGGTCCGCGTCATGGCGGCGCCGCGGAGGCGGTCATGATGCTGGCGGAAGATGCGCAGAGATTGGGGCCGGATGCGGCTGTCGGACGCTGGCTCGGTCACGACAGGCCGCTGCCCGGATTTGGCCATCCGCTTTATCCCGACGGCGATCCGCGTGCGGAACCGTTGCTGGCCGCGATAGATGTCGATGATGGGCTGTTACGGCTTTGCGATGCGGCCTTTGCGGCAACGGGCATGCGCCCGAACGTCGATTTCGCTTTGGCCGCGCTGACGCGCGGTCTCCGTTTGCCGTCCGATGCGCCGTTCCGCCTGTTCGCGCTCGGCCGCAGCGTCGGCTGGGCCGCGCATGCCGTGGAGCAGGTGACAAGCAACGGCCTGATCCGGCCACGCGCCCGCTACCAGGGGCCGCTGCCGGAGCAGCTCTAGCCGCGCTGTTTGCGAAGTCTCAGCGGCGCCTGAGCGAAGGTTCGACGCGGCGCCTCGCCCCGGCAATCACGACATGGTGTCGAGCTTGCGCTGCATCGCGGCGATCTGCTCCTTCAGCTCCTGAAGGTCGTCGGGTTTTTCCGGCGTTTCCTTCCTGGCCGGTTCGGCCGGCGCTGCTGCCGGCGCCGAGCCCGCGGACGGGAACGGCGTGAACAGCCGCATGGCGTTCTGGAACATTTCCATGTTGCGCCGCGTCTGCTCCTCCAGCACCTTGATCGGCGTAGCGATCTTCATCATGTCCATCGGCGACTTGCCGAGGGCATCTTTCATCTGCTCGCGAAAGCGCTCCTGCTCCTTCGAGAAGGCCAGCATCGACTGCTCGAGAAAGCTCGGCACGATCATCTGCATCTGGTCGCCATAATAGGCGATGAGCTGACGCAGGAACGGGATCGGCAGCATGTTCTGCCCGTCCTTGTTCTCCAGCTCGAAGATGATCTGGGTCAGTACCGGATGCGTGATGTCGTCACCGGTCTTGGCGTCCTGGACAGTAAAGTCCTCGCCTCTTTTGACCATTTCAGCGAGATCCTCGAGCGTCACATAGGTGCTGGTGCCCGTATTGTAGAGACGGCGATTGGCATATTTCTTGATAACAATAGGTTCGTCTTTTGCGGCCATCTGCATCCTCCCCGGACACCGGGCAGCTTAAGTAAGCCGCCGGTAACGATTGCGCCTTTTTAAAGGATATGCGCAAAAGCGTCATGAATCCAAGCAGTTTGTGCAGTGCGGGAACATTTTATGCTGCGCAGCACGGATGGGCCGCCGTTGCAGCGACGGGCGGCATGCTTGCGGCAGTGGGACGCCATGCCCATTTCGGGTTTGACTCGGGTTGTGGAAAGGGCAAGAAAAGTCCCCGACGGCACCCGAAATCGTTCCCCGAAAGCCTGGAGAAGAACATGTCCGCTTCCAACGCCATCGTTGTCGCCAGTGCAGCACGCACGCCCGTCGGCTCCTTCAACGGCGCTTTCGCCAACACCCCAGCCCATGAATTGGGTGCCGTCGCCGTCAGGGAAGCGCTGGTCCGTGCCGGCGTCGACGGCAAGGAGGTGGACGAGGTCATCCTCGGCCAGATCCTGACCGCGGCTCAAGGACAGAACCCGGCGCGGCAGGCGGCTATGGCCGCCGGCGTGCCGCAGGAGGCGACCTCCTGGGGCCTGAACCAGCTCTGCGGCTCCGGCTTGCGCGCCATCGCGCTCGGCATGCAGCAGATCGCCCAGGGCGATGCAAAAATCATCGTTGCCGGCGGCCAGGAATCGATGTCAATGGCTCCGCATGCGCAACATCTGCGCGGTGGCGTCAAGATGGGCGATTTCAAGCTGATCGACACCATGATCAAGGACGGCCTGACCGATGCCTTCTATGGCTATCATATGGGCAACACCGCTGAGAACGTCGCCCGCCAGTTCCAGATCACCCGCGACGACCAGGACCAGTTCGCACTGGCTTCCCAGAACAAGGCCGAGGCCGCGCAGAAAGCCGGGAAATTCAAGGACGAGATCGTTGCCTTTACAGTCAAGGGCAGGAAGGGCGACACCGTAGTCGACCAGGATGAATACATCCGCCACGGCGCGACAATCGATGCCATGACCAAGCTCAAGCCCGCCTTCGACAAGGAAGGCACGGTGACTGCTGCCAATACTTCCGGCATCAACGACGGTGCCGCCGCCGTGGTGCTGATGACCGAAGCGGAAGCCGCAAGGCGCGGCATCACACCGCTGGTGCGTATCGTTTCCTGGGCGACCGCCGGTGTCGACCCGCAGATCATGGGGACGGGACCGATCCCCTCCTCGCGCAAGGCGCTGGCCAAGGCCGGCTGGTCGGTCGGCGACCTCGATCTGGTCGAAGCCAACGAGGCCTTTGCCGCGCAGGCCTGCGCCGTCAACAAGGACATGGGCTGGGATCCGGCCATCGTCAACGTCAATGGCGGCGCCATCGCCATCGGCCATCCGGTCGGCGCCTCGGGCGCCCGCATCTTCAACACGCTGGCCTACGAGATGCGCCGCAGAAGTGCCAAGAAAGGCCTTGCCACGCTGTGCATCGGCGGCGGCATGGGTGTTGCCATGTGCGTGGAAGCAATGGGATGAATGGCAAATTGTGAATGGTGAATGGTGAATGGTGAATGGAAGATCGGAGGGCTTACGCAATAACCATTCCCCATTCCCCATTCACCATTCACTCTGGGAGGGAAACGCATGACAAAGGTTGCAATCGTCACAGGCGGGTCGCGCGGCATCGGCGCGGCGATATCGGTCGCCTTGAAAAGCGCCGGCTATTCGGTCGCCGCAAACTACGCCGGCAATGAAGAAGCAGCGGCAAAGTTCAAGGCCGCGACCGGCATCCCGGTCTATAAATGGTCCGTCGCCGACTACGAGGCCTGCGCCGCCGGCATCAAACAGATCGAAGCCGATCTCGGTCCCGTCTCGGTGCTGGTCAACAATGCCGGCATCACTCGCGACGCGATGTTCCACAAGATGACGCGCGAGCAATGGAAAGAGGTACTCGACACCAACCTTTCCGGCGTCTTCAACATGACGCATCCATTGTGGGGCGGCATGCGCGACCGCAAGTTCGGTCGCATCATCACCATCTCCTCGATCAACGGCCAGAAAGGCCAGGTCGGCCAGGTCAATTATTCGGCCTCGAAGGCCGGCGATATCGGCTTCACCAAGGCACTGGCCCAGGAAGGCGCGCGCGCCGGCATCACCGTCAACGTCATTTGCCCCGGCTACATCGCCACCGAGATGGTCAAGGCAATGGACGAGAAGGTCCTCAACGAGCGCGTCATCCCGCACATCCCGGTCGGCCGTCTCGGCGAGCCGGAGGAGATCGCGCGCTGCGTCGTCTTCCTCGCTTCCGACGATGCCGGTTTCATCACCGGCTCGACCATATCAGCCAATGGCGGCCAGTACATCGCCTGATCGTTTATCTTTACGTTGAGACAGATACGCGCTTGGACGAACGGGCCTGCAAAACGGCTCGTTTCTATAGCGGTCTTCCCGTTGCAAGATCTCGATGCGGCACGCTGCCCCAATCCGGCACGCAAAGGTTAACGGCCGCTGCGCAGCCTATGCAAAAACCGCCCGGCAGCCTGTGGATTCTCGGTGGAAAAGCTGTTCACAACACAACATGCAGCGGTGAACAAACCAAGAAACTTCGGCTATCTCTGATTCGTCGCCGATTCGTTCCGGCTTTGAGCGGAACGTTAACGGCGAGAGCTGAAAACACCCTCGAAATGATTGAAGCGCGTTAGGAAACATCAATAATTTCATAATGTTGTGCGAAGCAGATTGGCCAGCCACGACCATTCACCGGCAAAGGTTAACCGCAGTGCTCGCTTGGATGCCACTTGCATAAATCGGGCCAGTTTCCGTGATTCAGCATGTGGTGAGGTACGCCGACAGAAAACCCAGATGTAGCCGTGAACAAACCCTGAATCAGCGCGAGTCAGTGATTCGTCGCTGATTCGTTCCAGACTCGTTCCAACTGTTAATCGGGAACAGATTTTCTGGCTTCGAACCAACCAATCGGCCTGCCCTCGGCATATTCCGCTTTCGCTTCGCGCCCGAAATCCCTATGTGTCGCCTGTCATACGCGGCCAATATGGGCGCGCTCCCGACAATGCGAGGCAGAGAGCCTTATTTCCAGGCCGATGAACATCTATCCGAAACACACTGAACCGCTGATCCTGTCGGGTCGAGACGTGACGGCCGTGCTCGGCCCGACCAATACCGGCAAGACCCATCTCGCGATCGAGCGCATGGTGGCGCACGAAAGCGGCGTCATCGGCCTGCCGCTCAGGCTGCTTGCCCGCGAGGTCTATACGCGCGTCTGCGAGAAGGTCGGCGCCCATAAGGTGGCGCTCATCACCGGCGAGGAAAAGATCCAGCCGGCGGGCGCGAAATACTCGGTCTGCACCGTGGAAGCGATGCCGCGCGAGACCGACGCCGCCTTCGTTGCCATCGACGAGGTCCAGCTCGCCGGCGATCTCGAACGCGGACACATCTTCACCGATCGCATCCTGCATCTGCGCGGCCGCCAGGAGACGCTGCTGCTCGGCGCCGCCACCATGCACGGCATTCTGCAGCGCCTGCTGCGGGGCGTGTCGGTAGTGACGCGACCACGCCTGTCGCATCTTGCCTATGTCGGCTCGAAGAAGCTGACCCGCCTGCCGCGGCGCACCGCGATCGTCGCCTTCTCGGCCGACGAGGTCTATGCCATCGCCGAGCTGATCCGCCGCCAGCAGGGCGGTGCCGCCGTCGTGCTCGGCGCACTCAGCCCGCGCACCCGCAACGCCCAGGTGGCGCTGTTCCAGTCGGGCGACGTCGACTACCTCGTCGCCACCGACGCCATCGGCATGGGCCTCAACCTCGACCTCGACCACGTTGCCTTCGCCCAGAATCGCAAATTCGACGGTTACCAGTACCGCAACCTGACGGCGGCCGAGCTCGGCCAGATTGCCGGCCGCGCCGGCCGGCATCTGCGCGACGGCACCTTCGGCGTCACCGGCCAGGTCGATCCGCTGGATGATGAACTGGTCAACAAGATCGAGGCGCATGATTTCGATCCGGTGAAAGTGCTGCAGTGGCGTACCGCGCATTTCGATTTCGCCAGCCTCGATGCGCTGAAGCGCTCGATTGAGACCAACGCCCCGGTCGAAGGCCTGACGCGCGCGCTGCCGGCAGTAGACGCGCAGGCGCTCGAGCATCTGTCGCGCGACGAGGACGTCCGGGCACTCACCACCGATGCCAGACGCGTGGCGCTGCTGTGGGAAGCCTGCGCGCTGCCCGACTACAGGAAGATCGCGCCGGCCCAGCACGCCGACTTGATCGCCTCCATCTACATGGACCTTGCCAGGCACGGCCATGTCGACGAGAACTACATGGCCGAGCAGGTGCGCCGTGCCGACACCACTGAAGGCGACATCGACACGCTGTCGCACAGGATTGCCCAGATCCGCACATGGACCTTCGTCTCCAACCGGCCCGGCTGGCTGGCCGATCGGGCACACTGGCAGGAAAAGACGCGCGAAATCGAAGACAGATTGTCGGATGCGCTGCATGAGCGGTTGACGAAACGTTTTGTAGACCGCAGGACTTCCGTCCTCATGCGGCGCCTTAGAGAAAACACGATGCCTGAAGCCGAAATCAGCCCAACCGGAACCGTCCTCGTCGAAGGCCATCACGTCGGCGAGTTGCAGGGTTTCCGCTTCACCGCCGACCAGAGCGCCGGCGGCGAGGATGCCAAGGCGGTGCGGGCGGCGGCGCAGAAGGCGCTTGCCGCCGAGTTCGAAGCGCGGGCCGAGCGTTTCGGCGCCTCTGCCAATGGCGACATTGCGCTGGGTTCGGATGGCACGCTGCGCTGGATCGGCGCCCCGATCGGCACGTTGGTTGCCGGCGAAGACGCTTTGAAGCCGCGTCTCGTTCTGCTCGCCGACGAGCAACTCACCGGCCCGGCACGCGACAAGGTTGCGGCGCGCGCCGAGCGCTTCGTCAATTTCCAGATCGAATCCCTGCTGAAGCCGCTGGTCGATCTCAAGAATGCGGAGCAGATCACCGGTATCGGCCGCGGCATTGCTTTCCAGCTCGTCGAGCATTTCGGCCTCATCAACCGTCGCGACATCGCCGACGAGATGAAATCCCTCGACCAGGAAGGCCGCGCGGCGCTTCGCCGTCTCGGCGTGCGCTTCGGCGCCTACCATGTCTTCGTCCCGGCGCTGATCAAGCCGGCGCCGGCCGGGCTGATAACGCTGCTGTGGGCGCTGAGGAACGACGGCAAGGACAAGCCCGGCTTCGGCGATGTCGTTCACGCACTGGCCTCCGGCCGCACCTCGGTGGTCATCGATCCGACCTTCGACAAGACCTTCTACAAGCTTGCCGGCTACCGCAATCTTGGCCGGCGTGCTGTACGCGTCGATATTCTCGAACGGCTGGCCGACCTGATCCGGCCGGCGACCAACTGGAAGCCGGGCCTCGGCCCTCGCCCCGACGGCGCCTATGACGGCCAGTCCTTCATGGTGACGCCGCCGATGATGTCGATTCTCGGCGCCACCGCCGACGACATGGAAGAAATCCTGAAGGGACTCGGCTATCGCGCCGATGCCAAACCGGCGGCCGAGGTCAAGGCGCGGCTCGAAGCACAGGACAATGCCGCGCGTGAAGCTGCCGCTGCAAAGCAGGCGGCGGAAGAGGCTGCGCGAGTCGAGCAGGCGAGGATGGCGGAAGCATCTGCCGCGCCAGAGCCGCCGGCGGAGGCTTCGGAACCTGTGTCGGATGCGGCTCCTGTTGCGGAGGCGGCGGCCGAAGCTGTGACCGAAGCGACGGCAGAGCCTGTCGCGGAAGCTCCAGCCCCTGAAGCTGCGGCAGAAGTCACGCAAGAGACCCGGCCCGCCGCGGAGGCGACTGCTGAAGCGCCTGCGGAACCAGCGGCCGAGCCAACGGCGGAACTTGGGGCGGAAACTGAGGCTGCGGCATCGGCAGAACCGCCGGTTTCCGACACTACGGAAGCATCGCCGGCCGAACCTGCAGCGACGGCGGAAGCCGTCTCCGGCGAAGCTGCTCCAGAAGCGGAGGAGCCAAAACCTGTCCTGTTATGGCGGCAGGGTCGTTTCGACCAGCGCCCGCGTCATCGCCAGCATGACAACCGCCCCCGGGACAATCATCGGGACAATCGCGCGCGCAATGGTCAAGCTGCGCCGGACAGCCGCAGCGATGCGCCGGCAGATGCCGGCGGGCAACCGACGCCGGGCGACCGGCCCGCCCGTCAGGGGCGCCACGACCAGCGCGACGGCGCCGGCAAGCCGCGCTTCGATCGCAGCAAGTTCAAGCCCAGGCCGCAAGGCGAGGCGGCAGAACAGCGCGCCGGCAAGCCGCAAGGTGAACGCCCGGACCGGCGCGAAAACCGGCCCGACTGGAAGGCTGGCCGACAGGACGGCAAAGGCGGCGCCCAAGGCGCAAAGCCCGCCTTCCAGCCAAAGCCGCGTGAGGAACGCCCGGTCCGCTTCGATCCGGACTCGCCCTTCGCCAAGCTCGCCGCGTTGCGCGACCAGCTGAAGAAGTAGGCTGCTCGTCCAATGGTCACTGATGCCCGCCAGCGCATCGACAAGTGGCTGTTCTTCTCGCGCGCGGTAAAATCGCGCACGCTGGCAGCCAAGCTGGTCGTCGCCGGACGCGTCCGCATCAATCGCGACAAAGCAGCGCAGGCCTCCGATACGGTCCGGCCGGGCGACGTTTTGACCATCACGCTGGAGCGGCGGATCTCCGTCTGGAAAGTCCTTGGCACCGGCGTACGGCGTGGCCCGGCCGAAGAGGCCCGCCTGCTCTACGAGGACATGTCGCCGCCCCCCGCGCCCAAGGACGAGGCGCTTCCGGATGCGGTGCCGCCGTTGCGCGAGGCCGGCAGCGGTCGCCCGACGAAGAAGGAACGCCGCCAGACCGACCACCTGCTCGGCGACGATTGAGCAAGGTCGAACGCCCGCTTTGCCGGCCTTCCGGAATTCCATTCCGGAAACCGCGGCACCGCTGGCAGGGGCCGCCCTTGCCACCAGCGGACAAAGGCGTTACCTCACCAAAAAAGCCCAATAAAATGGGACGTCCCGGAGCCGACCAATGACCTATGTCGTGACCGACAATTGCATAAAATGCAAATACATGGACTGCATCGAGGTCTGTCCGGTCGACTGCTTCTACGAAGGTGAGAACATGCTCGTCATCCACCCGGACGAGTGCATCGATTGCGGTGTCTGCGAACCGGAATGCCCGGCCGACGCGATCAAGCCCGACACCGAGTCGGGTCTCGACAAATGGCTGCAGATCAACACCGAATATGCCGAGAAATGGCCCAACATCACCGCCAAGAAGGAGCCGCCGGCCGACGCTAAAAATTTCGATGGCGAAACTGGCAAGTTCGAGAAATATTTCTCCGCCGAGCCCGGCGAAGGCGACTGACGAGCCTGCCGGCTGCGGCGGCCTGACGCCGCGTAACAGACGTGATACATTAACTGCCTTGACAGGCGGCGACGGCGCGTGGCCTTCGCGCGTGCAGCAAAACCTTGATTCTTCCGACTTTTTGTGTTATATCAACCAAACATGCCGGTGACACAACGTCGATTTATGGCGCAAACGCCCCAAATCACTGAAAGGTGAATTTCTCAATCCGGACCAGAGCGATCTGGGGCAGGCGGTCGCAATGTTGCGATTTGCCGGTCCTGGCCTTTCCGGTGAGTTCATCGTTGTGTGGCTAAGGACCGGTCACCCCGGTCGCACGAGTTCGGGCCGGCACGATGCCGGTACCACAACAAGGAGTTCAGGGCGTAATGGCAACGATCACCCCGCAGAAGAAGTCCACCGCAGCGCGCCACGGTTTCAAGACCGGCGAGTACATCGTCTATCCGGCGCATGGTGTCGGCCAGATCGTCTCGATCGATGAGCAGGAAGTCGCGGGCCACAAGCTGGAGTTGTTCGTCATCGACTTCCAGAAGGACAAGATGCGCCTCAAGGTGCCGGTCGCCAAGGCGACCTCGATCGGCATGCGCAAGCTGTCGGAAGAGGATTATGTCGAGCGCGCGCTGAAGGTCGTGCAGGGCCGCGCCCGCGTCAAGCGCACCATGTGGTCACGCCGCGCCCAGGAATATGATGCCAAGATCAACTCCGGCGATCTGATCTCGATCTCGGAAGTGGTGCGCGACCTTTACCGCGCCGATAACCAGCCGGAGCAGTCCTATTCCGAGCGCCAGCTCTACGAGGCGGCGCTTGACCGCATGGCCCGCGAGATCGCGGCCGTCAACCGCATGTCGGAGACCGAAGCGGTGCGCCTCATCGAGGTGAACCTCAACAAGGGCCCGAAGCGCGGCGCTAAGGCCGACAACGAGGAAGCCGAGCAGGAAGAAGCTGCTTGAGCTTTTCTCGTCTTCGAATTCAGAAAAACCCGGCCTCGCGCCGGGTTTTTTTATCTTAGCTGACCGGCGACGGGCATATCTAACCTTCGCCGCCCTCCCTTTCCGCCTCGTGCTTCAGCGTGGCAATGAACCGCTTGGTCCGCTGGCGTTCCGGGTTGCTGAACAGCACCGCGGCCGGGCCTTGTTCGACGATGTTGCCGGCATCGAGGAACACCACTTCCCGCGCGATCTTGGAGGCGAGCCGCAGGTCATGCGTCGCCATCACCATGGTCGTGCCCTCGCTGGCGAGCTTGCCGAGCACGTCGACCACCTCCTGCGCCAGTTCCGGATCGAGTGCCGAGGTCGGCTCGTCGCAGAGCAGGACCTTCGGCGAAGGCGCCAGCGCCCGGGCAATCGCCACGCGCTGCTGCTGGCCACCTGACAGGGTCGCCGGCCAGGCATCGGCCTTGTGCGCCATGCCGACTTTTTCGAGCAGGGCCAGCGCCCGTTCGCGCGCCCTCTCCTTGGGCCATTTCAGCACCGTCACCAGCCCCTCCATGATGTTCTCGATCGCAGTGCGATGCGGAAACAACTGGAAATTCTGGAACACCATGCCGGTCTGCAGCCGCAGCCGCTGGATATCCCTGGTCGAGACCCTGCCGCCGGGGTGGAATTCGAGTGCATCGTCGCCGATCCGTACCGTGCCTGAAGTCGGCAGCTCGAGCAGGTTGATGCAGCGCAAAAGCGTGCTCTTCCCTCCGCCCGACGGCCCGACAAGCGCCGTAACGCTGCCTTCCTCGATGGTGACGGTGACGCCCTTCAGCACCAAATTGTCGCCGAAACGCTTTTCGATGTTGGTGAGGCCGATCATGCGCGCGCCTCCAGGAAGCCGCCATAACGGTTGAGCCGCGTTTCCAGCCGCGCCTGCAAGGCCGACAGCACGGAGCTCATGACCAGATAGAGGGCCGCTGCCTCGACATAGAGGATCAGCGGCTCATAGGTGGTGGCGACGATGCGCTGCGCTGCCTGGAACATCTCCGGCACGGTGATGGCGGCGGCGAGCGAAGTGTCCTTGACCAGCGAGATGAAGGTGTTGGACAGCGGCGGCACCGCGACGCGCCCCGCCTGTGGAAGAATGGTGCGCCGCATTGCCTGGGCCCAGGTCATGCCGATCGAATAGGCCGCTTCCCACTGGCCCTTCGGTACCGAACCGATGACGGCGCGGATGATTTCCGACGAATAGGCGCCGATGTTCAAGGTGAAGCCGATCAGTGCTGCCGGAAAGGCGTCGAGCAGGATGCCGACCGATGGCAGGCCGTAGAAGATAAGGAACAGTTGCACGAGAAGCGGCGTGCCGCGGAAGATCCAGACGTAGAAGCGGACCACGGCGACCAGCGGTTTGGGACCGAACAGCCGGACAAGCGCCACGACCAGGCCTAGGACAAGACCGAATGCAAACGACAGCAGCGTCAACGGCACGGTGAAGATCAGTGCAGCCCACAGCAGCGTAGGCAGGGATTCCAGCATCAATTGCAGCCAGTGCGGCACGAAGGCTCCTCCTTGCCAGATTGCCGTCGCTCATATCACGCGAAAGCGGCGGGCCGTCAAAGACAGCTCGCCGCGATATGAACGACGCGGGCCGGCATTCGGCCCACACGAGAAAAGCCGGTTACTTTGAAACGTCCTGGCCGAAATAGGTGTCGGCGATTTTCTGGTAGGTGCCGTCGGCCTTGATGTCGGCCAGCGCCTTATTGATGGCGGCCACCAGTTCCGGATCGCCCTTGCGTACGATGACGCCGGAATAGTCGGCGTTTTCTTCCTGCGCGGCAATCTTCACATTGGCGTCGGGCTTGTGCTTCTTGAAGTCGAGGAAGGACAGGCTGTCGTTGATGGTGGCGTCGGCGCGGCCGGTGAGAAGCAGCTGGATCGACTGGTCGAAGCCGTCGGTGCCGACGAGCTCGGCGCCGTTGGTTTCAGCCAGCTTGCCGAAATTCGAGGTCAACGACTGCGCCGCCTTCTTGCCCTTGAGATCGGCGAAACCCTTGATGTCGGTGTTGTCGCCGCGCACGATCAGCACCGCCTTGGAGGCGATGTAAGGATCGGAGAAATCATATTTGGCCTTGCGCGCCTCGGTGATGCCGACCTCGTTGATGACGGCATCGTAGCGGTTGGCATCGAGACCGGCGATCAGCCCGTCCCATTTGCCTTCGAGGAACTGGGCTTTGACGCCGAGGCGCTCGGCGATAGCCCGCGCGATCTCGACGTCGAAGCCGACCAGCGCGCCGGAAGCATCATGATAGGTGAAGGGCGCATAGGTTCCTTCCGTGCCGACCTTGAAGACGCCGGACTGCTTGATCTGGTCGAGATTGGCGCCGGCGTGACCGGCGGCGATGGCCAGAACCTGCAGCGTTCCGGCGATGATGAGCGATTTGAGCCATTTCATTTTTCTGTGATCCCGTCCTTGGCCGATGTCCGGCGTCATTGCGAGTGCCGGAAAATGACAGATGCGCGATGCCAGAATAAGAAACTAAATTTCAAAAATCTCGCGCCCTTGAAATCCAATTCTCAACCAGCATCTCCGGGCGCCATCCGGCTGAGCCAAGGCCGGTGGCGAATCGCCTGGAACAGCGCAATCGACATGACAGTCCGGGGGAACATTCCCCCGCATGGCACGTTCTTCGCTGTTGTAGGGCGCGGCGCCGCCATTTCAACCATCGGCGCCAACTCACGATTCGATCGCACCGCAACGCCTGGAGCAGGAGCGCGGCATGATGGAAGACAGTGCAGGACGGACCATGGTTCGCGCGGCGATGAAAGCCCCTTATCTGGAACGTGACGAAGAGCATCTCCTGGCGCTGCGCTGGAAGGAAAACAATGACCAGCACGCGCTGCACCGCATCACCGTCGCGCATATGCGGTTGGTCATTTCCATGGCGTCGCGGTTTCGCCACTACGGCCTTCCGCTGGGCGACCTGATCCAGGAAGGCCATGTCGGGCTGCTGGAGGCAGCGGCCCGTTTCGAGCCCGAGCGCGAGGTGCGGTTCTCGACCTACGCGACTTGGTGGATTCGCGCCTCGATGCAGGACTATATCCTGCGCAACTGGTCGATCGTGCGCGGCGGCACGAGCTCGGCGCAAAAGGCGCTGTTCTTCAACCTGCGGCGTCTGCGCGCCCGCCTGGCAAACGGCGCCGAGCAGATGTCGAATGCCACGCTCTACCGCGAAGTGTCGGCGGCTCTCGGGGTATCGGAGGCCGATGTGGCGATGATGGATTCCCGCCTTTCGGCGCCGGACAGCTCGCTCAACACGCCGCTAGCCGACGATGCGGGCGCAACCGAGCGGATGGAGTTCCTGGTTTCGGATGACCCGCTGCCCGATGAGGTCGTCGGCGATACGATCGACGTCGAACGCCGCTCGGTGTGGCTGAAGACGGCACTCGGCGCTCTCAATGCGCGCGAGCTCAGGATTATCGAGGAGCGCCGGCTGAGCGACGAGGGCGCGACGCTCGAAGCGCTCGGCGAGACGCTCGGCATCTCCAAGGAACGTGTCCGCCAGATCGAGGCGCGCGCCATGGAAAAGCTCAAGGCGGCGCTGGTAAAGCAGAACCCGGAATTTCTCGCAGCCTGAATTGCGTCGGCTGCTATTTGTCGGTGACGATCTTGACCTTGTCGCCGGCCGAAACCGCGGCACCCGGCGACAGCGCGTTGAGCACCCTGAACAAATCCAGCTTGCGGTCGACGCCGACCATCTGTGCGGCCAGGGAGCCCATTGTCTGGCCGGGCTGCACCGTGACGATGCGGATACGCAGTGGCTTCAACGCCGCCTTCTCGGCAGCACTCAGGATGCGGAACGAGCCGCTGACCGAGCGCGCCACCGTGCTCAGCGAGGTGCTGGCCGACGGTGCCGCGGTCAGCAAGCGGTAGACCTGGCCGCCGGCGCGGATCACCGCAATGTCGAATTGCCAGCCGTCGGCGCCGGCATGCGCGGTTGCCGCTTCGTTGCCGTTGATCGTCTCCTGGCGCACGCTGCTGTCGTCGAGGCCGGCAACCCAGCCGCTGCGGATGTAGTCGGTCAGCGAGCGGTTCTTGTCGATCGAAACGCCGTCGAAGCGGATCGCCATGTCGCCCGGGCCGGTCGCCGTCACCGCCGCCGCCGAATTGTCGATGACGAAGCCGTTGGGCACCGAGAACGACACGCCGAGGCCAGGGTGCAGGAAGGTTTCGCCGCGCACATAGCCTTCCTCCGGCGTGTCGCCGTAAAGTAGCCCGTCTACGCCGGCAAGAAATGAATCGCGGTCGCGCGACCCGACACCGGGCGCGCCGAACTGGCGGGCGTGGCGCTGCGCGAGGTCGATACGCTGCGGCGTGTTGGGGTGCGTCGCCAGGAAGTCGAGGCTGGCGTCGGTGGCGCCGCTGATCGAGCGGAAATCGGTATAGGCCGACATCGACTGCAGGAAGCGGCCGGCGGCGTAGGGATCGAAACCGGCTTCGCCGATCGACTTGATGCCGATGGCGTCGGCCTCCAGCTCCTGATTGCGCGAGAACTGGGCCAGCCTCAGCTTGCCGCGGATCAGCGCCGCCTTGGCCGTCGGGTTGTCGCCGAGCACATCCGAAACGACCTTGGTCGCCAACCCCTCCTCGGCTTCCAGCTGCTGGCGCTGCAGGCCGTGGTTGGCCGTAACGTGGCCCATCTCATGCGCGATGACGGCGGCAAGCTCGGCGGAATCGTTGGCCAGCGCCAGCAGCCCGCGGGTGATGTAGAGATAGCCGCCCGGCAGCGCGAAGGCATTGACGTTGGGCGAGTTGAGGATGGTGATGCGGTAGGTCTGGGTTGGGTTGGCCGACACCACGGTCAGTCTGCCGACGATCTTGGCCACCATGCGCTCGAGCTTGGGGTCGGAATACTCGCCGCCATAGGTGGCGAGGATGCGCGGGTGCTGCGCCTTCGCCAGTTGAGCGAGCTTGCCGTTGGCGGCGACATTGTCGACCGTGATCGGCTTGTCGGAGGGCTGGAAGCCCGATTCCTGCACGTCGGGAGGCGTGAACATCTGGCAGCTTGCCAGCGCCACGGCAAGACCGGCCAGCGCCAGAAAGCGCGCCAGCGGTTTCACCCTCCGATTGTCGATGCCGGTCGGCAGATCGGCGTCCTTTCAAGTCCTGGCACGTGACCGCGAAAATCGGGCGCGATTTCCGGAAAGCATCACGCGCAAAATCAAGTGCTACGGCGTCCTTCGTGCGTCCGACAGATACGAGGCAGCAAGGGCAAATCACGGTCTAGGCCGGACCAGCTCCTGGCGGACCTAGCCACACTACCTCGACCATGGCAAGCAAGCGCCGCTTCGCCTTCCGCCGGTTTGACCATAAATTATGTCCGCTTCCGGGCAACATCTCGTGATCCAGCCGCAAAGGGACCCGAGCCGATATAGCGTCGGAATGCCTCCGGTCCAGCCCCGACGAAAAAATCGGCCGCGGTGCCCGTCGCGGCAACCGTGCCACCATCCAGGAAAACCATGTTTTGGCCGATACGGCGCGCATCGTCCGGCTGGTGCGTGACGAATAGCACCGTCATGCGCTGCTCCGAATGGACGTCGGCCACCAGGTCGAGCATGTCGTCGCGCAGTGCCGGTCCGAGCGAAGCGAACGGCTCGTCGAGCAACAGCACCGGCCGGTCGCGCACCAGGACGCGGGCGAGCGCGACGCGCTGCCGCTCGCCGCCCGAGAGTTCGCGCGGCAGCCGGCTTTCCTTGCCGGCAAGGCCGACGCGCTTCAGCGCTGCGGCGATTGCGGCGCGGTCAGCCTCGCTCAGCCTGAGCGAAGGCGAGCGGCCGAGCCCGACATTCTGCTCGAGGGAAAGATGGGCAAACAGGTTGTTTTCCTGGAACACCATCGATACCGGCCGCGCTGATGGCGGCGCAGTGCTGACGTCGGCGCCGCCGATCAGCACGCGGCCCGACCGCGGCGTCTCGAAGCCGGCCACCAGATTGAGCAGCGTCGACTTTCCCGAACCGCTCGGCCCCATAATGGCGGTGATTTCCGACGCCGGGAAATCGACATCGAATATAAGCGGCGTTTCACCATAGCTGAACGAGACATTATCGAGTCGTACGGCCGCGCCTTTTTCCACCGAAATGGACCGTTCCGGGCTGGTCGGCATCATGATTTCTCGCCCCTTCCCAGCCAGTCCGCGGCCAACACCAGCGCCAGGCAGACAAGGCCGAGCAGCAGCGCCAGGCCGGCCGCATCCTCGGTGCGGTAACTGCCCATGCGCGCCAGCAGCAGATAGGGCAAGGTCTGCACGGAATCGCTGCCGAATAGCGCAATGACGCCGAGATCGCCGAGCGACAGCGCCATGGCGAACGCGAAGCCGGTGGCGAGCGGCCGCCGCAGCGACGGCCAGTCGACCAGCCGCAACCGGTTCCAGCCCAAGATACCAAGCTGTGCGCAGAGCCGTTCGTGGCGTTCGCTCGCCGCGTCATAGGCAGGGCGAATGGCGCGGATGGCGAACGGCATCGCCATCACCGCATTGACCGTAACGACCATGACAGGGGCGATCGCAAAGACATCGCCGACGGTGCGCAAGAGCAGGAACCAGCCGGCGCCGATGACGATGGGCGGCACCACCAGGACGAACCCCGCACCGGTGTCGGCCAGATGTTCGAGCAGTGTCCGCCGGCCCTGCCGCCGGGTGAGCGCCAGCGCCCGGCGCGCCACGACCAGCGACAGCGACAACGCCACAGAGAGCAGCGCCGATAGGAGGGAGAGTACGGCACTGGTCGCCGTCGCTTGCCGCACCGCGCTCTCGCCGGCCAGGCGGCCGAGATCGGCGCCAAGCCCGGCTGCCAACGTGGCCGCCATCGGCCCGGCGACAAACAGCAGTGCGAGCCCGATCGCCAATGGGTTCAGCACGGTCTCGGCCGCACCGGCTGAAAAATACCGGCGCGGCGCCACCGGCAGATTGGCATCCCCGACCATATTGGCGCCGAGCCGCGTCAAGGCCAGCACGACGACGAAGGTCAGGGCAATCTGCAGCAGGGTCAGCGTCACAGCCCGCGCCGGGTCGAAGTCGAAACGCAGCGCCTGGTAGATGGCAACCTCCAGCGTCGTCGCTCTGGGTCCGCCGCCGAGCGTAAGCACGATGGTGAAGGAGGTGATGCACAGCATGAAAACGAGCCCGGCAACGCCCGGCAAGGCCGCACGCAGCGGCGGCCATTCGATCAGCCGGAAGGCCGGCGCAGCCCCCATGCCAAGCTGGCTCGCCAGCCGCCATTGGTCGGCCGGCACGGTCTGCAGCGCTTCCAGGAACAGCCGCGTCGCCAGCGGCAGGTTGAAGAAGACGTGGGCGACGAGAATGCCCGACAGGCCATAGATGCCGGGCCAGCTCTGCCCGCCAATCGCGCCGAGCGTGCCGGCGAAATACCCGGCGCGGCCATAGAGTGCCAAGACACCGAGTGCGGCAACAATGGCCGGCAGCGCCAGCGGCACGGCGAAAAGCTGGAGGATGAAGCCTCGCCCGAAAAAACGCGGATGCCGCGACAGGGCGCGCGCGACGAACAGCGCCGGTGCGACGGAGAGCAGGGTCGACAACAGAGCCTGCCAGAGCGTGAAGCGGGCAACACGCAGGAGATAGGAATCGAAGGCGGAAGCGGCGCCGGACAGGTCGCGCGTAGCTTCGACGAGGAGCCCGGCGAATGCTCCGCCGATAAGCAGCGCGATGGCAGCGAGCGCGACGATGCCGGCGGTGACGCGGGGATCGGCCGGATGACGCGTACGCATGTCGCGCTACCCGAGACAGGCGTTGATCGAAGGAAATACCTGACAATGGCCGAGCCCACCCCTCTCTGGCCTGCCGGCCATCTCCCCCTCAAGGGGGGAGATTGCGCACTCAGCCGCCTTCGCCAATCTCACAAGTGGCAGGACGAGGAGAGGCGACAAAGCTGCCGATCTCCCCCCTTGAGGGGGAGATGGCCGGCAGGCCAGAGGGGGGTGGCTTGGCGTAAACATCCGACGAGGCTTGAGCCCTACTTGCTCATCGCCGCAAGCCACTCATCGACCCAGGCCTTGCGGTTGGCCGCGACGTCTTCCGGGCTGAACAGCAAGGTCTTGGTCGGCTTGACCAGCTTGTCGAACGCCGGGTTGAGCGGCTTGTCGGTTTTGCCGGCCGGGAACATCCAGTTGGTTTCGGGAATGACATCCTGGAATTTCGGTCCGGTCATGAAGGCAATGAACTTTTCTGCCAGCGGGTTCTTCGCACCCTTGGTGGTGATCCCCGCAACCTCGATCTGCAGATATTCGCCCTCCTCGAAGGACGCCGCCTGGTAGCGCTCGGTGTTTTCGGCGACCATGTGGTAGGCCGGCGAGGTGGTGTAGGACAGCACCATCGGCGCCTCGCCCTTGGTGAACAGGCCGTAGGCCTCGCTCCAGCCCGGCGTTACCGTCAGCACCTTCGCCTTGAGTTTGGCCCAGGCTTCCGGCGCCTTGTCGCCATAGACCGACTTGACCCACAGCAGCAGGCCAAGGCCCGGCGTCGAGGTGCGCGGATCCTGGATGACGATCTTCTCTCCGGCATCGCCCTCGACCAATTCCCTGAGGCTCTTCGGCGGGCTCTTCAGTTTTTCGGTATCGTAGACGACGGCGAAATAGCCATAGTCGAACGGCACGAAAATATCGTCGCTCCAGCCGCCCGGCACACTGACGCCCGATATTGCGCCATGCGGCGAAAACAGGCCGGTTGCCTTGGCATCCGCCGTCAAATTGGTATCGAGGCCAAGTACGATATCGGCCTTGGTCGCGGCGCCTTCCAGCTTCACACGGTTGAGCAGCGCCACGCCGTCGGCGACCGAGACGAATTCGACGACGCAACTGCATTCGGCCTCGAAGGCCTTCTTCACCGCCGGTCCCGGACCCCAATCGGCGGTGAAGCTTTCATAGGTATAGACCATCAGTCTATCCTGTGCCGATGCCTGCCCTGGCAAGGCGAGCGCGGATGCCGCAAGCAGGACAATTGAGACAAGAGAGTGGAAAAAACTGCGCATCGGCGCCTCCTTCGTTCGCGTTGAAAGGAATTGAGGCGTCGGGCTGTCCGAAACGTCTAATCCCTCCGCCGGTACAAACCGGATCAGGTTCAGCGGGTTGGCAGTCTTGCCTCTCAGCCGGTCCGCGAAAATCGCGTCCGGCACCCCGTTAGAGCGTTGCGACACATAGGCCCGGCCGAAGTGCTGCGCAAGCGGAAGTTTGCCGGGCATCCAAAGCCCAGCCTTCCGTTTCGTCTGCCGTTTCATCTTCCGTTTCCGGGGCAGGGCTGGTAAGGGCCACGAGATATGAGCACATTCACCATCCTGCTTGGCGGCGATCTCATCCGCACGCCGCTGCTCGACCGCCAGGTCGAAGGCTCGCGTGTCATCGCTGCCGACTCCGGCATCGGCCATGCCCGTATGCTGGGCCTGAGGCCGGAACTCTGGGTCGGCGATTTCGATTCGGTGCCTGCCGATTTGCCGGAAGATCTGGCCGCCGTGCCACGGCAGGTGTTTCCCGCTGAAAAGGACAAGACCGACGGTGAACTCGCTATCGCCGCCGCGCTCGAACGCGGTGCGACAAGCCTTGTGCTCGCAGGCGCCTTCGGCGGCAAACGCACCGACCACATCTTCCTGCATCTGGCGCTAAGCGTCCGGCTGGCGGAAGGCGGGACGGAAGTGCTTTTGACCAGCGGCGCACAGGAAGGCATTCCCTTGCTGCCGGGAAAGACTGGCTTCGACTATGCCGACGGCACGCTGTTTTCGGTGCTCGGCTTCTCCGATCTCGCCGGCCTGAGCGTCACCGGTGCCAAATGGCCGCTCGACCGTGTCGAGGTTGCGTTCGGCTCCTCGCTGACCATTTCCAACGAGGTCAGGGGCCGGTTGGAAATCGCGCTGGCCAGCGGCCGCGCGCTGCTGCTCGCACATCCCTATCCTCTTCCGGAAAGCTGAGCCCAGAAAGCCGACATGGCGCCGCCAATTCTCAATCTCGACGGGATAAAGCTGACCTTTGGCGGCACGCCGCTGCTCGACGGTGCCGCCCTGACGGCCTCTGCTGGCGACAAGATCGCCCTGGTCGGCCGCAACGGCTCTGGCAAGTCGACGCTCCTCAAGATCGCCGCCGGGCTGATCGAACCGCAGGACGGCGAAGTCTTCCGCCAGCCTTCGGCGACCGTGCGCTACTTGCCGCAAATGCCCGACATGGACGGCTTTGCGACTGTCCGCGCCTATGTCGAGGCGGGGCTCGGGCCGGCCGACGATCCCTACCGCGCCACCTATCTGATGGAGCATCTCGGCCTGACCGGCGAGGAACGGCCGAACGATCTCTCCGGCGGCGAGGCGCGGCGCGCCGCCCTCGCCCGCGTCATGGCGCCGGAGCCCGACATTCTCCTCCTCGATGAGCCGACCAATCATCTTGACCTTTCGGTCATCGAATGGCTGGAGGAGGAGCTTGCCCGCACCTCCTCGGCACTGGTCGTCATCTCGCATGACCGCCGTTTTCTCGAACGCGTGTCGCGCGCCACAATCTGGCTCGACCGCGGCCAGACTCGCCGTCTCGACAAGGGCTTTGCCTATTTCGAGGAATGGCGCGACACGGTGCTGGAGGAGGAAGAGCGCGAGCAGCACAAGCTCGGCCGCCAGATCGTGCGTGAGGAGCACTGGCTGCGCTATGGCGTGACGGCAAGGCGCAAGCGCAACATGCGCCGGCTCGGTGAGTTGCAGATCATGCGCCAGCGCTTTCGCGGCCACCGCGGCGCCGAGGGTGCGGCGACGATGACAGCCAGCGACGCCGCCGAATCCGGCAAACTGGTGATCGAAGCCAAGAACATCGAGAAGAGCTTTGGCGATCTGACCGTGGTCAAGGGATTCTCGACCCGCATCCAGCGCGGCGATCGCGTCGGTCTGGTCGGGCCGAACGGCGCCGGCAAGACGACGCTGTTGAAGATGCTGACCGGCGAATTGAAGCCGGACGCGGGCACGGTGCGGCTCGGCACAAATCTGGAGATCGCCACGCTCGACCAGAAGCGCGAAGCCGTCGACCCGCAGGAGACATTGGCGCAGTATCTGACCGACGGGCGCGGCGAGAACCTCGTCATCAATGGCGAGCAGCGCCACGTCGTCTCTTACATGAAAGACTTCCTGTTCAAGCCGGAACAGGCGCGCACGCCGGTGCGCGAGCTTTCGGGCGGCGAGCGGGCACGGCTGATTCTCGCACGCGTTTTGGCGCGGCCGGCAAACTTGCTTGTGCTCGACGAGCCGACCAACGACCTCGACATGGAGACGCTGGAGCTGCTGCAGGAACTGGTCGCCGGTTTTGCCGGCACGGTGATCCTGGTCAGCCACGATCGCGATTTCCTCGACCGCACCGTGACCAGCATCATCGCGCCGGATAGCGACGGCCGCTGGATCGAATATGCCGGCGGCTATTCCGACATGCTGGCGCAGCGCGGCGGCACCAGGCTGGACGACCGCAGGGCGCGGCCAAAAGCAGAAGCCGGTGAAGCGACGGCGGCAAGCAGGAACGAAGCGGCCGCACCGAAGGGCCCGGCCAAGAAACTGTCGTTCAAGCAGAAATTCGCGCTGGAAACCTTACCCAAGAAGATCGAGGCGGTGTCGGCCTCGATCTCGCGGCTGGAGAACAACATCGCCGATCCGGCCTATTACGAGCGCGACCCGGCCTCGTTCCAGAAGACGATTGCCGCGCTCGACAAGGAGCGCGTCACACTGGCAGCGCTCGAGGAGGAATGGCTGGAACTCGAGATGCTAAGGGAAGAGATGGAGGGATGAGAGGTTGCATGCACGCTCATATGCGCCTACATTATGCGCATAAATGGGAGCGGCTGTATGCTGCAATCGAATCCAAAAACCCAAAGAAAGTCGGTTAATACATCGATCGACTCCCGATTGATCGAGGATGCCAAGGCGTTGGGCATCAATATATCCCGCGCTGCGGAAGAGGGCATCGCCAAGGCGATTTCGGCCGAAAAAAACCGCCGGTGGCAGGAGGAAAACAAGGAAGCGATCGACAGTTCGAATGACTATGTCAGGCGCAACGGCTTGCCTCTGGCCAAGCACCGGCTGTTTTGATGGCACGTTATGATTTCTACCAGAGTGCCGAAGGCGACGGTTACCTTCTCGATGTCCAATCCGACCTTCTGGGACGGCTCGACACGAAAGTCATCGTCCCGCTGATGCCAGCCAATAAGGCCCCAGTGCCGGGCCGCCGGCTAAACCCTATCTTCACCATCAACGGTAAGGACCATGTCATGGTCACTCAATTCCTGTCAGCCTTGATGACCTCTGAATTGCCCGTTGCCGAAGGAAATCTTTCTCGCCATCACGACGACATCGTGAGCGCGCTCGACATGCTGTTCCAAGGCTTCTGAGCCAGAGAGGCGTTGGGCTGGTGAGCCGGCCTCACCCCGCCGTCTTTGTCTGCCAGGCCTTTAGCGCCTCGTCGAACACCTTCTCGCCTGGAATGCCCTTTTCCATGGTGAGCAGCGCCCGCCGCCCGGTCTTGTAGACGACCGGCACGTCGATCCAGTCCTGGCCTCTGAGCAAGGTCAGATTGGCGTCTTCATCCGCCTTGGTATCGTTGAGCGCAACCAGGAAGAAACCGTCGGCGATCTTGGCCGGGATGCCGATCAGCGGGCTTCCGGCATCCTGCTCGGAGCCCTTCATGGCGACACGCAGGATGTTGTCCACGCCGCCGCCCTCGAAGCCGTCAGGCGTCAGGAAGATCATCTCGATAATATGGCTGGCCGGCAGCGTCTGGTCGGTGTTGCGACGGATCGTCATGCGCAACTGGATATCCTTGCCTGGAATGGTCGCCTCGGCGCGGATCGCCGGCTCGGGTGGCAGGTCGCCGCCGGGCGATTCCTGCACCAGCGACCAGACGATGTTGCCGGGCTCGGCCGAGCCTTGAGCGGTGCTGGTGCGCTCCTCGTAGAAGATCGCCTTCTGGCCGACGGCCAACGTGGCTTGCGGCGGAACTGCCGTTGGTGCCGCTGCCGGTGCGGGCGGCGGGGCGGCCGCTGCAGGCGCTGCTGCCCCGTTGGCGGGCGGCGTTGCGGGAGTTGGTGCAGCGGACCCATCGACTGCTGGAGCATTGGCCGTGGCTTGCGTGTCGGCGGGTGCGGCCGGTGCCGGCGCGGCGGGTGCCGGGGTGGTCGGCGCTTGTGCGGCCGATGGCGGCGTGGTCAGTGCAGCGACGGATTCGCCTTCGCCGATGCCCGCCTGCCCGGCCGCGGGGCCGGGATCGACTTCGTGGCCCTCGGGCGTCAGGCGCTGCGTGAACTTCGCGCCCTCGCCGGCCTCCGTCGGAGGCGCGGCGGCCGGTACGGCCGCATCGGCCTCCGGCTTGGGCGGGGCTGGTTTTACCAGCGGTTCGGTGGCGACGGCTTTGGTCGAGTCGAGGCCGAGCATGCTGCCGAACGCATCCTTGTTCAGCCAGATGCCATAGCCACCACCGGCAATGACGAGCAAGGCAATGGCGGCGGCGATCACACCGCCATAGCTACGCCTGCGCTCGGCAGGATGGAGCCGCTGGAACCTGTCCTCCGCGGGGCCGCCGCCGTTGGAAAAGTCGTCGCCCCGAAAAACGCCGTCTTGGCCGTCAGCCGTCGGAAGATCCATATCGGACGGCGGCGGACCAGCGCGCTCCTGAGAAAGAGCGACGGGCTGCGGCTTTTGCCAGTTCGGCGCCGCCTTGGCGGGCGCGGGCTGCCAGGCCGGCCCGGTCTTTGCCGGCTCGGTCTTGGCCGGCTGCCATGCCGGCTCCGTCTTTGCTGGCTGTCGGATATGGCTGGACTGGTTCTTGTTGCGGTCGATGGAGGAGAAGATGTCCTCCAGTTCCGCCAGCGGGTCGGGTGGCGGCGCAGGCTTGGCATAGTCCCGCTCGACTTTGGCGATGGCGTCTTCCAGTGCACGCATCTGCCGGTCGACATCGGAAGGCGTCATCGTGGCCTTCTCTTCGAGTTGTTTCGCGATTGACGAACGGGCCCTGTCATAGACCCTGGCGCGCACTTCCGCCGACGGCTCACCGAGTTTATCGAGCGCCTTTTTCAGAATAGGAACAAAATCTACCATACGTCAGTCGACCTGCATTTGTTTCTGGGCCGGCCCCCGCAAATCAGCCGCAATGCCCGGAAGGCTGAGAAACTAGTCTTGAAACGGATCGGTCACAAGTACCGTGTCGTCCCGTTCAGGGCTGGTGGAAAGGAGTGCGACCGGCGCGCCGATCAGCTCTTCGATGTAGCGGACGTACTTCACCGCCTGGGCCGGCAGGTCGTTCCAGCTGCGCGCGCCGGCAGTGGTGCCTTTCCACCCCTCCAGCGTCTCGTAGACCGGTTCGACGCGGGCCTGCGCACCCTGGCTGGCCGGCAGGTAATCGATCGCCTCGCCGTCGAATCGGTAGCCGGTACAGACCTTGATCTCGTCCAGCCCATCGAGCACATCGAGCTTGGTCAGCGCAATGCCCTTGATGCCGTTGACGGCAACGGCCTGGCGGACCAGCACGGCATCGAACCAGCCGCAGCGCCGCTTGCGGCCGGTGACGACGCCGAATTCATGGCCGCGCGTGCCCAGGAACTCGCCGATCTCGTTCTTCTGTTCGGTTGGAAACGGGCCTTCGCCGACGCGCGTCGTATAGGCCTTGGTGATGCCGAGCACATAGCCGATGGCGCCCGGCCCGACACCCGACCCGGCGGCGGCCTGACCGGCAACCGTATTGGACGAGGTGACGAACGGATAGGTGCCGTGGTCGATGTCGAGCAACGTGCCTTGCGCGCCCTCGAACAGGATGCGCTCGCCGGCGCGGCGCTTGTCGTCGAGGATTTTCCAGACGCGGTCCATATAGGGCAGGATCTCGTCGGCCACCGAGATCAGCTCGCTCATGATCGCCTCATGCGTGACCTCGGCATGGCCGAGCCCGCGCCGCAGCGCATTGTGGTGCGTCAGCAGCCTGTCGACCTTCAAGGGCAGCGTTTCCAAATCCGCCAAATCCATCACCCTGACCGCGCGCCGGCCCACCTTGTCTTCATAGGCGGGACCGATGCCGCGACGGGTCGTGCCGATCTTCGTTCCGGAATTGGAAGCGGCGTCCTCGCGAAATCCGTCCAGCTCCCGGTGCAAGGACAGGATAAGCGCGGTGTTTTCGGCTATTTTCAGGCGGTCTGGCGTCACCTCGACGCCCTGCGCCTTCAATTTCGCAACCTCCGCGACGAAAGCGTGCGGATCGAAGACGACGCCATTGCCGATGATGGAAAGCTTGCCTTGCCGCACCACGCCGGACGGCAGCAGCGACAGCTTGTAGACCTTGCCGTCGACGACCAGCGTGTGGCCGGCATTGTGGCCGCCCTGGAAGCGCACGACAACATCGGCGCGCTCCGACAGCCAGTCTACGATCTTGCCTTTGCCCTCATCGCCCCATTGCGAGCCGACGACCACCACATTGGCCATATTTCTTTTCCCTTGAGACGCCGCACGAGCAGCTTGAAACAATTCGAAACGATAGGCCTCTATCGCATCGGCCCCCAAAATCGGAATCGATTTTCGGAAAAGCACGACGCGAGATTAAAGCCTTCCGACGCGTACTTTGTAGCGTCCAATTGCACGCACGTCGCTCTATAGCGTCAAGACCCGGCGAGCGCGACCACTCTTTGCCGCCCAAAACGCTCCGAGGCACAACAATTTTCGCCTTTGACATCATTTACTTGGGCTGGCGGTCGCAATAGGCCCACACCGACCGTCAAATTCCCTCTGCCTGGCCGGGAGTTCACGATGCATCGAGCCGCCTATCTGTTCCTGCTGTGCACCACCTTGCTGTGGGGCGGCAACTCCGTGGCGGGAAAGCTGGCGGTCGGTCATATCTCGCCGATGACGCTGGTCTTCCTGCGTTGGCTGCTGGCGGTTCTGATCCTGCTGCCGATCGGCTGGGGAACGCTACGCCAAGACTGGCCGGTGGTGCGCAGGCACTGGTTGCTGCTTGGCGGGCTCGGCGCTTGCGGCTTCGCCTTTTTCAATGCGATCTTCTACACGGCGCTCAACTACACGACGGCGATCAACGTCTCGATCGAGCAGGCGGCGATACCGATCGTGATCATCATCGCCAATTTCGTGCTGTTTCGCCTGCGGGTGAACCGGGTGCAGATAGCTGGCGTCGTGCTGACCATCATTGGCGTCGCGGTGACGGCGAGCCATGGCGACCTGCGCCAGCTTCTCAAGCTGGATCTCAACTTTGGCGACGCGATCATGCTGGTCGCCGTGCTTTGCTACTCCTTCTATTCGGTGGGGTTGCGGCTGAAGCCGGTCATCCGCTGGCAGAGCCTGATGCTGGCGCTGTCGGTTGCCGCACTCGTCACATCGCTGCCTTTCTTCCTGTGGGAGATTGCCGCCGGCAAGGTCATCGTCCCCGATGCCCGCGGCTGGGCGGTCGCGTTCTATACCGCCATCGGTGCTTCGGTGATCTCGCAGATCTTCTATATCAGGGGCAACGAGCTGATCGGCGCCAACCGGGCCGGCCTGTTCATCAATCTGGTGCCGATCTTCGGTACGCTGCTATCGGTGCTGATTGTCGGTGAGACATTCCAGCTCTATCAGGCGCTGGCTCTCGCGCTGGTGCTCGGTGGCATCAGCCTCGCCGAATACAGCGGACGGAAGATGGCGGCATCCGCTGCTGAATGAAGTCGCTTGCCGCGACGTTCCACCGCCCCGCGTGCTGCTGCTCACGGGGCGACCGAATTTCAGGCTATCCCCACATCGAAATGCAGCCGCTTGGCGGAGTCGATCGACTTGTGCGAGCGCACCTGCGCCAACACGTTTTCCGGGAACGGCGCATCGAGATAGAGCAATGCGATGGCATCGCCGCCCGGCCGGTTGCGGCCGAGCTGGAAGTTGGCGATGTTGACGCCGTTCTCGCCGCACACCGTGCCGAGCAGGCCGATGATGCCGGGCGCGTCGGCATTGGTCGTGTAGAGCATGTGCTGGCCGACCTCGGCGTCGAGATTGATGCCCTTGATCTGGATGAAGCGCGGCTTGCCGTCCGAGAAACAGGTGCCGGCGATCGAGCGCGTCCTGTGCTCGGTCTTGACCGTCAGCTTGATATAGCCGTCGAACACGCCCGACTTGTCACGCTTGACCTCGGCGACGATGATGCCGCGCTCCTTCACCATGATCGGCGCCGACACCATGTTGACGTCGGAGACCTGCGGCCGGATCAGCCCGGCAAGGGTGGCACTGATCAGCGCGCGCGTGTTCATAGTCGCGGTCGAGCCGTCGAACAGTATCTCGACCTCCTTGATCGGATCCTCGGTGACCTGTCCGACAAAGGCGCCGAGCACTTCGGCAAGCTTGACGAAAGGTTTCAGCCGCGGCGCCTCTTCGGCGGTGATCGACGGCATGTTGATGGCGTTGGAAACGGCGCCCTTGATCAAATAGTCGGACATCTGCTCGGCGACATGCAGGGCGACATTCTCCTGCGCTTCGGTGGTCGACGCGCCGAGATGCGGCGTCGCCACGACATTCTCCATGCCGAACAGTGCGTTGTTGTCCGCCGGTTCGACCTCGAACACGTCGATGCCGGCGCCGGCCACCTTGCCGCTCTTCAGCGCCGCGATCAGGTCGGCCTCGACGATCAGCCCGCCACGGGCGCAGTTGATGATACGCACGCCGGTCTTCATCTTGGCGATCGCCGCGGCGTCGATGATGTTGCGCGTCTTGTCGGTAAGCGGCGTGTGCAGCGTGATGAAGTCGGCGCGGGCGAACAGCTCGTCGAGCTCGACCTTTTCGACGCCGAGCTCCTCGGCGCGGCTGTCCGACAGGAATGGATCGAAGGCGATGACATGCATCTTCAGGCCGACGCCGCGCGTAGCGACGATCGAACCGATATTGCCGCAGCCGATGATGCCCAGCGTCTTGCCGGTGATCTCGACACCCATGAAGCGGTTCTTTTCCCATTTGCCGGCATGCGTCGAGGCGTTGGCCTCCGGTATCTGGCGGGCCAGCGCGAAGATCATGGCAACGGCATGCTCGGCGGTGGTGATCGAATTGCCGAAGGGCGTGTTCATCACGATGATGCCCTTGCGGCTCGCCGCCGGTATGTCGACATTGTCGACGCCGATGCCGGCGCGGCCCACGACCTTCAGCCTGGTCGCAGCATTGATCAGCTTCTCCGTGACCTTGGTCGCCGAGCGGATGGCCAGCCCATCGTACTGGCCGATCACTTCTAGCAGTTTTTCCTTGTCCTTGCCGAGATCCGGCAAATAGTCGACCTCGATGCCGCGATCCCTGAAGATCTGCACGGCGGTGGTGGAAAGTTTGTCTGAGACGAGAACGCGGGGCATTGGCTTGGTCCTTTGCGATTGGCGTCCCTCCCCCTTGAGGGGAGGGTCGGCGCGGAGCGCCGGGGTGGGGTCGTTGCGGCCGGATGCGGCCAAATCTTTTTCTTTCTGGATGGCGGATCGTTGAGCGGGTGGAGGCGACCCCACCCGGCCCTTCGGGCCACCCTCCCCTCGAGGGGGAGGGAGTCAGGCCGCCGCTTTGAGCGACGCCTTTTGCGCGGCAAAGGCCCAGTCGAGCCAGGGCAGCAGCGCTTCGAGATCGGAGGTCTCGACTGTCGCGCCGCACCAGATGCGCAGGCCGGGCGGTGCATCGCGGTAGGCGCCGATGTCGTAGGCGACGCCTTCCTTGTCGAGCACCGAGACAATCGCCTTGGCGAACGCAGCCTGTCCATCGGCGTCGAGTGCAGCGACTTGCCGGTCGGTGAAGGAAAGGCAGACCGATGTGTTCGAACGCGTCGCCGGGTCTACGGCAAGATGGCCGAGCCAGGAAGATTTTCCGACAAAGCGATCGAGAACGGCGGCATTGGCATCCGCTCTGGTGACCAGCGCGTCGAGGCCGCCGATCGACTTCGCCCAACGCAGCGCGTCGAGATAGTCCTCGACGCACAGCATCGACGGCGTGTTGATCGTCTCGCCCTTGAAGATGCCTTCGATCAGCTTGCCGCCCGAGGTGAGACGGAAGATCTTCGGCAGTGGCCAGGCCGGTTTGTAGCTTTCCAGGCGTTCCACGGCGCGCGGGCTGAGGATCAGCATTCCGTGCGCGCCCTCACCGCCCAGCACCTTCTGCCAGGAGAAGGTGACAACGTCGAGTTTCCTGAAATCGAGCTGTTGCGCAAAGGCCGCCGAAGTAGCGTCGCAGATGGTCAGGCCCTTGCGGGTGGCCGGGATGAAATCGCCGTTGGGCACGCGCACACCCGACGTCGTGCCATTCCAGGTGAAGACCACGTCGCGGTCGAAGTCGATTTTGGTCAGGTCCGGCAGTGCGCCGTAGTCCGCCTCTAACCTGCGAACATCGGCGAGCCTCAGCTGCTTGACCACATCGGTGACCCAGCCGGAGCCGAAGCTCTCCCAAGCGACCATGTCGACGCCGCGTTCGCCGAGCAGCGACCACAGCGCCATTTCGACCGCGCCGGTATCCGAGGCCGGCACGATGCCGATGCGGTAATCCGCCGGAACCTGGAGGATTTCCCGGCTCAGTTCGATCGCTTGTTCGAGCTTGGTCTTGCCGATCTTGGCGCGGTGCGAGCGCCCGAGCGCGGCATTTTTGAGCGCCTCGACCGACCAGCCGGGGCGTTTTGCACAGGGACCTGAGGAAAAATTGGGATTTGCCGGACGGAATCCGGGCTTCGTATGCGTGGTCATCGTGGTCTATCCTTCCAGATAGTGGCCCCTCGTTGGGGAGGGGTGGCCCACGGATGGCGATATGCGTTCAGGCTTTCGGCGTCAAGGGGAAAGTTTTTGTCGCTGTCAGGATATTGCCGGGGGCCAAACGCAAACGGCGGGCCTGCGACCCGCCATTGTCAACGCCTCGGCTTCGATCGAGCCTACCAGAGATCGTAGCGTAGTCCGACTTTGACTTGATGATTGTTGATCCCTTTGCGGATCGGAAAAGAAGTCAGACTCTCGGCAGTCACATATTCGGCGTCTGGCGCGGAAAAATACTGATAGCCCAGATCGACTGAGACGTTCTTGGACACTTGGTACGCAAGCCCGGCATTCAGCGTGTAGGCGAAGGAGTACTGGGTCTTGTTGTCATGCCGGACGAAATCGTCGGTGGGGTCGGCGTTGTCGGTGAAGTAGCTCGCCGACAGGCGACGCTTGCTCTGCACGACACCGACACCGGCGCCGAGATAAGGTGTGATTCCGACATAGGTGCCAAGGTCGACATAGCCGTTGAGTATGCCTGAGAAGGCATAGTTCTTCAGGGTCGCCGATGCCACGGTCGTTCCGTCGTTATAGCCGACGTCGATCTTGTTGCCGGGAAGATAGCCGACATTGAGATCGGCGCGCAGATAGTCATTGAAATGGTAGCCGAAGCCGATGCTGGCGAAGATGGGATCTTCCTTTTCGTCGAAGCTCGCAGGCGTGAAGGCGAAATCCTTATCCTTGAAGCTCTTCTGCACCAGATAGGAGACATCGCCGCGCAGATACCATCCCGAGCCAACCTCGACCGGTACATAGTCGGGCGCCTGGTCGACATAGACCGGCGGTTCGTAATCGGCGCCAAGCGCCGGCGTCAGCGGCACCAGGACGACTGCTGCAAGCGCCAGTGCTACAGGCGATTTGAATGTCATGGTCCTCGGCTCCCGAACTTGGCGCATTCGCGATCGCGCGCCGTTTCAGACAGCATTGTTAACCATAGTGGTTAAGTGCGGGTTAAGGATAACAAGGCGTTAGCAATTGATTTGATCCGTTTTCGCTCCTCGAGCTGGACGGTGTTACAGGGCAACGCAGCATCTTTAGGCAGCCAAACGAAACCGCCCGGCATCAGCCGGGCGGTCGACGAATTCCTCGATTTCGAAGCGACTACTTCGTGTAGACCGGCTCGGGTTCCGGGACGTAAGGCTCCGGCGGCGCGCAGTCCGACCTGCCGAACTGGTAGCGCAGGCCGCCGCGCACTTCGTGCACGTTGATGCCGCGGTCATAGCCCGGGCCGACATTGCTATCCGAAGCGTAGTCGAACATCTTGCCGCCATTGATGTGGCTGAAGCGGTAGCCGACGTCGAGTTTGACGCGGTCGGTCAGGCAGTAGGAGGCGCCCGCCATGGCAGCATAGGCAAAACGCCAGCCTTTGCCGCCGTGATGCTCGAACTCGCCGTCATCGTCGACGTTGTGGAGTGTATCCCACTTAACCCAGGCGCCGCCGATGCCGGCACCGACATAAGGCGTGACGCCATGCCAGGTGCCGATGTCGACATAGGCGTTGGCCAAGAGCAGCAGCGCCGAATAGGACGAGGTGTCGACGGATGTGCAAGGGGTTTGTAATACGCCGCAGAAGCCGTTGGTCGAGCCGCGGAATTTGGACTTGCTCATCCAGTCCAAGGTGAGATCGGTGCGGAAATGCTCGTCGATCTGGTAACCAACACCGCCGCCGGCCGAGAAGGCGCCATCCAGCTTGCCTGTATCGAACTTGCCGGGACTCTGGGGCGCCACACCGTAGGTGATGTAGTCGCCACCACGAAACTTCGACCAGTGATAGTCGATGTCGCCACGGATATACCAGCCGCCAAAGTCGGCCGGCTGCTCGTAGGCAACCGGTGGCGGCGCCTCCTCGACGACGGGCGGCTCGACGAAATCGGCGGCGAATGCCGGCCCGGCGCCGGCAAACAGCGCGGCCAGGAGAGCCATTCTTGCTGTGTTGAACATGCTTATCACCCCTGAGAACCCTCGAACGGCGAACGCGCCCGAAATGTGATTGACTTCAGTTGTGGATAATGAATCGGAAAGGTTAAAAGGCGTTTAACCGTATTGATTAACCACGAATCTCTAAAAGTGGAGCAATCTGGCGGCCGTTGCTGCAGGCGGAGCTGGCCGCGACCCAATAAAAAAGCCCGCCGGCAAGGCGGGCTTTTGAGCCGATATTGGAGGGAGATCAGGCGGCGCTGCGCGTTTCCGAAATGACCTCGACGATGTCGTTGACCACGGACTCGACAAGCTGCGGGTCGTCGCCCTCCGCCATGACGCGGATGAGCGGCTCCGTGCCGGATGGCCGGATGACCAGGCGCCCGGCCTTGCCGAGGCGATTGCGCGCATCTTCGATCGCCGCCTTGACCGGCGCCTCCTCCAGCGGCTTGCCGCCGGAAATATGCACATTCTTCAAAAGCTGCGGCACCGGCTCGAATTTCTTCGACAGTTCGCTGACCGGCCGGTTATGCCGCTTGATGCAGGCGAGCACCTGGAGCGCCGAGACGAGCCCGTCGCCGGTAGTCGAGAAATCGGACAGCACGATGTGGCCCGACTGTTCGCCGCCGACATTGAGCCCATGGGCACGCATGTGCTCGACGACATAGCGGTCACCGACCTTGGTGCGATGCAACTGCAGGTTCATGTCGCCGAGGAAGCGTTCGAGGCCGAGATTGGACATCACCGTCGAGACGACGCCGCCGCCGGCCAGCCGTCCGCTCTGGTGCCAGGACTCGGCGATCAGTGCCATGATCTGGTCGCCATCGACGATCGCGCCGTTTTCATCGACGATGACGACGCGGTCGGCATCGCCGTCGAGCGCAATGCCGATATCGGCGCGCACCTCGTGCACCTTCTTTTGCAGGCCGGCCGGATGAGTCGAGCCGCATTCCTTGTTGATGTTGAAGCCGTTGGGCTCGACATTGATGGCAACGACCTCGGCGCCGAGTTCCCACAGCGCGTCGGGCGCCACCTTGTAGGCGGCGCCATTGGCGCAATCGACGACGATGCGCAGGCCCGACAGCGACATCGAGCGCGGCAGCGTGCGCTTGGCGAATTCGATATAGCGGTCATGCACGCCGTCGACGCGTTTGGCGCGGCCGAGCCCATCGGAATCGGCGAGCGCCAGTTCGATATCCTTGTCGAGCATCCCCTCGATACGCTCCTCGATCTCATCGGACAGCTTATAGCCATCGGGGCCGAACAGCTTGATGCCGTTGTCGTAATAGGGGTTGTGCGAGGCAGAGATCATCACGCCGATATCGGCGCGCAGCGAGCGCACCAGCATGGCAACAGCCGGCGTCGGAATCGGGCCGAGCAGGAAGACATCCATGCCGGCGGCGCACAGGCCGGATACCATCGCGTTCTCGATCATGTAGCCGGAAAGCCTGGTATCCTTGCCGAGCACGACGCGGTGGCGGTGGCTGCCGCGCTGGAAGGAGAGGCCGGCGGCCATGCCGACCCGCATGGCGACCTCCGCCGTCATTGGAAACTTGTTGGCGCGCCCACGAATGCCGTCCGTACCGAAATAATGTCCTGCCATGTTCGCCAGCTTCCCGATGGTTCTTTCCGAGCATCTCATGCCATAAAATGGCCCAAGCCCCGTCATCACATTGTATGATTATGGACGACCAATCCTTAGAAAATTATTGTTTTGTGTGTTTTGCGTCACGCTAGTGTGTTGATTTTCAAGTTCCGAGCCCTTGTTGCGGCAGCAGCATCAGAAACGTCAACTCAAACCTCATCTGTATCCTTTGGTCTGTGGCAGTGTGGCCTTGAACCCGAATCCGCATCGTGCTGCTCCAGACAGCGGTAGGCTCAGGTCCGCCGCACGCGCCGATTTGACTGGCTGTCATGCGACGCAGTGTCCTCGCTGGGAACCAGCCATATGCGCGCTCTCCGTGCAATGCACCCGGACGAACTTGGCCGGGAGACAGTCCCGGCAACGAATTCATCACCTTAAAGAAAAGAATGCACTTCTAAATTTGTCTCTACGCTACTTAGCATCTGGCGCAACCAGCCGTTGAGCGCTATTGCTGCACTGGGACATATCATGAACCGCCGTAGGGAGAACAAGCATGCTCATCCACCGACTTGCCACTTTGACGGGTCTTGCCGTCGCGACCTTATTCCTGGCGGCGCCTGCCAATGCGCTGACCATGGCCGAGTGCAGCACCAAGTATAACGCGGCCAAGGATGCGGGAACGCTTGGCGGGCAGAACTGGAACCAGTTCCGCAAGGCCCAATGCGGCACCGATGCCACCGCCGCTACAACCGAACCCGCGCCAGCCAAAGCCACTGCCAAGGCCGCCGACACGACCAAGGCAGCCGCCGCCGACGATGCGGCGCCGGGCCTGACGGCGAAGGAGTGCAGCACCAAATACCAGGCCGCCAAGGCTGCCGGCACGCTCAACGGCATGAAGTGGAACGACTTCCGCAAGACCCAGTGCGCCGCCGGCGCGACGGCAGCCGCACAACCCGCCGCCACGACCAAAGCACCGGCGGCCAGCAGCGATGACGCGGCGCCTGGGCTGACGGCCAAGGAATGCAGCACCAAATACCAGGCCGCCAAGGCTGCCGGCACGCTCAACGGCATGAAATGGAACGACTTCCGCAAGAGTGAATGCGCCGCCGGCGCAACTGCAGCCGCACAGCCTGCCGCGGCACCTGCCAAGGCGACGACAGCCGCCGCGACCGATACCGGCAAAGGCCTCAGCATGGCGGATTGCAGCGCCAAATATCAGGCTGCCAAGGCCGGCAACACGCTGAATGGCATGAAGTGGAACGACTTCCGCAAGAGCCAATGCGGCGCCGGCGCAGCCGACGACGACACCCTGCCGGCTCCCGATGCCAAGTACACCGGCGATCCGCAACCGCCGACCATCACCGCCCCCCAGGGCGTGAAATTCCCGACGGCGATCTCCAAGAAGTATGCAACCGAGACCCCGGCCAAGGGCCGCATGCACACCTGCCTCGACCTCTACTACGCCAACAAGGACGCCAACACGCTGGGCGGCCTCAGGTGGATCCAGAAAGGCGGCGGCTTCTACAGCCTCTGCAACGCCAAGCTGAAGAGCTGACCGGCGCCACCATCCGACGACATGAGCCCGCGAGCCGCAAGGTTCGCGGGCTTTTTTTGCTGCCGAACACGTGCGAGGAGCGCCATCCGCGCGCAAGCGGCGCCGCTGCCAATCTGCCCCTCGTGGGGGAGATTGGCCGTCATCGTCACTTTCGCCAATTTCCAGCGATGCAGGAAGGGTCGCATTCCCCAAGAGAAAACGCCGCGTTAGAGCCGCGGCGTTTCGAAGTCGATCTCTCCTGGGCCGGAGCCTAGCTTGATGGCTGGGGTTCCATGCCGCCTTCGGGCTCGGGGCCCTTCTTGCGGCGGCCGGACTTCGGCACGGCCGAGCCGCGGCTCGGCGGCGTGTCGTCGCCAAGGTCGCGCGCGGGCTTATTGCCGGCGATCAGCTGCTTGATCTCCTCGCCGGACAGCGTCTCGTATTCGAGCAGGCCCTGCGCCAGCGCGATCCATTCCTTCTTTTTCTTGGTCAGGATGGACCTTGCCGTCGAATAGGCCTCGTCGATCAGCCGGCGCACTTCGGCGTCGATGATCTGCGCCGTCTCTTCCGAGATGTTCTGCGTGCGCGCCACCGAATGGCCGAGGAACACCTCCTCCTGGTTGTCGCCATAGGCGACATGGCCGAGCTTGTCGGAGAAGCCCCAGCGCGTCACCATGGCACGCGCCAGCTTGGTCGCCTGCTCGATATCGGAGGAGGCGCCGGAGGTGATGTTCTCCTTGCCGAACTTGAACTCCTCGGCGACACGGCCGCCCATCATGATGGCGAGGCGCGAGATCATGTATTTGTAGCTCATCGAATAGCGGTCGCCTTCCGGCAGCTGCATGACCATGCCGAGTGCCCGGCCGCGCGGGATGATGGTCGCCTTGTGCAGCGGATCGGCCGACGGCACGTTGAGCGCCAGGATGGCATGGCCGGCCTCGTGATAGGCGGTCAGCTCCTTCTCCGCCTGCGTCATCGCCGACGAGCGGCGCTCGGCGCCCATCATGATCTTGTCCTTGGCGTCCTCGAATTCGGCCATGGTGACGAGGCGCTTGTTGCGCCGCGCCGCCATCAGGGCGGATTCGTTGACCAGGTTCATCAGATCGGCGCCGGAAAAGCCCGGCGTGCCGCGCGCGATCACCTTGAGGTCGACATTGGGCGCCAGCGGCACGTTGCGCACATGCACTTTCAGGATCTTCTCGCGGCCGACGATGTCGGGGTTCGGCACCACCACCTGGCGGTCGAAGCGGCCCGGCCTCAGCAGCGCCGGATCGAGCACGTCTGGCCGATTGGTGGCGGCGATCAGGATGATGCTTTCGTTGGATTCGAAGCCATCCATCTCGACCAGCAGCTGGTTCAGCGTCTGCTCGCGTTCATCATTGCCGCCGCCGAGGCCGGCGCCGCGATGGCGGCCGACCGCGTCGATTTCGTCGATGAAGATGATGCAAGGCGCGTTCTTCTTGGCCTGGTCGAACATGTCGCGGACGCGGCTTGCGCCGACGCCGACGAACATCTCGACGAAGTCCGAGCCCGAAATGGTGAAGAACGGCACGTTGGCTTCACCCGCGACCGAGCGGGCGAGCAGCGTCTTGCCGGTTCCGGGAGGACCGACGAGCAGCACGCCGCGCGGGATCTTGCCGCCGAGCCGCTGGAATTTCTGCGGGTCGCGAAGGAACTCGACGATCTCTTCCAGATCTTCCTTGGCTTCGTCGACGCCGGCGACATCCTGGAAGGTGACGCGGCCATGTGCTTCGGTCAAAAGCTTGGCCTTCGACTTGCCGAAGCCCATGGCGCGGCCGGACCCGGACTGCATCTGGCGCATGAAGAATATCCAGACGCCGAGGATGAGGATCATCGGCAGCCAGGAGATCAGGGTGCCGAACAGCGAATTGGAGCCGTCGGACTCAGGACGCGCATTGATGGTGACGTTCTTGTCCTGCAGCCGCGAAACCAGCGACGGGTCCCCAGGCGAATAGGTCTGGAAGCCGTTGGAACTGTCCGTATAATTGCCGGAGATACGGGCGCCGGCAATGGTCACCGACTTGATCCGTCCCGCCGCGACTTCCTGCAGGAACTGCGAATAGGGAACATCGCTCGAGGCTCCACGCGTCTGCGGCGTCTGGAAAAGATTGAAGAGAGCGATGAGCAGGACCGCTATGATCGCCCAGAGCGCGAGGTTGCGATAATTCGGATTCATCAATTGTCCCGTTGGCGCCGCTGGGCGGACACGCGTCGTGAGAGGAAACTTGGCCCTAACATAGGGAGAGCGTTCCCCCTTGCCAAGCATAACAGCAGGTCTCGGTTAAGCATTCGCCCGTGGTAGGCCGGCACTGTGGCCACCGAATGGCGAGGCTGGAACCGGCGCCGCGCCAAGCAAGGCGGCGACGGCATCGGCCGGCGCCAGATCGAAGGACGGCAGGAAACGGGCGAAGGGCGCGACTGCCGGATATGCGGCGACAGCCGCCGGCATCGGGCCTTCCCCGGGCAAACCCGGGCCTTCCCCGAGCAAACCAAGGCATTCGCCATCCTGCCATAGCGCCGGCTCGGCGGCCAAGGCGGCACGTACAAGGCTTGCCGGCGTGCCACGCCCTTCAATTGCCCGCTTTGCGGCAAGAGCCGCCCCGAGCGGTGCTACCAACAGCGGCGCGATCAACAATGCACCTGAACTGTCGCCCAATGTGATCCGTCTGCGGCAGTCCCAAAGCGCATTGCCGGAAAGCGCAACAGCGGGCGGCAGATCCCGCAATTCGCGGTGCAGAAAGATGCCGGTACGCCGGGCATCGATCACGGTCCGCGACAATGTGGCACAAAGCGGCCCAGTGCGGAACCGGCCGAAAAGGGCTTCGCTGCGGGCCTGGTCGGGAAGGAAGGCGGTGCCGCCGGTCGCCGCCAGCAGGATGCGCAGCGCATAAATGGCCGCCCGGCTGTCGGCGGCTGTCGCAAAATCCCGATCGAGGCGGACGAGGCCGGCGGCCGGCCTGGAGGCCAAGCTGCGGATCAGCATGGCCGCGCGATGTCCTAACTGCTCACGCTCGGCCGCCGCCTTTCTGGCCAGCGCTATCGCTTCAGCCACGCGAGGCGTACCATCGCCTTCGGCAAGTGCTGCGCGGACGCGCGGCCGCTCGAAAGCGGTGTCGGCATTGGTCGGATCTTCGATCCAGGCAACCTGTTCACGCCGCAGGAATTCGCGCAGCTCAGCACGCCTTATGCCGAGCAGCGGCCGCACGATCCAGTGCCGCCACTCGTAGAGGGTTGCCGGCGCCATGCCGGCAAGGCCCCGCCCTTCGTCGCGCGGCCCGTCGTCGCTTTGCCCTTCATCACTTGCCCCTCCATCACTTGCCTGCTGGTCACGTGCCCACTCGTCACGCGCCCACTCGTCGCGCGCTTGCCGCATCAGCACGGTCTCGGCCTGGTCGTCGGCGGTGTGCCCGGTCAGGATCAGGCCGATGCCTGCCGCTTCGGCGGCCTCGGCGAGCAGCCGGTAGCGCGCCTCGCGCGCGGCGGCGGGCAGGCCGGTCGATGGTTTGTGCCCCGACCAGGCGAGGATGCGATGGGCAATGCCGCGCGCCGCGCACAGCCTGGCCACGGCTTGCGCTTCCGCTGCCGCTTGCGGCCGCAATTGGTGATCGATCGTCACCGCCAGCAATTTCGTTGCCGTGGCGTTACGGTCGAGATGGGCTTTGAGGAGGAGGAGGAGGGCGGTCGAGTCGCTGCCGCCGGACACGGCTGCAACAGCGCCGTTGGAAAAGTCGATCTGCGAAAAATCCGAAAGGTCAGGCTCGGTGTCGAGCGTCATGCATGTCGTCCAAAAGTGGACCCGGTTTTGGGGCAACGACATGCAACAGAAATACTAGCACGCCGCGAGCGCCCTTTCCTGCTTGACTCGCTCCTTGAGCGCGCCGGAAATATCGGGGTAGCGCTTGCCGATCTCGCTGAAGGTGGCACAGGCCACGTCGCGCTGCTTCAGCCCGACCAGTGAAACGCCGAGCTTCAGCAGCATGTCCGGCGCTTTCTTGGCCTTGGGATAGTCCTTGCTGGCAGCGAGGAAAGTCTCGGCCGCATCGCGGTATTTCTGCTGGCCGAGCAGCGATTCACCGAGCCAGTAATGCGCGTCCGCCGCCTTGGCGTCTCTGGGAAAACGGGCGATATGGTCGCGGAAACCCTGTTCGGCGGTGCTGTAGTCGCCCGACAGGATGAACTGGTAAGAGTTGCGGTAAAGCTCCTCCGGATCGTTGGTCGACGGGAGTGCCGCGACCACCGTATCGTCGGATTTACCGGCCTTGTTGCCGGCTGCGCTGGCGCCGTTGGCTGGGGCCGTATTCTGCTCCGGCGCATTCGCCTGCGCATTGCCGTCGGCTTCGACGACATTGCCGTTTTTGTCGACGGTGATGGTGCCGAACGTCTTGGGCGGCGCGCCGGGGATCAGCTTGCCGGGATCGCCGCTGGGCGATTCGACGATGACGTCCTCGACGCTCTTGTCGCCGTCTGCCGCCTTGCCCGCATCGGCCGGAGCCGGCGTCCCCGGCGCCTCCGCCACGTTACTGTCGCCGCTGGGGCTGTCGCTGCTAGGCGCCGCCTCGGACTTCTTCTGCTCGGCCGGCTGCTGCGCGCCTTGCGGACCGCCTTCCAACTGCTGGAAGCGGAATTCGTTGTCTTCCTGCTGCTTGCGGATCTGCTCCTGCATCTGCAGGACCTGGAAATTGAGTTCCTCGATCTTGCCATTCATCTGCCGGAGCTGTTCCTCCAGCGCCGGAGTGCCGGTGCCATCCTGTTGCGCGAATTGAACCTGATCCGGCTTTTTCTTTTCGCCGAAAATGCCGGGCAGTTTGATCGTCGGCAGGTGGAAGGAAAAACCGCTTTCCGATGACTGCCCGGTGCCGTTTGCCCCGTCAGCAAGTGCCGCGATACTTGATACGAGCAGCAGCGCAAGCGTGCCGCTCAAGACCGATCTGAAATGCATGTGCCTCTCGCCGTGAAACCATTGTTGCGCGCCTCTCATTCGAAGTAGACCAGTCAACCGGGGACTAGCCAGACGCTCTCGGCTCTTAACAGGACGTGAGACTTCGGCCAAATTTTGTTTGGAGCGAGCAGATATGAAAAAGGCGGCCTTTTGGCCGCCTTTCGCACCAAGTGTTGCATTTATGCCGATCAAGAACCGGCGCCGCCCAGTGTGGTTACGGCGCGGCGGTTCTGCGACCAGCAGGAGATGTCGTCGCAAACCGCGACCGGACGCTCCTTGCCGTAGGAAATGGTCTTCAGGCGCTGCGCCGAAACACCCTTGGCGACCAGGAAGTCGCGTGTGGCGGCAGCACGGCGGGCGCCGAGCGCCAGATTGTATTCGCGCGTGCCGCGCTCGTCGGCATGGCCTTCGATGACGATGGCATACTGCTTGTACTGGTTCAGCCACTGCGCCTGGCGCGACAGCGTCGTCTGCGCATCGGCGCGGATCGAGGACGAATCGGTATCGAAGAAGATGCGGTCGCCGATGTTGACGGTAAAGTCCTGGGCCGACCCGGGCGTTGCCGCGCCGGCGCCGTTGAGGCCGAGATCGGCGGCGCTGTTCGGCGTCTTCTTCGAGGCGCAACCGGTGATCGCGAGCATAGCGACCAGCGCGATCATGACCGGGTTTGTGGTAAGTGCTGCGATACGGCCCATGCCGCCTCTCCTTCGCAATTCGAGTGATTTCATTGATCGTCCAGTAACCACGTTTGGGTTAACCGGCGCTCAAGAAACACGGTTAAAATTTGGTTTCGGCTGCCGTCCGCAACCGTTCTGCCGAGGGGCGACAATGAGCGCGGACCGTAGGCGGAAATGCGGCCAAAACATGAAAAAGAGGGAATTGAGGAACTGAAGAACTGAGGAATTGAGGAAAGAGATCACCTCAGCTTCTCTCTGAGATTGACCAGCATTCCGTAGATGCGGGCATAGGATTGCAACCAATCGTCGCGTTGCGCCTGTGTGATGTACTCGAGGTCGAACGCATACGAAATCCAGGTCTCCACCTCACTGCATGATCCTATGGCCATCGAAATGAAGCGTGCGAATTCGGGCTTGGAGTGAGTCTGTTTGGCAAAGCCTTCGGCCAAATTGGCGCAGATCGCCTTGCTGGAACGACGTAGTTGATCGGCGAGCGCGTATTGCTCCATTTTCGGAAAAGCAAGCGTGGCTCTGTGTACCCCAAGGGAAACCGCATAGGCACGCTTATAGACTTCTAAATCCCTCGCGTGCTCGATGTAGACCCCTGCCTTCTCCATTCTTCAGTTCTTCAACTCTTCAGTTCTTCAACTCGTCAGTTCGTCAGTTCTTCAATTCCTCAGTTCTTCTTCCATCACTCCAGCAGCGGCGACCAGGCCGGATCCGAGGCGAAGTTCGCCGTCGGGATCGACTGTTCGTTGCGGCCGGTGAGATCGACCGAAACAAGTTTTGGTCCGCCATTGGAATCGCGGAAGAACATTAGCACCCGGCCGTTGGGCGCCCAGGTCGGCCCTTCCTGCTGAAAGCCGGTGGACAGGATGCGCTCACCCGAACCGTCGGTGCGCATGACGCCGATCTGGAATTCGCCGCCGGTCTGCTTGGTGAAGGCGATGAGATCGCCGCGCGGCGACCACACCGGCGTCGAATAGACGCCGTCGCCGAACGAGATGCGGGTCTGGCCCGAGCCGTCGGCGCCCATCACATAGATCTGCGCGCGGCCGCCGCGATCCGAGGTGAACACCACCTTGCTGCCGTCAGGCGAGTAGGACGGTGAGGTATCGATGGCGGTCGAGTTGGTGAGCCTGGTCGTCGAGCGGCTTCTCAGATCCATGGCGAAGATGTTGGAATTGCCGTCATCGCGCAGCAGGCTCATGATCACCTTCTGGCCGTCGGGCGAAAAGCGCGGCGCAAACGTCATGCCGGGGAAATTGCCGACCAGCTCGCGCTGCCCCGTCTCGATCTGCAGCAGGTACACCCGCGGCTGACCGCTTTCATAGGACATGTAGGTGATTTCCTGCCGGTTCGGCGAGAAGCGCGGCGTCAGCACGATCGATTTGCCGTTCGAGAGATAGCGGACGTTGGCGCCGTCCTGGTCCATGATGGCAAGCCGCTTCTTGCGCGCATTCTTGGCACCGGACTCATCGATGAAGACGACGCGCGTGTCGAAATAGCCCTTCTCGCCGGTCAGCCGCTCGTAGATCGCATCGGCGATGATATGGGCGACGCGCCTGGTATTGGCGTCGTTGGCGAAGAACTGCTCGCCCGACATCTGCTGGCCGGCAAACGTGTCCCACAACCGGTACTGGGCGCGAATGCGGCCGTCAGCCTCCTTGCCGACACTGCCGGTGACCAGCGCCTGCGCATTGATCACCTTCCAGTCTTCGAAGCGCGGCGTGGCATCCGGATTCGAGATCTTTTCAATGAAAGCGCTTTTGTCGATCGGCGCGAACAGGCCGGAGCGTTTCAGGTCGGCACTGACGATGCCGGAAATCTCGGCGCCGAGGGCATCGCCGCCCTGGAAGTCCGTGATGGCGATCGGCAACGGCTCGACATTGCCCTTATTGACGTTGAGCTCAACGAGCGCCCGCGCCGGCAGGGTGACAGCAACGGTCATACCCAGCGCCATCGCTGCGATCGTCAGGAGCGGCTTGAGGATGGATTTCATGTCTTCTCGCTTCTCTTCGCTGATTCTGTGGGAGCCGGGCCTAAAGACCGAGCATCTCCCTGGGGTCAAAAGTGACCCGAACGTCGGACCAGATGTCTTGCTTGCCCGCTGGAACCTGCAGGCCGGCCACATCGCATTTCTGAACCGCGCGCACTGCGCTTTCGTCAAACGGGCGGTTTCCGCTCGACTTTTCAACGCTCGGCCGGCCATCCAGCTTGCCGGAGGCGTCCAGATTAAACCGGACCACGACGACGAAATTCTCCGAACCCTCGAGCCCTGCCGGAAGCGTCCAGCAACCACCAAGCTGGGCCTCCAATGCCCCTTGCTCCGATTTCGAAAGCTTCTGGCCCTGATCCTTCTCGCCTCCGAGCGATGCCTGCTGGGTCGAGCGCTTGGCGCCGCCGCCCGACGGCTTGCGCTTGTCGAGCAAAGCCGAAATCTCGTCGGCGTTGAATTGCTTGTCGTCCGATTTCGGCTTGGATGAGGCTTCCTTGACCGGCTTGTCGGCGTCCTTGCGCTCCGGTGCCTTGGCGCTCTCGGCCTGGGCCGGCTGCGGCTTTGGCCGAGCCTCGGGTGCTGGCGCCGAGTCCGGAAGCTGCGCCTCCTCGGTTGGCGGTTGCTTGGCAATCGCCTCGGCGACGGCATCCGGCTTGACCTCGGGCTGCGGATCGATCGCGGCAGTCTTGTCCTGCGGCGGCGTGGGCGTCGGCTCCTTGGCCGGCGTCGGCTTGGGCTCGGTCTGCTTGACAGGTTCGGGCTTGACCTCTTCCTTCGGCTGCGGCACCGGCGCCACCTCCGTAGCGGGAATAGGCTTCGGCTCTTCCTTCGGCTTCGGCACGTCCTCGGGCTTGGGCTTTTCGACCGGCGTCGGCGCGGGTGGCGGAGCCGCCGTCATGTCGACTGGCTGGGGCTTGGGCTCAGGTGTCGGCGGCTTGTCGGTGTCGACGCTGTTATCGCCGACTTTCTGGGCATCGGGAACGATGTCGGGACGCTGCGTCGGTACCGGCGCCGGCTTGTCGTGCATTACAGCCTTCTTGTCGCCTTGCAGGACCTGTGCCGTCGCTTCCATCGGCACGATCTCGACCGACACCGATTCCGCATCGGACGCAGGCATCGCGGGCGGCGAGGACAACGTGAACAGCCCGAAGGCGATCGCCACCGTATGCAAGATCACCGATGTGGTGAGGCCGGTCCTCATCTTGCGTCTACTGATCCTGTTCCTGCAGTGAAACCAGGCCGATATTCTTGTAGCCAGCAGCCGAGATGCGGGCCATCACCTTCATGGCAGTGCCATAGTCGGTGGACTTGTCACCCCTGATGAAAATGCGCTCTTCATAGCCGGTCTTCGAGATCGCCTGCAGCTTTGCCACCAGCTCCTCGATCGGGATCTCGGTTTCCTGGAGGTAGATCTGACCGGCCGAGTTGATGGACACGGTTATAGGCTGCGTATCGGCGTTCATCGCTTTGGCCTGGGTATCCGGCAGGTCGATCGGCACGCCGACCGTCAGCAACGGCGCCGCGACCATGAAGATGATCAGCAGCACCAGCATCACGTCGACCATCGGCGTGACGTTGATCTCCGATATCAAGGCGTGATGGCGGCCGCGCCGCCTGTGGCCGCGCCCGCCGCGTCCTCCGCCACCTGCGCTTACGGACATTCCCATGATCGTTCCTCAGGCCTTCTGCGCGACTTTTTCATCGATTTGGCGCGAGAGTATGGCGGAGAACTCATCCGCGAACCCTTCCATGCGCACCGCGATCTTGCTCGCGTCGGACGACAGCTTGTTGTAGGCGATGACGGCTGGGATGGCGGCGAGCAGGCCGATGGCCGTCGCCAGCAGCGCCTCGGCGATGCCGGGCGCGACCACCGAGAGGCTGGTGTTCTTCGAGGCGGCGATCGCCTGGAACGAGGTCATGATGCCGATAACCGTGCCGAACAGGCCGATGAAGGGCGCCGCCGAGCCGGTGGTGGCGAGAAAGCCGAGCCGCCCTTCAAGCTTTTCCATTTCACGGGTCAGCGCCAGATCCATCGCCTTGTCGATGCGGGTCTGCAGGCCGAGCGGCGATTTCGCGCCCTTCTCGAAGCTTTTCTTCCATTCGCGCATGGCGGCGACGAAGATCGCGCTCATGCCGGTCGTCTTGCGGTCGGCGAGCGTGCGGTAAAGTTCTTCCAGCGACTGTCCCGACCAGAACACCTGTTCGAAGCGGTTGAGCGCCAGCCGCATGCGGGCATAGGCGACGAGCTTGTCGACGATGATCGCCCAGGTCCAGATCGAGGCACCAAGCAGCCCGATCATGACCAGCTTGACCACCCAACCGGCCTGCATGAACAAGGCCCAAATCGATAAATGCGCGCCCGGTTCGGCGAGAGCGATGTTTTCCATGTTACGTCCTTAAAGATTTTCCGGGCGTGGCTGGCGGCTGGCCCATGGGCATCCCTTGTGGTCCGTTCGCGTTAGGCTTGCGGAATAACCCCAAATGCACCGTTGGCGGCCTTTTCGGGGCAAATATTGGTGAAAGGAAGGCGCTTGGATTCTCCCAATCTTAACCAATCCCTTCATGGACCGTTATGGTTAAGGATGGGTTAGGACGTACAGCGCGGCGCATTGCCGCGCCCTGATAGGCCGCCTCGCGATTCTGGCCTGGACCGGGAGCTCCGGGATCGTCCGCCTCTGAACCTTTATTTGCGCGTTCTGGGCATGAAGGCTGCGATCCAGTCCTTGGGAAAGCGCCGCGGCCGCCCGTTCTCGCCGACGATCGCCGCTTCGACACGCGCCTCGACCAGCACTTCGCTGCCGCGCTTCAACTGTTGCGCCATGACGATGCGGGCGCCGGAAATCTCGTCGGTGCGCGTATCGATGGTCAGGATGTCGTCCATGCGGGCCGAACCGCGGAAGTCGATCTCCATGCGCCGCACCACCCAGACTATTTTCTCGCCATGCTTGCCGTCGGCAAGCTCGGTGTGGTGGACGCCGGCCAGCCGCAGATAGTCGGAACGGCCGCGCTCGAAGAATTCGAGATAGCGCGCGTGGTAGACGACGCCGGAAAAATCGGTGTCTGCATAATAGACCCGCGCCATCAGTCGATGGCCGAATTCCGTCAGCGCGCCGGAAAGTCCGGCGGACAATGCCGATTCACCGTGATCGTCCATTGCGCTGTCCTTTTGGCCCGACAGGCCCTGTTTCAAGCAACACCTGTTTTGCGCATAGACCGGCGATGATCAAGACCTGGAGGGCTGGGCCGGGGAACTGCCAGCACCGAAGCCATAAGCAGCGGAACTTACGGCTCTTCCTGGAACAGGCTGATCTGCTGCTGCGCCAGGTCCTTCGGCGCGTCGAGGCCGAGATGCCGCCAGGCATTGGCCGCCAGCACGCGGCCGCGCGGGGTGCGCATGATGAAGCCTTGCTGGATCAGAAAGGGCTCGATGATGTCCTCGATGGCATCGCGTGGCTCGGAAAGCCCGGCCGCGATGGTCTCGATGCCGACCGGCCCGCCGCCGAAATTCCGGGCGATCATCGACAGATAACGGCGGTCGAGCGCGTCGAGGCCGAGCCCGTCGACCTCCAGCCGCGTCAGCGCCTCATCGGCGATCTTGCGGTCGACATGGCCGTCGCCGGCTACGCTGGCGAAGTCGCGCACCCGGCGCAACAGTCGGCCGGCGATGCGCGGCGTGCCGCGCGCCCGCCGGGCGATCTCCAAAGCACCGTCGTCGCCGAGCGGCATGGCAAGGATGCGGGCGCCGCGCCGCACGATCTGCTCGAGTTCCTCGACCGAGTAGAAATTGAGCCGCACCGGAATGCCGAACCGGTCGCGCAGCGGGTTGGTCAACAGGCCGAGCCGGGTGGTGGCGGCGACAAGCGTGAAGCGGGCAAGGTCGATCTTGACCGAGCGCGCCGCCGGCCCCTCGCCGATGATCAGGTCGAGCTGGAAATCCTCCATCGCCGGATAGAGGATTTCCTCGACCGCCGGGTTGAGCCGGTGGATCTCGTCGATGAACAGCACGTCGCGGTCTTCGAGGTTGGTGAGCAGCGCCGCGAGATCACCGGCCTTGGCGATGACCGGACCCGAGGTCGAGCGGAAATTGACGCCAAGCTCGCGCGCCATGATCTGCGCCAGCGTCGTTTTGCCGAGGCCAGGCGGGCCAACGAACAGCACATGGTCGAGCGCTTCGCTGCGCCCCTTAGCGGCTTCGATGAAGACTTTGAGATTGGCCCGCACCGCCGCCTGGCCGACAAAGTCGCCAAGCGTCTGCGGCCGCAAGGTCTGCTCGGCGTCCTCGCCGCGTCTGTCGGGAGCAATGAGGCGTGGCGAAAGGCTCATGCGAGCAGTTCCATACCGGTAATGGACCTTGCAGTCCGCTGGTCGAACGTGACCGTATGCGAGCAACCGAAATTTCGATTGTGCTCGGCTATCAGCGCATTAGCAAAGTCGACCTGGCTCGAATTCGATCGTTCGAGCGCGATCACGATGGCATCGAAATCCTCAAACACCAGCGTCTTGATCTTGAGCAATCTCTGGATCGCGGCCAGTATCTGCTCCTTTGGCTGCCGGTAACGCGAAAGCAGTGACCAACTGAATTCCACCAGCACAATCAAACTCACAAAGCCGAGCTTGTCGCCGCTGAGGCTCTTACCGAAGGCGAGAGCCTTGGCCTGTTGCTCGGCATCATCGTTCAGCACCATTCGAAGCAGAACGTTAGTATCGATACCTATCGACGTCACGCGTCGCCCTCTTTTCCGCCCTGTGGCTTGTCACCAACAACGTGCTGGCCTACGGCCTCCCTCACAGCCGCATCGATCTCTTCCAGGGAAGCGGGACCGCCGGGTGGATCGCCGAGAAATCCGGCTAGGTCGGCGAAGTCGAGATTGCGCGGCGTCCCGACCAAATAGCCATCCATCACCGTCCAGGCGATCGTGTCGCCCGTCTTGAGCGACAAGGCGTCGCGGACGTCCTTTGGAATCGTGAGCTGTCCCTTGGAGGTCAGACTGGCATATGCGCCCATATTCTTACTCCTGCAAAAAATTCTTACCGATCAGATAGTAGTTGGAATTTCACTTTCCAGCAACGTCTCAGCGTGCCAGCTCCTTCAGCCCGAAGCGGATCAGCTTCGACGCGTCCGCCTCTTCGCCTGCCGTCCTCAGCGCCGCCGCCACCGCATTGGCGGCGGTGTCGCGCGAATAGCCGAGATTGACCAGCGCCGAGACGGCGTCGGTGATCGGCGCCGAGGCGACGCCCTCGCCGAGCTCCTGCTTCAGGCTGATGGTGCCCGAGGCAGTGCCCGCATAGGCCGGCGCCTTGTTCTTCAATTCGGTGACGATGCGCTCCGCCACCTTCTTGCCGACGCCCGGCGCACGGCTGACCATGGCGATATCGCGCAACGCAATCGCATTGGCGAGATCGGCCGGCGCCAGCGTCGACAGGATGGCCAGCGCCACCTTGGCGCCGACGCCTTGCACATTGTTCATCAACAGCCGGAACCATTCGCGCTCCAGCACCGACTGGAACCCATAGAGCCGCAGCATGTCCTCGCGCACATAGGTCTCGATGAACAGCACGACCGCCTCGCCCGGCCGCGGCAATGCCGCCAGCGTGCGCGCCGAGCAGTAGGCGACATAGCCGACGCCATGCACGTCGACGATGCAGAAATCCTCGTCGATCTCATCCAGCGTGCCTTTTAGCTTGCCGATCATTTGAGCGTGCCGATCATGCCGGGTGGGTTTCCGGAGAGATGATATCGAGGTCCGGGAAATAGCCGCGATAGCGCGCAGCATTGCGCGTCAGCAGGCGATGCCCAGCGACAACCGCATGGGCTCCAATAAAAAAATCCGGCAAGGTTCGTTCGCGAATGCCGCCGGCGCGGCGATAGCGCGAGTGCGTGACACCAGCGAGGAAGGCTGCTTCCCACGGCAGAAATTCGCGATCCATCTTGAGCATGTCGGCTGCTTGACGAAGAGCCTGTTCGGTCGCAATCAACGGCGCGAGCTCGGACCAGACGATTGCATTGATTACGAGTGCGCCGTCGCGCCGGCATGCGGTAATCGCGGATGCCGACCATTTCGTCTCCCGTCCGGCAGGACCCCAAACGTCGATCAAGACATTTGTGTCAATCAATGTCGAGATCTTCACGTGGGCCCCTCAGCCATTCCACATATTCATCCGCCGTCAAGCCTCCCAGATCCAGCGTACCGGCCATACCATCGAGCATCTGGCTGAATCTGCGCGAGGCTTCCTCCTCCGACATGTTTTCGTCGACGGCTATGACACGAGCCCCGTCCTCGGTGGGGACGAACTCCACCTCCGAGCCCGGGCCGATACCCAGATGATCCCGTATTTCCTTCGGGATGGTCACTTCGCCCTTGGTGGTAACGCGCATGGTAATACCTCGTTGGTATTACTTATTGCCCACTGGAGAACAAGTCAAGAACATACTTATCCGGCCAGCGCCGCCATCCTGTAGGCGATGCTCTGCCGGTGATGCGCGTGACAGATGGCGATGGCCAGCGCATCGGCGGCGTCGTCGGTGTCGAAAGTCGCCTTCGGCATCAGCACCTTGACCATCATGTGGATCTGTTTCTTGTCGCCATGGCCGACGCCGATCACCGCCTTCTTGACAGCGTTTGGCGCATATTCGGCAACGACAAGGCCGGCACGCGCCGGCACCAGCATGGCGATGCCGCGTGCCTGGCCGAGTTTGAGCGTCGCTGCGGCGTCCTTGTTGACGAAAGTTTGCTCGACCGCCGCCTCGTGCGGCATCGCGGCATGCAGGATCTCGGCGAGCCCGTCATGCAATTGGCAAAGACGCAGCGCCAGGGCGGCCTTGTCGTCGGACCGCACCGTGCCGGAAGCGACGAAGCGCAGCGAATTGCCGAGGCTTTCGACTATGCCCCAGCCGGTGCGCCTCAGCCCTGGATCGATGCCGATGATGCGAATCGCTTCCCCCATCCGTCAACTTTAACCCCGGCGAGCAGCGATGCCAGCGAAATGTGAACAAACCAGAAACAGCAAGCCGAGTCTGGTTTAGAGAATGTTTGAGAATTCGCTCTGGCGAGACAGATAGCGTGGTTTTCGAGAACCGGAGCGGAGCGTACATAAGTACGCGAGCACCGGAAGCGCAGAAGGCTGCGCTGGTCTAGTCGTTTGAATAACTGTTGGCGCGAGCGACAGACGGTCCTCTGATCCTTTGGCGGATGTGACAGCCATCTCGGTTTCAGCCGCGCAATGCTGCCGCAACGACGCTCTCCAGTGGCGTTGTCGGTCGACCGATCAGCCGGCTCATGGCGCCGCCGTCATCGAACAACGCTCCGCGTGAGGCTGCAATGTCGGCATCGGCCAGGATAGCGGCGAGATCGGCGGGCAGCCCGGCGCCTGTCAACACACCCTCATAGGCCGCCCCGGCAAGATCGTTGTAGGCGATCGCCTTGCCCGATTGCCGCGAGACCTTCGCCGCAAGCTCGGCGAGCGTGAAGGCTTGGTCCGCGGCGAGCTCGTAAGTCCTCCCTGCTTGATCCTCGCTCGTCAGCACCACGGCCGCGGCCTCGGCATAATCCTGCCGCGCCGCGGACGAGAAGCGCCCCTCATTTGCTGCGCCGATGAAGGCGCCGTGCTCCAGAGCCGCCGGGAGTGCCATCAGATGGTTCTCGGTGTACCAGCCGTTGCGCAGGATGACGGCGGGTAGGCCGGAGGCCGCGATGACCTCCTCCGTCTGCCGATGTTCGACCGCGAGCCTCGCGGGAGACGTGTCCGCATGCAGCATGCTTGTGTAAGCGATCAGCGAAACCCCCACCCGTTGGGCGGCCTTGATCACTGACCGATGCTGCGGCAAGCGGCCGCTGACTTCGGTCGAGGAAATCAGCAGCAGTCTATCGACGCCGGCCAGCGCCATCGGGAGCGTGTCGGGACGATTATAGTCCGCCTCCCGCACGACTACGCCGCGTTGGACAAGATCGCTGGCCTTTGCCGGATCACGAACCGCCGCAACGATCCGGCTGGCCGGAACTGTCTTCAGCAGTGCGTCGATCACGAGACGGCCAAGCTGTCCTGTTGCTCCAGTTATTGCGTACATCGTTCTGTCCATTTCGTGGTTGGATGGATTGAGAGCCTCAGATAGCGGCTCTCGTTACCATCGGAAACCACGTATCTTGTAGTTACCATCATTTTCCGGTAACCAACTGGAAACTCCCATGGAAGATGCGCGATGGTCCTCAGGATGCGAACGAAGGTGAAGGCGCTTCCCGGCTGCCCAATGTCGAGGTGCATGGCGCTGCTTGGCGGGTGCTGGACACCCGAGGTGCTCTGGTCCTTGAGCGACGGCCCGCGCCGGTTCTCCGAATTGCGCCGCGATATCCCAGCCATTTCGGCGAAGGTGCTGACCGGCAGGTTGCGCGATCTCGAGGAGCGCGGCGTCCTCGCACGCCACGTGATGCCGACATCGCCGCCGACCGTGGAGTATGAGCTGACGTCATTGGGGCAGGAGCTGCTCCCAGCGATCAGGTCTATCGTGGAGGTCGGATCGCGCCTGCTGCTGCGTGATTCTCCTCGCCTGATGATCGCGAGCCCATCCCTTCGCGGTTAGTCTAGATGGTCGCCGGAGTAGAATTATGAAACGTTCTCTCAGCCGCGGGCGAAAGCCGTGTTTAGCAGCGTGATCTGGTCTGAGACCGGATTGACGCGACGGCTCGACGGCGGCACCTCGGCGAGGCCGCCATAGATCTCCTCGTCCATCCGGCGCACCAACGCCTGCAGCCGCAGCGAACGGTTGACGAGGTCGATGAAATCCTTCGGCAGCTCGGCCCAGCCGGGCGCCTCCTCATGCGCGGAGGCGGTGTCGAGACGCACCTTGGATTTTTCTGAGGCCACCTGATCGCGGGTCATCTCGCCGGAATTCGCCGCCCGCTGCAAAAGCAGCCACGAGGCGACCTGCATCAGCCTGGTGGTCAGCCGCATCGATTCGGCCGCATAAAGCGTCGCCGCCAGCCTCGACAGCTTCTTGGCCTCGGCGCGGCCCTTGCCGTCGAGATATTCGGCCGCCTGCTCGACCAGGCCCATGCCTTCCTGATAGAGCGGCTTGAAGGATTGGGAGAAAACCCGGCGCTCCGCCAGCTTGATGGTTTTCGCGCTCGCCTTCGAAGGCTCGTTCATCGCTACGCCCCTGCACTTGCCTGACAGCCGGCCGATTCGGCTCTTGGCTGCCATATCCGGCAGCCTAAACGACTGAAGCTTGAAAATGCGCTTCGCTGCCAGCGAAGGCAAGCACATGTTTAACAAACGGTTAACGGCCGCATTTAGCCGGAGGACGCCCATGCCGGCGGACAAAAAAAGAGCCGCGGATAAGGCGGCTCTCAGGAGTTTAACAGGGAGGCGTCAAACAAAGTGGCTCCAACCACTCGGTAAGAATCCAGATCACTGGATGGACATAGTAAACGCCTGTAAAGCTTAACGAACCCTTAACGCGGGGCATATTTTTTGATCAAGCGCCCAGCATCTGTGCCGTAACAGCACAGCTGACTGGCTAAGCTGCCGTTCTCACCACCGGCTGGAAAGTCGGGGCGACGCGCTTGCCTCCAGGTCGTGACCGACATACCGAAACAGATCCGCTCGCCGCGCGACATCGTTCCGAAACAGGCGCCGCGGTAAACGCCCGCTCCTCGCAACGAGGCGGAGCAAACCTTGCGCTCCGGCAAATCATCAAATCTCTCAAGGAGCGAATAATGGACTGGTACTCGGCCGTTAAATTTCTGCACATCGTCTCGGCGATCCTCTGGGTCGGCGGCGGCTTCACGCTGATGCTGCTCGCGGTACGCGCCGACCGCGCTGGAAACGTCGAAGGCATGCTGCAGGCGATGCGCGCTACCGGCGAGCTCGGCAACCGGTTCTTCGCGCCGATGTCGATGCTGACATTGCTCTTCGGGCTCATCATGTGCGGCTTCTGGATCGGCTTTTCCGATCTGTGGGTGCTGATCGGCCTTGCCGGTTATGCGACGACCTTCTGCATCGGCATGTTCATCTTCAAGCCGACTGCCGACCGCATGGCAGGCATGATCGCCAAGGAGGGCGTGACGCCGGCAGTGCTTGCCCAGGGCCAGCGCGTCCTCAGCGCCGCGCGCTTCGACTATTCGGTGATGCTGGTGATCATCGCGGACATGGTGCTGAAGCCGACGCTGCACGACATCACCATTCTGGGCTGCATGGCGCTCGTACTGGCAACCGGCATTGCCCTGGCGCTTGGCAGGACGCGGCAGCTGCTGCCGAGTGCCGCCTGAGGTGTAAGGAATCCGGCGGCGGCCGAATGGGGCCGCCGTCTTACAGGAGGCCGGCGATGCCGTCCCACAGAAGCTTGACCGCGACGACTGCCACGGTCGCATAGGTGAAGGGATAGAACAGCTCCGGCCGCATCCGCCGCACCAGCCAGGCGCCGGCGATTGTCGACAGCGGCGCCAGTGGCATCAGCACCGCCGACGCGGTCAAATTGGTGGTGTCGAACTGGCCGAGCGCGAAATAAGGGATGAGCTTCAGCGCGTTGGTGACGGCGAAGAAGATCGCCGCGGTGCCCGACAGCACCTTCGGATCGAGCCTGATCGGCAGCGCATAGACCTGAAAAGGCGGGCCGCCGACATGGGCGACGAAGCTGGTGAACCCGGCAACAGTACCCCAGAAGCCGGCGGCGACGCGGTTGGGCTCCGCCGCGTGGCCGGCACCGTGGCGAAGTTGCAAATAGAGCCAGCGCAGCACGAAGATCAACGCAACCGCGCCGACGATCAGCCGCACCATCTCTTCGGTTACAAGTGCCGCCGTCAGCCAGCCAAGGGCAATGCCGATCACGGCACCCGGCATCATGTCGGCCAGCATCTTGCGGTCGAAGATACCCCACCACGTCCACACCGAGACAATGTCCATCAGGCACAGAATTGGCAGAAGAATTGCGGCAGCCTGAACCGGCGGCATGGTCAGCGCCATCAATGGCACGCCGACAAAGCCGACGGCGCCGCCGAAGCCGCCTTTCGACAGGCCGACGAGGATGACGGCCGGAATGGCCGCGGCATAGAACCAGGGATCGACGAGCAGGCCTGTCATGGGAAAGGACGCTGGAGGGAAAGTTGAACTCTGGAATAGACCAGAAATGGCCAGACCGCGACCGCAAATATGTGGGCCACGCCACCGAAACCCGTCACATGTTTGGCATGTCGAGCGGCGGCGGGCGTCTCCGGATCGGCTGCGCCTTGATGATGGCGGTGCTGGTTTCGGCCTTGTCGGCGATGCGGTCGAGAATCCCGTCGAGCTCCCCGATCGAGCGGACGAACAGCCGGGCAACGAAGCAGTCATCGCCCGTCACCTTGTCGCATTCGCCGAATTCCGGGATTTCCTCGATCAGCTTCTGGACGATGTGCAGCTTGCCCGGCAATGGCCGGATGCGAACGATCGCCTGCAAGGCGTAGCCGAGCGCCTGCGGATCGATGTCGATAGTGAACGCGCGGATGACGCCGCGATCCTCAAGCCGCCGAAGCCGCTCCGAAACGCTTGGCGACGACAGCCCGACCTGCAGCGCCAGTTCCTTCAGCGAGGTCCGTGAATCCTTGACCAGGATATCGAGGAGCTTTCTATCGAGCTCGTCCAGCATTTTACAATTCCAAGCAAAAGCCGATCCTTACCTAATTTAATTAGGTATTTCATGCATATCACCAGCTAGAAGTCATGGAAAGACCCGATCCGCTGTGGGATTATAAAATCTCAACGGGTTTCAGGAGCATCCATGGACAACACGGTACGCGGCACGATCGAAATGACGGCGGCGATGGCGATCCTCGGCACGATCGGCTGGTTCGTCGTCCTTTCCGGCCAGCCCATCATGGACGTGGTGTTCTGGCGCTGTGCTTTCGGTGCGGTAACGCTGCTGATCATCTGCGCGGCGCTTGGGCTGCTGCGCGGCAGGCTGTCGCTTCGCATTGTCGCGATCGCGGCGCTCGGCGGTGCTGCCATCGTTATCAACTGGCTGTTGCTGTTCAGCGCGTTTTCTCGCGCGTCGATCTCGATCGCCACTGCTGTCTACAATACGCAGCCCTTCATGCTGGTGGGTTTTGGCGCGCTCTTCTTCTCCGAACGGCTGACGGTGACCAAGCTGACCTGGCTCGGCATCGCCTTCGCCGGCATGCTGCTGATCGTGCAGGCCGCGCCCGATGCAGGCGATCATGGTACGGATTACTTTGCCGGCATTGCGATGGCGCTGGCCGCGGCTTTCTTCTGGGCCGTTGCGGCTATCGTCACCAAGAAGCTCAAAGGCACGCCGCCGCACCTGATCGCCCTGATCCAGGTCTGCGTCGGCGTTCTCATGCTGGCACCCTTCGCCAATCTCACCCACCTTCCCGTCGATGCGCGGAGCTGGGTCATGCTGGCGACACTCGGCATCGTCCATACCGGCCTGATGTACATCCTCATGTACGGTGCCATCCAGAAGCTGCCGACGCATCTGCAGGGATCGCTGTCCTTCATCTACCCAGTCGTCGCCATCCTCGTCGACGTCGTCGCCTTCGGCCACCGGCTGCATCCGGCGCAGATCGCCGGCGCCGCCGCCATCCTGGTCGCCGCCGCCGGCATGAATCTCGGCTGGTCGCTGTGGAAATCGAAGGTGCCTGCGTAGGGCCGCAAGCGACCAGGCGAGGAGAATTTCGGCCAACGGCAGTCATGCGCCGAGCCCTATTGAATCATTGACGGCAATCGTGATCCCCCTGCCGCCTGTTCAATCCCCGCACTTTGCTCTATGCCGCAATGCAACCATCTTCGCCCGGCATAGGCGATAACCGGGATCGAACACCAATGAATGACGCAACGCCGCCCAACCGCTGCCGCATCGTGCTGATCGCGCCGCCGAACGTGTCGGCCGAGCGCATCGCCGCGGCCTTCGACGGCGGTGACGTCGCCTCGCTCATTCTGCCGGAAAACGGTATGGACGAGGCCTCTTTCCAGGCCTTTGCCGAACAGATCGTGCCGGTGGCGCAAGCGGCCGGCATTGCCGCCATCATTGCCGGCGACACCCGCATCGCCGGCCGTGTCCAGGCCGACGGCATCCATGTCGAGGTCGGCAAGGACGAGCTCGCCGAAACGATCGAACACTTCCAGGCCAGGATGATGGTCGGCACCGGCGGCGCCAAGACCCGCGACGATGCGCTGGAACTCGGCGAGGTCAGGCCTGATTACATTTTCTTCGGCCGTTTCGGTTACGACAACAAGCCTGAGCCGCACCCCCGCAACCTGTCGCTCGGGCAATGGTGGGCGGACGTCATCCATATCCCCTGCATCGTCATGGCCGGATCGGATCTTGCCTCGGTGGAAGCGGTCGCCGCCACCGGCGCTGAATTCGTGGCGCTGTCCAGCGCCGTTTTCGCCGACGGCGTCGATCCGAAGATGGCGGTCGCCGCCGCCAACGCGCTGCTCGACGAAACCGCGCCGCGCTTCGAGGACTGACGTGCTCTCGCGGAAAATCCTTTTCAGCGCCTTTCTTGCAACGGCCGTGACGCAGGCGATTGCGGCGGAACCCGTTCCTCTGCCGCAGCCCAGGCCGGATTCCAGCGAACCTGCCGACAAGCCCATCGCCGCACAATTGCCGCAGCCCGCCACCACCGCCCCGTTGCCGTCGGCCGATACCATCAACCCCGACCGCTTCGGCGCAAAGCCGTCCGACGCTGCCTACGGCGCCTTTCAGCGCGGACTCTACAAGACGGCCTACAACCTTGCGCTCTCCCGTGCTCAAAACGGCGATCCGGCGGCACAGACGCTGGTGGCCGAGATATTGTCGCGCGGCCTCGGCGTGCCGGTCGACGCGGCAGGGGCGGCGAAGTGGTATGCGCTTGCCGCCGAGCAGGGCGTCCCGGAATCGCAATTCCAGTATGCGCTGATGCTGCTCGACGGCCGCTACGTCAAAAAGGACGAGAAGGAGGCCTATGCGCTGATGCAGGCCGCAGCCGAGGCCGGCAACCGCCTGGCGCAGTTCAATTTTGCGCAGCTGATGGTCGAACAGGAGCCCGGCGATGCCGGTATTGCCAAAGCCGTATCCTATTACGAGCGCGCTGCCGCGACCGGGCTTGCCGACGCACAATATGCGATGGCACAGGTCTACGCCAATGGCGCCGGCGGCAAGCCGCGCGACGACGTCCGCGCCCGCGGCCTGCTGGCACAGGCCGCGCGGCAGAACTACGACACCGCACAGATCGATCTCGCCACCTGGATGATCGAGGGGCGCGGCGGCGCCCGCGACCTGAAATCCGGCTTCAACTGGATGAAGCAGGCCGCAGAAGGCGGCAATGTCGCCGCCCAGAACCGTCTCGCCAAGCTCTACATGAACGGCATCGGCACCGATCCGGATCTGATCCTAGCCGGCGCCTGGTATGTTGTCGCCCGCCGCGCCGGGCTCATCGACCAAGAGATGGACGATTTCCTGCAGGGCCTGACCGACGAGCAGACGCAGCAGGCGCTGCAACGGGCCAACCGCCTGCCCTGACCGCGGTCTCGCGACTCATCGCACCGGGCTCGTCAGGCGGGCTCATTGTGTATGATCGAGCACGACCTTGCCGAAAGGCGAGCCGTGTTCAAGGTACCGAAAGGCTTCGGCGGCCCGGCTCCATGGCACGACCCGGTCGATCACCGGCCTCAACCGGTTGACGGCGATAGCTCGGTTCATCTCTTCAAAGGATTCGCGTGAGCCCACCGGTATGCCTCGCGCCCTGACCTGCCGGCGGAAGATGTCGAGCGGGTTGATGGCGCCGTCACTGCCGCCGAGATAGCCGATGACGTTGATCTGGGCGCCGCGCGCCGCTGCCCTCAGCGATTGTGCAAAACTCTGCGGTCCGCCAACCTCGATGATATGGTCGGCGCCGCGGCCATCCGTCAATCCCAGCACGGCCGATGCCCAATCGGGGACGCTGCGATAGTTCACGCCATCCTGCGCGCCAAGTTGCTTTGCCCGCGCAAGCTTCTCGTCGCTGCTCGACGTCACGATGACGCGCGCCCCGGCAGCGGCGGCGAACTGCACCGCAAACAGCGAAACGCCGCCGGTGCCGAGGCAAAGCACGGTGTCGCCGGGTTTGACGCTGCCCTCCGTAAACAGCGCATGCCATGCCGTCACGCCGGCGCATGGCAGCGTCGCCGCCTCGAGGTCGCTCAGATTGGCCGGCGCCAGCACCGCCGCCTGTTCGTCGAGTCGGGCAAATTCGCTGAGCAGCCCGTCGATTCGGCCGCCGCGTTGATAGGAGGGCTCGGCCATGGCGAAACTGCCGCCGACCCAGCGTTGCCAGAACGTGCCGCAGACCCGGTCGCCGATCTTGAACCGGCTGACCTCGGCGCCGATGGCAACGACTTCGCCGACGCCGTCCGACAGCGGCACCAGCGGCAATGCAAACTTCGTGTGATAGCTGCCGCGAACGATCTCGGCATCGCGGTAGTTCAGCGCCGTCGCCTTGACCTTCACAATCATCTCCTGGCGCCCTGGCTCAGGCATCGGCCGCTCGACCATTCTGAGGCTCTCGAGGCCGCCCGGGCTTTGTAATTCGATCGCCTTCATCGTCGTTCCTTTCCAGCTGGGTCCTGCCGGAAGAAAATCGCTTGCCATCCATCGGATTTCAAATTCATAATGTTCATGATAATTATGCTTCTCTGACATGTTCGGGTGTGTCGTGCTTGAAGAACTGAAAACACTGGCCCTCTTTGCCGAGGAGGGTTCGATTCAGAAGGTGGCGCAACGCCTGCCATTGACGCAGCCGGCCGTCACCCGCCAGATCCAGCGGCTGGAGGAGATGCTCGGCACGGAATTGCTCGACCGCCGGCTAAAGCCGTCGCGACTGACCCCGGCCGGCGTAGAGGTGCTGGCACGCGGCAAGGAAATTCTCGCCGCCGTCGACGCGCTGAGATCATTCGCCAAGGGCAACGAGCCGGAGGGCCTGCTGCGGCTCGGCCTCGCGCATGGACTTTGCGACAAAGCCGTGGCCGCCGCCATTGCTGATGCCGTGGCGCGGTTTCCGAAGGTTTCGCTGCGTCTGAAGAGCGGCTGGAGTCTTGAGCTGGCCGACCAGCACAAGCGCGGACAGCTCGACCTCGCCTTCATCCTGGACGGCAGCAATTCCAAAACTGGAGACGGCGTTGTCGGAACCGAGCCCCTCGACATCATCGCTGCCGAAAACACCAGCCGGCAAGCCGACGTCAAGACCATGCCCTGGGTCCTCAGCCCTGAACCCTGCGACGCGCGCCGGCGGCTGGCGGCTGCCCTTGCCGAGGGCGGGAACAGATTGACTGTCGGCGCCGAGATTCAGGACAGCGCGCTGCAGATCGACTGGGTTCGTCGAGGCCAAGGCCTTGGTCTGCTACCCACGCGGCTGCTGCGGGAAAAGCTGCCGGAGGGCATTGCCCTGGTCGACGCTCCCGGCCTCGAGCTGTCGCTGCGAATTGTCGTCCTGCGTTCGCCGCACCTGCATCTTTTGACAGAGGTCGCCGACGCAGTGACCGAGGCCGTCACCGCGACTGTCAGGGCGGACTGAGGCCGCCACGCCGCGCTGCCGGGCCAGCTTCGTTCCCGCTTCATCGGAAGGCGCTCCTTGCCTCTGCTGGCGATTTGTGGTCTTGGAGGCGCCAAATTGCCCTTTGCGGCGATCATCTCATTTCCGGATCACCTCACCATGGCCAAGATCAATGGCAACGAAATCCGTCCCGGCAACGTCATCGAGCACGATGGCGGCCTTTGGGTGGCGGTCAGGACCAACACCGTCAAACCCGGCAAGGGCGGCGCCTACAACCAGGTCGAACTCAAGAACCTGATCAACGGCACCAAGCTCAACGAGCGCTTCCGTTCGGCCGAGACGGTCGAGCAGATCCGGCTCGATCTGAAGGATTTTTCCTTCCTCTACGAGCAGGGCGACGCGCTGGTGTTCATGGACACCGAAAGCTACGAGCAGCTCGAATTGCAAAAGGAGTTCGTCGGCGATCGCGCCGCCTTCCTGCAGGACGGCATGATGGTGACGGTCCAGCTCTATGACGAAAGGCCGATCGGCATTTCGCTGCCCGACCAGGTGACGCTGACCATCACCGAGGCCGACCCGGTGGTGAGGGGCCAGACGGCAGCCTCGTCCTACAAGCCGGCGATACTCGAAAACGGCATCCGCGTGCTGGTGCCGCCGTTCATCGGCTCGGGCGAGCGCATCATCGTCGATACCAACGAAATCACTTACGTGCGCCGCGCCGACTAAGGCGTGATCCCAAAGAGTTGCAGACTTTTTGGATAAGATCATGCGTCAAGGCAAATAGGCGCAGCGACAGGAAGAACAGCAATGGCGCGTTCCGCGATCCTCAATGTCATGGTCCAGGCCGCAATGAAGGCCGGCCGCTCGCTGTCGCGTGACTTCGGCGAAGTGCAGAACCTGCAGGTCTCGATGAAGGGGCCGGGCGACTATGTCAGCCAGGCCGACCGCAAGGCCGAAGACATCGTCTTTGCCGAACTCTCCAAGGCGCGGCCCGGCTACGCCTTCCTGATGGAGGAACGCGGCGTGATCGAGGGCGACGACGGCCAGCACCGCTGGATCGTCGACCCGCTCGACGGCACCACCAATTTCCTGCACGGCATTCCGCTCTTTGCCGTTTCGATCGCGCTGGAGCGCCAGGGCCAGATCGTCGCCGGCGTCGTCTACAATCCGGCGATGGATGAGCTCTATACCGCCGAGCGCGGCGGCGGCGCTTTCATGAACGACCGCCGGCTGCGCGTCGCCGGCCGCACCAAGCTGGTCGATGCGGTGATCGGCTGCGGCATGCCGCATCTCGGGCGTGGCCAGCACGGCAATTTCCTCATCGAGTTGCGCAATGTCATGGCCGAGGTCTCTGGCGTCCGCCGTCTCGGCTCCGCCTCGCTCGATCTCGCCTACGTCGCCGCCGGCCGCATGGACGGGTTCTGGGAAACCGGCCTGTCGGCCTGGGATGTCGCCGCCGGCATTTTGCTGATCCGCGAGGCGGGCGGTTTCGTCTCCGATTTCGCCGGGGGACAGGATGTGCTGAACGCCGGTTCACTGGTCGCCGGCAACGAACTCATCCAGCGCGCGCTGTTGAAGACTATCAAAAGGCCACTCTCAGCCGGCTGATACAGGCACGCCGCGCTGAACCGCCGCAGTCGCAAAACCGCAACCAAAGCTTGAAATACTGTCCCGCGGCCGCCCAGATAAGGTGGCGCAGGATCATCGATGACGAACAGCCGGCCCCAACCCCAGAGCGAACTCTCCCAGCTCGACATTCCCTTTATGGGGCGCTGGCATTACTCGCGCGCCGAGATCATCGCCGACGGCATTGTCCACGCCGTGGGCATCGTGCTGGCGATCGCTGCCGGCTCGACGCTGCTGGCACTGGCCGCCTATCGAACCGGCCCCGGCGAATACGTCGCCGCCGCCTTCTATGTAGTCTCGCTGCTCACCGTGCTGTCGGTTTCGCTGGCCTACAATGTCTGGCCGGTGTCGTCGCCGGCAAAATGGATATTGCGGCGCTTCGACCATGCCGCGATCTATCTGCTGATCGCTGCCACCTACACGCCTTTCCTAGCCCAGCTCGGCGGCTCGCCGCAGGCCGTTTCCATGATCGTCCTGGTCTGGACCGCCGCGGCGGTCGGCATCGCCATCAAGGTCTTTCTTCCCGGCCGTTTCGACCGGCTGGCGATCGTGTTTTATCTGGCTATCGGCTGGAGCGGCATCGTTCTGGTGGAGCCGCTCGTGCGGACGCTGCCGGCGACATCGATCGCGCTCATCGTTGCCGGCGGCATCGTCTACTCCTGTGGCGTGATCTTCTTCGCCTGGAAGGGCCTGCGTTTCCACAATGCGCTGTGGCATGGCTTTGTCGTCACCGGCGCCGGCCTGCATCTGGCCGCCATGGTCGACTGCCTGGTCATCAACCGGCTTTGACCTCCGGTCGCGGACAGTGGCAATATTGCCAAGCGCCATTCAATTTCGTCACAATTCCGTTTAGAGTCGCAAACACAAATTGATCGGCGGCGACGGCATCGGAAACGGGGCACGGATGACTCTTCTCAGATCCTTCGGCATGGGCAGGCGCTCCGACGTTCTGATCTACGACCCGCACAAATTGTCGAGCCCGCAGGTGTTTCTGCTGACCATGGTGATCTTTCTGTTCATCGTGGCCTTCATCGCCGCCATCCTGACCCGCCAGATCTCGACCGCCTTCGTCACCAATCCCGGCCTCAACGGCCTGATCATCGGCGTGCTGGCGGTCGGCATCCTGCTGGCCTTCGTCCAGGTCGGCCGGCTGTTCCGCGAGGTGCGCTGGGTCAACTCGTTCCGCGCCGGTTCCGAAACCACCGAACCGGTGTTGCTGGCGCCGATGAAGGCGATGATCGGCCGCTCCTCGACGATTGCTTTCTCGACCAGTTCGATGCGCACCATGCTGGATTCGATCGCCACCCGGCTCGACGAAAGCCGCGACACGTCGCGCTACCTTGTCGGACTGCTGGTGTTCCTCGGCCTGCTCGGCACCTTCTGGGGCCTGCTCAACACGATCGGCTCGATCCGCGAAACCATCGAGTCGCTCGATCCCGGCACCGGCGATGCCGCGGCCGTGCTCGAATCCCTGAAGCAGGGGCTTTCCGCTCCGTTGGCCGGCATGGGCACCGCCTTCTCGTCCTCGCTGTTCGGCCTCTCCGGCTCGCTGGTGCTCGGCTTCCTCGACCTGCAGGCCGGCCGCGCCCAGACGCGCTTCTATACCGAACTCGAAAACTGGCTGTCCTCGGTCACCGACCTGTCCTCCGACATCGTCGTTGCCGACGCGGCCAAGACCGAACCCTCCGAGGAAATCCGGCTGTTGTCGGAAAAGCTGCGCACTCTGCAGGAGAATGGCGGCGGCTCCAATCCGCGCGTCGCCACCGCCATGGCCAATCTCGCCGACGGCATTTCCGGCCTGGTCAAGAACATGCGCTCGGAGCAGCAGATCATGCGCGACTGGGTCGAGGCCCAGTCCGACGAGCAGAAGGCGATGCGCAACACCCTGGAGAAGATCGCCGACGCCTTGAAGAAGCCTGGAGTGCATTGACGTGGCGTTGGCACGAGGCCGGCGCTCCGACCGCCGCATCGATTACTGGCCGGGCTTCGTCGATGCGCTGTCGACGCTGCTGTTGGCGATCATGTTCCTGCTCACGGTTTTCGTGCTGGCGCAGTTCCTGCTCGGCCGCGAGATCTCCGGCAAGGACACGGTGCTCAACCGCCTCAATTCGCAGATCAACGAGTTGACCCAGCTTCTGGCGCTGGAGCGCTCGACGACGCAGGACAAGGAGGACACCCTTGCCAATTTGCAGGCATCGCTGTCTACATCGGAGGCGGAAAAGAGCCGGCTCGAGCAATTGCTGGCGCAAGGCGCCGGTGCCGGCGATGCCGCCAACCAGCGCGCGACGGCACTTTCCGGCGAGCTCGACAGCCAGCGCCAGATCAGCCAGCAGGCGCTGAGCCAGGTCGAGATCCTCAACCAGCAGATTTCGGCGCTGCGCAGGCAGATCGCAGCGCTCGAACAAGCGCTCGACGTGTCCGAAACGCGCGACCGCGAATCCAACACCAAGATCGCCGATCTCGGCCGCCGCCTCAACGTCGCACTGGCGCAACGCGTGCAGGAGCTAAACCGCTACCGCTCCGATTTCTTCGGCCGCTTACGTGAAATTCTTGCCGACCGCGAGAACATCCGCATCGTCGGCGACCGCTTCGTCTTCCAGTCGGAAGTGCTTTTCCCGACCGGCTCCGAGGTGATCAACGATGCCGGCAAGGTCGAGATGAAGAAGCTCGCCGATGCCATCATCGAATTGCAAAAGGAAATCCCGCCGGAGATCAACTGGGTGCTGCGCGTCGACGGCCACACCGACAACAAGCCGCTCTCCGGCACCGGCCGCTACCGCGACAATTGGGAATTGTCGACGGCGCGCTCGACATCGGTGGTCAAGTTCCTGATCGAGAACGGCGTGCCGGCCAACCGGCTGGTCGCGGCCGGCTTCGGCGAATTCCAGCCGCTGGACCCCGCCGATACCGAAGAGGCGCGCAACAAGAACCGCCGCATCGAGTTGAAGCTGACCGAGCGGTGATCTGCAAGCCTTTGGCTTGTATCATGCGCCAGGTCGAGCCGGCTCAAGTCGGCGGCATTTGGGGCACTGGTGCGGCAGCGGCAAGAGCTGAAAAAATTACCTTTTTTTAATTACACTTTGCCGCCGTGGCCTTTTAGCCTTGGTCATGGGCCGAGAACCGCCGGCGGTGGAACCGCTCATCGCGACGCGACGGAACCTGACGGCCCGCGGCCGGAAGGCAGGACCCTCCCAACCACCGCCTTCCCCAGTAAAGGAGACGCAACCATGCGCTTCTTCGCTCCCAGGAATCTCAGGACTGCTACGCTCGCCACACTGCTCCTCGCCGTTCCGTTTGCTGGCGCTTACGCCGGCCCGCGTGCGACGGCCTTGATCAATCAGATCCAGAGTGTGGAGACGGGTATCCAGGGCGCCATCCGGGCGAACAAGCTCGAGCCGGGCGAGGCACGTGACTTGCGCACGCAGGTCGCTCAACTCGATCGGGCCGCCCAGAGGGCCGCTCGCCGTGGAACCATGCCGAGCACGCAATATCAGCAGTTGCTGGCGCAGCTCGACGATGTCAGCCAAAAGCTGCGCGCTGACACCGGCAGTGCCTTCCTCATCGGCAACGGCGCCGATGGCGGATACTATCCCAACGGCTATGGCCCAACTTATCCAGGCGGCTGAAATCGGCCGCAGTGCCCGGCGCTGTGGCAATTGATTTGCGCATGATCCCGTTCCAGCTTTCGGTTCAGGGATCATGCGCTAGCCCAACGCCAGTGCAATCAGCGCCAGCGCTGCCGGCACTGTCTCGATGAACAGGATTTTACGGCCCGCCGTCGCTGCCGTAAAGGCCGGCGATGGCGACGCAGAGCAGGAAGAAGACTACTGGAAACCGGCTTCGCCGAGGTAAAGCCCCAGATCAGGCTGGCTGCGAGAAAGCCGTTGTAAAGCCCCTGATTGGCCGCGAGCACTTTCGAGGCCCTGGCGAATTCCGGCGTCAGCCTGGATACCATATGGCCGCGCGGCGTGTCCTACAGCACCATCTCAAGATAGAGATGCAGAGGTGGATCACGGCCACCAGCCCGACCAGCACATTGGCGATCATGTTTCGTCTCCGCATCGCGGTCTGCCGCCGCCGGACGACATTGACCACGCACGCCACCGCTTCCACAAGATGCTTTTCGGCCGTTGCAGCTGGCAGTCGATGCGTCGATCGCGGACGGCTTCGGGGTTGCCAACACTTTTGCATTGGTATCTTTTCCCGCCGTCAAATCAGCGGAACCCACAATGTCCTTTCAAAAACTCGACGACCTCGGCCACAAGCTCGAAGCGCTGGAACACGCCCTCGCCATCCTCGGCGCCGACGAGGCGACCCATATGGCGGTCGGCGGCGGCGAGAAGCGCGCAGAGGCAATGTCGGCGCTTGCGGGCATGCACCATGCCCGGGCGACTGCGCCGGAGATTGCCGACTGGATCGCGGCGGCCGAGCAGGAGGCGCTGAACGAAGAGCAGCAGGCCGCGGTCAGGGAATTCCGCCGGCAATACAGCAACCTGACCTGCCTGCCGGTCGAGTTCGTCGAGCGCCAGACGACCGCGCGCATGCGCTCCGAGCAGCTCTGGCGCGACCTGCGCGCCAAGAACGACTGGGCGGGTTTCCTACCAGCGCTCGAAGGCGTCGTGGCGCTGGTCCGCGAGGAGGCGGCCCTTCGCGCCGAGGTGCTCGGGCTCGAGCCTTACGACGCGCTCATGGAGCAATATGACCCGGGCAATCGCGCCGCCGACATCACGCCTGTGTTTGTCGAGTTGAAGACCTTCCTGAAAGGCTTCGTGCCGGAGGCACTGGCCGTGCAGGAAGAGCGGCTGGCGAAACATCCGCTGAAGCCGCTTTCCGGCAGATACCCCTTGGACAAGCAGCGCGAGCTTGGCCTCGCCATGATGGCGGCGGTCGGCTTCGACCTCACCCACGGCTCGCTGTCGGTTTCGCACCATCCCTTCTGCGGCGGCGTGCCGAGCGACGTGCGCATCACCACCCGCTACAAGACCTCGGATTTCCTGTCGGCGCTGATGGGCGTGCTGCACGAGACCGGCCATGCGCTGTACGAGCAGAACCTGCCGAAGGCGTGGGCGCACTGGCCTCTGGGCAGAGCGCGCGGCATGGCGGTGCATGAAAGCCAGAGCCTGTTCGTCGAAAAGCAGATCGGCCGCAATCCAGAATTCTGGCGCTGGGCGCTGCCGGTGGTCGAAAGACACCTCGGCGAGAGCTGGACGATCGACGACATCCTGCCGCATGTACACCGGGTCGAGCGCGGCCTGATCCGCGTCGATGCCGACGAGGTCACCTATCCGCTGCACGTCATCCTGCGCTACGAGCTGGAGCAGGAGCTTGTCTCGGGACGGCTGGAAGCAGCCGACCTGCCCGAAGCCTGGGATGCCAAGATGCGCGATTATCTCGGCCTGTCGACATCAGACAATCCGGCTGACGGTCCGATGCAGGACGTCCACTGGCCGGGTGCCGCCTTCGGCTATTTCCCCTCCTACACGCTGGGCGCCATGATGGCGGCGCAGCAATGGGCGGCGCTGACCAGGGATCATCCTTCAGCCGACGAAGACCTCGCCAAGGGAGATTTCGCCGCGATCAACGACTGGCGCCGCAAAAGGATCTGGTCGCAAGGCTCGCGCTGGTCGACACCGGAACTGCTCGAACGCGCTACCGGCGAAAAGCTCGATGCCGCACATTTCACTGACCATCTGAAGAAGCGGTACGGGAACTGAGCCGCTTCGTCTATTCCAGGTTCTTGCCGCGGTGACTGCAGAAATCCGCGAAACTGGCCTTTACTTTGGTGGGAAAGCCTCTGAAAAAGGAGTTCTTCCAAGTTGGGCGAGCGTAGATGTCTGTCTGTTACAGTTTTCATAGGATGAAGTCTTTCTGGCCCCGCTTGGTATTTTTCATCTTATTGATCGGCCTGAGTTCTCCGGCCATGTCCGACGACATGGTTCTCAAGGGTCCGGCAGAAAGCTGGGTAAAGCAGCTTGATATTCCGGCTGCCGATCCCACCCGATCGGATCAAATCAAGAATGGCGTTTCATGGCTGCTCTCGGACGACCAGATCAAGCATCGCGCCGGCGGCTATGTCGAGTACTCGCGCACCGTCTATAAAATCGTCGACCGTCCCGGCCTGGATCGTGGCGCGAGTATCGATCTGCAGTTCGATCCGTCCCGGCACAAGGTCACGCTCAACCATCTTCACATCGTCCGCGATGGTGCCGTTTTGGACCGGCTGGAAGGCGTCGAATTCGACATCTTCCGCAGGGAAAGAGACGCCGAGAAAGGCGTCTTCGACGGCTGGCTGACAGCACATGTCAACATCGATGACGTGCGTGCCGGCGACATCGTCGATTACGGGTCGACCTACGAAGTAACACCGCTGGTCGGCAAGGACCTTTTCTTCAAGAATTTCTCCACCGAATGGAAAGAGCCGGTAGCGCTTATCCGCACAAGTATCATTTGGCCCTCGGGCCAACCGCTCGAGATCAAAACCAGGGGAACCCGACTCAAGCCTTCAATCTCCCCGACTGGGCCGGACATCACCTATCTGTGGGAAATCTCAAACCCGAAACCGGTCAATGTCGAGGACAACCTGCCCGTGACCTATCCAGGCTGGGGCTCCGTCGATGTCGCGTCTACCGCGAATTGGCAAAGTGTGGTCGATGCCGTTGCGCCCTATTACAAGCCAGCGACCGTTTTTCCCCCGGCTTTTGCCGCAAAGCTCGACGACATCGCTCTGCGGCATCCGGTGCCCGAAGACCGGATGGTCGAGGCAATGCGGTTGGTGCAGGACCAGATCCGCTATGTAAGCCTGTCGATGGGTGCCGGTTCCTACGTTCCGCGTGATCCCGCGACGGTTATCCTGAGCGGGTTCGGTGACTGCAAGGACAAGGCCCTGCTGCTGGTTTCATCGCTTGTGCGGCTTGGCATTGCTGCCGAGGTCGCCTTGGCCGATCTCGACGAGGGACGGGCCCTGGACCAGCATCTGCCGGCGCTCCGCGATTTCGACCATGCCATCGTCAAGGCAAGGATCGGAGCAAAGACATATTGGCTGGACGCCACGAACTATCTTCAGGGCGGCAGGGCGCACAATCTCGCACAGCCGGACTACGGCTTCGCGCTGCCGCTTTCCAGCACCGGCGGGTTGGAGAAGATGCCGAGCCCTGTGCTTACCAGCCCGTCGATCCAGATCGCCGAGGAATTCGACTTTCCGCGGAAACCGGGCGATCCCCTCGTGCTGACGGTCTTCTCGACATATGAGGACGCCGATGCCGATTGGATGCGCGGCAATTTCGCCAGCCGGTCGCTGAGCGAGGTGTCGGACGCCTACCTGAAATACTACAACAAGCAATATCCAGGCATCCAAACCATCGCCAAGCCGGAAATCGTGGATCGCCGCGACGGCAACATAGTGAGCGTGAAGGAAAGTTATCGCTTGCCAGCGGAGGCGCTGACGGCCAACGATCTGGCAAAGAATTTCCCGATCCGCGCGGCCGATCTCGGCAACAACTCTCTTCCAACCCCGACAATCGTCGACCGAACCGGGCCCGTCTCCCTCGGCCCCCAGTTCTACCGCCGCCACAAGGTGACCGTGCGCAACCTCAAGGCGAGGTTTTCCGGCGAGTGGATGAAAAACGTCGTGACGCCCTATCTGTCTCTCAAGGCATCCTGGTCCAACACGCCCACCGAATTGCAAGTTGAATGGAACTTTCAGACGCTGGCGACTAAAGTACCGGCCAAGGCGATTGCCGATTATCTGAAAACCGTCGATGACCTCGCAGACCAGGTTCGCTGGCAGTACGATTTTACCTATGAAGAGCCGCCTGCCGATGTGCAGCTCAGCGATCCGGCAAAGGAGCAGCGACAGACCGTCGCCAGCATGCTTTTGTTGTCGTTGCTTGTCGGCGTTCCCCTGTTCATAGCCTATCGACGCGGCAAACGCCGAGCTTTCGGTAGCTGAAGAAACTCGGCGGCCGCTGGGCACCATGATCCCGAAAAGTGGATGCCGGTTTTCGGAAAAGATCATGGTCAAACAAGAAGATGGAGCCTCATCCCGATTTCATCGGATGGAGCGATGCTACTCGGCCGCGCCCCTGAAAGCATTCGCCCCGGTATCGAACTGCAGCTTGGCCAGCCGCGCATAGATGCCGCCCTTGGCGACCAGGCTCTGATGCGTGCCTTCCTCGACGATGCGGCCGCCATCCATGACCAGGATGCGATCGGCCTTCAGCACGGTTGCCAGCCGATGGGCGATGACGATCGTGGTGCGGCCCTTCATCAGCCGGTCCAGCGCCGTCTGCACCAGCGTCTCGCTTTCGGCATCGAGCGCCGAGGTCGCCTCGTCGAGCAGCAGGATGGGCGCATCGCGCAGAATCGCGCGGGCGATCGCCACGCGCTGGCGCTGGCCGCCCGACAGCGTCACGCCGCGCTCGCCGACCTGGCTGTCATAGCCCTTTTCGAGTTTCAGGATGAACTCGTCGGCAAGCGCGTCCTTCGCCGCCGCCTCGATCTCGGCCTGGCTGGCGCCAGGCCGGCCAAAGCCGATATTGTCGCGCGCGCTTGCGGCAAAGATGGTGACGTCCTGCGGCACGATGGCGATGCGCGCGCGGATCGCGGCCGGATCGGCCTCGCGCAGATCGACCCCGTCGATGACGGTCCTGCCGGCCTCCGGATCGTAGAAGCGTAGAAGCAGCGAAAACACCGTGCTCTTGCCGGCGCCGGATGGCCCGACGATCGCCACCGTCTCACCGGGTTTGACCTGAAAGCTCAGGCCATGGACGGCGGCGCGGTCGGGCCGGGCCGGATAGGAGAAGGAGACATCGTCGAAACTGATCGCGCCTCTCGCCTTTGCCGGCAGCGGCTTCGGATCGGCGGGCGCCTGGATCGCCGGTTTCTCGGCCAGGATCTCGGTCAGCCGTTCGGCAGCGCCCGCTGCCTGGGACAGTTCGCCCCAGACTTCCGACAGGGCGCCGAGCGCGCCGGCGGCGAACACCGAATAGAGCAGGAATTGGCCAAGCGTGCCTGGCGACAGCGTGCCGTCGAGCACGTCGCGCGAACCGAACCATAGCACCGCCACGACCGAGGAAAAGATCATGAAGATGGCGAAGAAGGTGAGAAACGAGCGGGCAAAGATCGAGGCCCGCGCCGCTTCGAACGCTGCTTCCACGGCGGATGAAAAATACCCGGTTACAAGCTTCTCGTTGGTGAAGGCCTGCAGGGTGCGCACCGCGCCGATCTGCTCGCTGGCGTAGGCGGTGGCATTGGCCAGAGTATCCTGCGCCAGCCGTGACTTGCGCCGCACCGAGCGGCCGAAGGCGACCAGCGGCAGCACGATTAGCGGAATGGCCGCGATGACCAGGCCGGACAGTTTTGGGCTGGTGAAGACCATCATCGCCACGGCGCCAAGGCCGAGGATGACGTTGCGCAGTGCCACCGAGGCGGTAGCACCGACGGCCGATTTGACCTGTGTCGTGTCGGCGGCGAGCCGCGAGACGATCTCGCCCGACTGGGCCGTGTCGAAGAAGGAGGGCGACAGCGTGGTGACGTGGGCAAAGACATCGCGGCGGATATCGGCAACGACGCGCTCGCCGAGCGTGATGACGAAATAGTAGCGGCTGGCCGACGCCGCCGCCAGAACGGCGGCCATCACCACCAGCATGGCGAAATATTCGGCAATGAAGCTGGAATCGGAAGCGGAAAAGCCGTGGTCTATCATCCGCCGCACGGCCAGCGGCAGCGCCAGCGTCGTCGCCGCCGCGACGGCCAGTGAGACGATCGCGCCGATGACCATTTTGCGGTAATGGGTGATGTAGGGAAACAGGCGCTGCAGCGGCCTCAGCGAGCGCCTGCGCTCGTCTGCATCGCCGCTGATGTTCGCCATGACCGTTTCCTTTGGCCCTTTGAGGTTTGCGCCATCAATATGCGCTTGCCGCGGCCTTGTGATTCAATTCCGGCTGATGTATAGGCTCGCCGACCGTTTTAGAAGCCGTGGCTCCTCAATAGCTGCGGCTTCGAGTTTTAAAAAGGGGCGCATCGACGCAGGCTTCAGCCCGTCGGCAGCACCCGGCAGCCAGGAACAGAACCATGAAGACCGACATCCATCCCGACTACCACACCATCAAGGTCGTCATGACCGACGGCACCGAATACATGACCCGTTCGACCTGGGGCAAGGAAGGCGATACGATGAACCTCGATATCGACCCGACCACTCATCCGGCCTGGACCGGCGGCCAGCAGACCCTGCTCGACCGCGGTGGCCGCCTGTCGAAGTTCAAGAAGCGTTTCGAAGGCTTCGGCCTCTAAGCCGCATTGGCGTTTCGCAGATCGAGAAACCCGCCTTCGTGGCGGGTTTTTTATTGCGAAAATACGGCCCTATTCGCCGACCAGCTCGCGCAGTGCCATCCGCTTGTAGGCGGCAACCAGCCTGTCGCCCTCTTGCCGCCCGACCGAGATCGCCAGCCGCATTGCGGCCTCGCCCATCTGCCAGATGAGAAACGCCGTCGTTTCGAGCGCTTCCGGATCGGCGGATGGCCGCAGCCGTTTCAGCACGGCTGTAAGGAATTCGGCGTTGGCCCGGCTATCGGCAAGCTCGAGTTCGCGCAGCGCCTTGTCGGCCTGCGTGCCCGACCAGATGTCGCGCATCACCGGCTCCGCCAGGAACATTCCGTAGTAGATATCCACCAGTTCCGAAAATGCCCGGCGCAGGCCTTCGGCGTCATTGACCTCGGCTAGCGCTGCCGCAATGCAGGCCTGGCTTTCGGCGGTGTAGCGTTCGGCCAGCGCCCAGATGAGCGCCCTCTTGTCGGGGAAGAACTGGTAGAGCGAGCCGATCGGCACGCCGGCCCTCTCGGCCACCTCGCCCATGCGCATGGCGTCGCTGCCTTGCTCGGCGATCAGCGCCGAGGCGGCGGCCAGCATGCGCTCGACCCGCTCGCGGCTGCGCTGCTGGCTCGGCGCCCGGCGCGGCGATGCGATCTGGCCGTTCTGTGAATCCGATACGGCAGAGCCTTCCATCACTGTCTCCAGACGAACAATCAACAAATTGCCTTGACTCGCAAAATACGAGGGTTTATCACGTTTTGCAAACATGAGGATTATTCACATTTTGTGGACGTGCCAATCAAATTGCTCGAACCCCGAAACCGGAGGAACTGACATGATCATGAAACTGCTTCCCACCCTCACCTTCGTCGCTGCCATTGGCTCAGGCGTTGTCGGCGGCGTTTTCTTCGCCTTCTCCAACTTTATCATGCCGGCGCTCGCCCGCTTGCCTGCCGGAGGCGGCATCGCCGCCATGAATTCGATCAACATCACCGTGATTACGCCGGCATTCATGACCGCGCTTTTCGGCACCGGGCTGGTCTGTCTTGTCCTTGCCGCCGGCGCTCTTATCGGCTGGAGCCAACCGGGTTCGTTCTGGCTTCTCGCCGGCGCCCTGATCTATGTCGTTGGCAATCCGATCGTGACGATGATGTTCAACGTGCCGCTCAACAACGCCCTGGCCGCGGTCGATCCGGCAAGCGCCAACGGCGCCGCTGTGTGGGCCACCTATCTCAAGGACTGGGTGATGTGGAACCATGTCCGCACCATCACCGCCATCGTGGCGCTGGGCTGCTTCATCTTCGCATGGCGGTGAATGCAGGACGGAAGCGTAAAAGGCCGTCAGGCAGGGTCTTTTGGCTTATGGCCCTTGCGATCGGCATGGCCGAGATCGCGATCCGGATCGATGACGTCGCGAACCAGCTGCTTGAGCTTTGCGGCGTCGGGAAAACCGCCGTCACGCTTGCGGTCCCAGACCAGCGTGTCATTGCAGGAAATGGTGAAGATGCCGCCGGTGCCGGGCACCAGCGTCACCTCGCCGAGATCGGTGCCGAAGGTGGACAGCAGCTCCTGCGCCATCCAGCCGGCCCTGAGCAGCCACTGACACTGGGTGCAATAGGTGATGCGGACGGTGGGCGCCTGTTCGCTCATGTCTCGGTCTCATCTGCGCGGACTGTGGTCACGGCAAATCGATCGTGTATCGGGTCGTTGCCAAGGGCTATGGATATTGCAATCCAAATCGGCCAGACCATAACCAAGACCAACGCGGCGTATGCACCGACAATCTCCGGCTGGGAGAAGTCCTGCGCGACCCCAGGAGCGCTGCCCCAAGCCTGAAAAGCGTACCACCCTCCTGTGGCCATTATAGGCAAAGCGCCGAGAAATTTCATTCCCTGCCGCCGAACAGCCTTTCGTACGGGTAGTCCGATTCTATTTTTGTCATCCTGGTCATGCACTATGAGCGCCGCGAAACGCTTGCCGATTGGCTGGCCGGAGGTCAACTCCATGACAAGGAGATAAGACGCGAGAACGACCAGTTCGAGGAAACCCAAATCCAATGCTGCCGGTCGGAAATTGCCCTGCGAATCCAAATCAAATGAGATGGAAGGATTTCCTTCAGACTGTGAGCCCGAAGCCGTTCCCAGGGCCCATTCGGCGACCGTCAAACCGAACAGCGACGTTCTGCATACCTGCCAATCGTAACGGGCAAGTGATGGATCACTTGCTCCGTTTAACGAAGCCGCCTGACATATTCTCCAGTTCAACCAAAAGCTGCCTTTGACTCCGCCGTCAGTCAGCAGAAACAAACCCGCTACCAGTGCGTAAAGAGGTATCAGGACGATAAGATAATCGATGATCGAAGCGAACAGCCGGCGCCATATGTCACCCCGGCGAGGCCAGGACATCGCGTCAGCAAAACGAGCCTCGTCAGTGTCAGTCATCCGTCCCCCATCAGTAACTGACAGCTCTAGAAGAAAGATACGTGATCGGTGCGCGGCGTTCTGAACTTACGCCGCGCTGAGCTTTGCCAAGGTCTCCTCGTCGACCTCGAAATTGGCGTAGACGCTCTGCACGTCGTCGTCGTCCTCAAGCGTCGCAACCAGCTTCATCAGCGATTGTGCCCGCTCCTCGTCGACCGCGATATTGGTCTGCGGCTTCCAGATCGGCTTCACCGATTCAGCCTCGCCAAGCGCGCCTTCCAGCGCCTTCGACACTTCGCCAAGATTCTCGAAAGCGCAATAGATCGTGTGGCCTTCCTCGTCCGACTGGACGTCGTCGGCACCGGCCTCGATCGCCGCGTCCATCACCTTCTCGGCGCTGCCGGCCGATGCCGGATAGTAGATCTCGCCGACGCGGTCCCACATGAACGATACCGAGCCGGTCTCGCCCATCGCCCCGCCGGCTTTGGTGAAGGCAGCGCGCACATTCGACGCCGAGCGGTTGCGGTTGTCGGTCAGCGCCTCAACGATCAGCGCGACGCCGCCTGGCCCGTAACCCTCGTAGCGCACGGCTTCGTAGGTCTCGGCATCGCCCATCGACGCCTTGTTGATGGCGCGCTGGATATTGTCCTTCGGCATCGACACCGCCTTGGCGTTCTGCACCGCAAGGCGCAGGCGCGGGTTCATCGATGGATCGGGCGTGCCGCTCTTGGCGGCGACGGTGATTTCGCGCGCCAGCTTGGAAAACATCTTCGACCGCACCGCATCCTGGCGGCCCTTGCGGTGCATGATGTTCTTGAACTGTGAATGGCCAGCCATGGCACCCCTGTCATCTTCTCGGCTAGAGCATCTGCCGCCTGGTGAACCACCCGGCATCTTGCAAAATGCTCGAATTCAAAATTTCAGAACGTCCTGCTGCGTCCCTGACGGACGGACGGCGCTCGCTGTCGGAATGGCCGGCTTATAGATAAATCGGCTCAATTCGTCCAGCCGCGCCATTGCTGCCGGCACGCAAGGCTTTCAAGATCCGAAAATCGGCAGGCTTCGGCAAACCTTTCATCCCTCAAGATCGGATTTCAGCCGGTCGAGGATGCTGATCGCGTGCGTGGCATATTGACTGATCCAGCGGTCGTGGATGTGCTTGATCGGCAGCGCGTTGAGATGGTTCCAGCGTTCGCGCCCCTCGCGCCGCGCCACGACCAGGTCGGCCTCCTCCAGCACCTTCAGGTGCAGCATGACCGTGCAGCGGTCCATGTCGGGGAAGGCATCGCACAACATGCCGGTGGTCTGCGGCGCATCCTTCAGCCGGTCCAGCAACGCACGCCGGCGCGGATGCGCCAGCGCCTTGAAAACATTGTCGTCTCGCGATTGGCTTGACATGTTATATTTCTATAACATATCCTTGAGCCATTCAAGGAAGGAGCTGTGGATATGTCTCTTGGATTCAGGGTTTCTGGCCGCATCGGCAAACCCGTCGCCGAAGTCTTCGATGCGGTCGTCAATCCGAAGAAACTCAGCGGCTACTTCACCACGATCGGCGGCGCCAGCGCACTGCTGGAGGCGGGCGCCACCGTCATCTGGTGGGGCAAGGTTCCGGTCGAGGTCGACGAGGTGAAGAAAGACAGCCGCATCGTGCTGCGCTGGGATGCCACCGACGCCGACGGCAAGCCGACCTACAAGACCCGCATCGAAATGAATTTCGAACCGCTCGACGATGGCGGCACCTTTGTCACCATCGCCGAAACCGGCTGGCACGAGGACGCGGTCGGCCTGAAGAAGTCCTACCTCAATTGCGAGGGCTGGTCGCAGATGCTGGCCTGCATGAAGGCCTATGTCGAATACGGCATCAATCTGCGCGACGGCTATTACCGCAGCGAGATGAAGGGCGAGCCGGCTAACGAGAACAACATCTGAGAGCAAATGGAGTAAGAATGACCGCGAAGATCACCGGCGGCATCAACATCGCGATGAAGGTCCCGCCGCATCAATACCAGGCAACGGTCGCCTTCTATCGCGACGTCATCGGCCTGAAGCCATTCACGGCCAAGCCGCCGGCCGTCGGATTCGAACTCGGTCCCAATCGGCTGTGGATCGACGAGGCGCCGATGATGAGCCAGGCCGAGATCTGGCTGGAACTGTTCACCGATGATTTTCCGGCCGCTGCGGAGCATCTCGCCGAGGCCGGCATCGTGCGCTGCGATGCCATCGAGGCACTGGGTGAAGGCTTTCGCGGCGGCTGGATCACCAACCCGGCCAACATCATTCACCTGGTGCGCGAACCCGATGCCTGGTGAACAGGGCGGCGCCGTGGAAAGGAGGACGAAATGGAAATCCGCGAAACGCCGACCGCCGAAGCCGGCATGCTGATAAGGCGGCCGGTCGCCGACGTATTCGAAGCCTTCGTCGATCCGGCGATCACGACGAAGTTCTGGTTCACCCATGGCAGCAACAGGCTGGACAGCGGCAACAAAGTTCACTGGGAATGGCGCATGTATGGCGTCTCGACGACGGTCAATGTCAGTGAGATCGTCGATAACAAGAAGATCGTCATGCAATGGAGCGATCCGCCGACTACGGTGGTCTGGACTTTCGAGGAGATGCCGGGCAACACGACCTTTGTCGAGGTCCGCAATTTCGGCTTTGCCGGCAGCCCTGACGAGCAGGTCAAGCAGGCGATCGGCTCGACCGGCGGTTTTGCGCTGGTGCTCGCCGGCGCCAAGGCGTGGCTGGAGCAAGGCGTGATGCTCGGCCTGATCGGCGACCGCCACCCGAAGGGTGTGCCGGGCAATTAGGTCAGCCGCGGTGGGCCATCCTCAGTGCCCGCCGCCTTTTGCCTTCTTCCGCCGCCGCGCCAGCATGTTGAGCCCTTCGACCAGTGCCGAAAAGCCCATGGCGGCGTAGATGTAGCCTTTCGGCACGTGGTAACCCATGCCGTCGGCGATCAGCGTCATGCCGATCATCAGCAGGAAACCGAGGGCCAGCATGACGATGCTGGGATTCCTGGCGATAAAGTCGGACAGCGGCCCGGCCGCCAGCATCATCACGCTCACCGCCACGATCACCGCGATGTACATGATCGCGATTTCGTCGGTCATGCCGACGGCGGTGATGATCGAGTCGATCGAGAAGACGAGGTCGAGCAGCAATATCTGGAAAATCGCGCCGGCCAGCGAAAGCTGCAGCGTCTCGCCCATCATGGTGTCCTGGTGATCATCGAGATCGACCGTGTGGTGGATTTCCTTGGTCGCCTTCCAGACGAGAAACAGGCCGCCGGCGATCAGGATCAGGTCGCGCCATGAAAAGCCGTGGCCGAAGGCGGTGAATATCGGCGTCGTCAGTTGAACGATGATCGAGATGGTGGCCAGTAGGATCAGCCGCATCACCAGCGCGGCCGAGATGCCGAGCCGCCGGGCGCGGGCCCGCTGCGCTACCGGCAATTTGTTGGTCAGGATCGAGATGAAGATCAGATTGTCGATGCCGAGCACGACCTCCAGCACGATCAGCGTCAGCAGCGCGACCCATGCCGTCGGGTCGGAGACAAAGGCGAAATGCGGCGCCAGGAATTCGACTAGCTGCATGGAGGTCGTCCCCTCTACGATCTAGAGCAGTTTCGCCGGCAATTGGGTATTGCAAGCGTCTATATCAATGTCACGACCAGAAGGACGGAGCCGTTTCCTCCAGCCGCGGGCCGCGGCGAAACGGCGCGATCCGTTCGGTCAGGCCGCTACGGTCGGAAATGTCGACGCCGACACCGCACAATGTCGCCGGTCCGGTCGACGCCTCGAAGCGGCCTTTCGGCACCTTGGACAAGAACCGGTTGAGCGGCTCCTCCTTGTCCATGCCGAGCGAGGAATCGTAATCGCCGCACATGCCGGCATCGGAAATATAACCGGTGCCGCCATTGAGGATCTGGTGATCGCCGGTCGGCTGATGCGTGTGGGTGCCGACAACAAGGCTGGCACGGCCGTCGACGAAGTGGGCGAAACACATTTTTTCCGAGGTCGCCTCGGCATGGAAATCGATGACGATCGCATCGGCCTGCTCGCCAAGCGGACAAGCGGCAAGTTCGCGCTCGCCGGCCTGGAACGGATCGTCGAGCTCGGGATGCATGAACACCCGGCCCATGATGTTGGCGACCAGCACGCGCGCGCCGTTCCTGGCGATGTAGACGCCGGACCCGCGCCCCGGCGTGCCTTTCGGGAAGTTGGACGGACGCAGGAAGCGCTCCTCGCGCGGCGCGAAAATCAGCGCATCGCGCTGGTCCCAGACATGGTTGCCGGTGGTGACGACATCGGCGCCGGCCGAGATCGTCTCGCGAAAAATCTCCTCGGTGATGCCGAAGCCGCCGGCGGCGTTCTCGCCATTGACGATGACGAAGTCGAGCTTGAAATCCGAGATCAGGCCAGGCAGTTGTTCCCACACCGCCGTACGTCCTGTCTTGCCGACCATGTCGCCGAGGAAGAGAAGTCTCATATAAGCGTGATCCCGAACCGAAGGTCAGCGAAGCAAAAAGCTGCATGACTTTCGGAAAAGACCATGCGTCCAGGAACTTATCTACAATTTCGGCGCGAAGCGACGCAACCCGCTCTCGGTGAGTATTTCCGGAATGATCACGTCATGCGGCTCGTCAGGCACCACGGCCACCTCCTGGCAGTCGAAGGCAATGCCGATCAGCCGCGGCTGCTGCCCCTTGTCGGCCAGCCGCGCGATCGCCCGGTCGTAATAGCCGGCGCCGTAGCCGATGCGGTGGCCGCGCGCATCGAAGGCGGCAAGCGGCACCAGCATCAGCTGGGGATCGAGCACCTCGGCTTCCTCGTGTGGCCCGACGGTGCCGAAGCCCATGTCGACCATCGGCGCGCCGCGCACCAGTTCGCGAAAGACGATGATGGTTTTGTCGAGAATGGCCGGCAGGCAGAGCCTTGCCCCCTTTTCGCGCAAGGCAAACATCAGCGGCCGGATGTCGACTTCCGAGCGCATCGGCCAGAAGCCTGAGACGATCTGGCCCGGCGCGACGGTGATCCGGTCGCGCGCCGTCTCGGCCATTTCGAGTGCTGCCTCCACCCGCCAGAAAGGATCGAGCGCGTCGCGGCGCCCGAGGGCTTGGTTGCGGAGATTTTTTTTCAGGTCTTTTGGGGATGTCATGCGCCGACGTTAGAAAAGGTCAGATTTGGATGGAGTTTTACGAGCGACGTTTTGGAGGAGCGGGGCGAACTTTTTCGTTCGTGAGAGCACCGCACAAAGCGGCGCGACGACAAGATCCGCCAGACATGGCCTTTTCGACAGGTGACGATCCACACAACCGGTGGAGAGAGCGATCCCGGGAACCTACAAAGTAGGTGGGCGCCGTATGAGAAAACCCACGGGTCTTCCCAGGGACAGCTCCCTAGGGATCATTAAGGCCCCGGGGAAAATGTTCTCCTGCCGGGAAGCGCAGACCGTCTCCGCCAATATAGGCAGACGGCAGACCAAGCGCCAGAGAGACGGCATGTTTCGAGTCTTAAATCGACGCAGAACCGCTCGACGAGGGTCGCGCCGGCAAGATCCCCGCTTTGCCAGCAGCGCCTTGCACAGCGAAGGCCGCGTCCTTAGGGTCGCGCGATGAACCCGGGAGCAAAAATGCGTTTCGAAGGCACGGCAGCCTATGTTGCCGACAAGGATCTGATGGTGGCGGTCAACGCGGCGATCGCGCTGGAGCGGCCGTTGCTGGTCAAGGGCGAGCCCGGTACCGGCAAGACCGAACTTGCCCGCCAGATGGCGGCGGCGCTCGGCCTGGATCTGATCGAATGGCACGTCAAGTCGACCACGCGGGCGCAGCAGGGCCTCTATGAATATGATGCCGTCTCGCGGCTGCGCGACAGCCAGCTCGGCGACGAGCGCTTCAACGACATCCGCAATTACATCAAGCGCGGCAAGCTGTGGGACGCCTTTGCTGCCGGCAAGAAAGTCGTGCTTCTGATCGACGAGATCGACAAGGCCGATATCGAGTTCCCCAACGATCTGTTGCAGGAACTGGATCGGATGGAGTTCTTCGTCTACGAGACCGGCGAGACCATTCGCGCCACCGTCCGGCCGATCGTCATCATCACCTCCAACAACGAAAAAGAGCTGCCGGACGCCTTCCTGCGCCGCTGCTTCTTCCACTACATCCGCTTTCCCGACGTCGAGACGCTGCACAAAATCGTCGACGTGCACTATCCCGGCATCAAGAAGAACCTGGTGCGCGCCGCACTCACGCAATTCTATGAAATCCGTGACGTGCCGGGCCTCAAGAAGAAGCCGTCGACCTCCGAGGCACTCGACTGGATCCGCCTGCTGGTCGCCGACGACATCGCGCCCGAGGACCTGCGCGCCGACCCGAAGAACGCGCTGCCGAAACTGCACGGCGCCTTGCTGAAGAACGAACAGGACGTGCATCTGTTCGAGCGCCTGGCCTTCATGGCGAGACGGCAGGGGTGAGGGGCCGGTCGGCCGGAAGCCCACGAAGTCACCGGACAGCGCTTTCCCGGTGCTGGACCGTTGCCTCTAGCCGGGCACGGAGGCAGCTTCAGGTTGCCGACTTCAGAGGGAAACGAAATGACCGAGATCACCGTCCGCCCATTGGCGCAATCTGACCATACCAATTGGCGGCGTCTGTGGACCGCCTATCTCACCTTTTACGAAACCAAGCTGCCGGAAGCGGTTTATGCCGTCACCTGGAAGCGGCTGTTCACGGCGGGCGAGTTCGAGCCAAAGGGTTTCATCGCCACCCTCGACGGCAAGGCCGTCGGCCTGACGCACTATCTCTACCACCGCTCCTGCTGGTCGCAGATAAACAACTGTTATCTGCAGGACCTGTTCGCCGACCCCGATGTGCGCGGCAAGGGCGTCGGCGCCGCCCTGATCGAAGCGGTCAAACAGGAAGCCGGCAAGATCGGTGTCAAGAACGTCTACTGGATGACCCACGAGACCAACACCACCGCACGCAAGCTCTACGACCACGTGGCGCGCAGGACCGGCTTCATCGAGTACGATCTGCTGTAGACGGTGAGATGTTCATCCCCTTCTTCCTCGAACTGAAGGCAGCGCGGGTTCCGGTCTCGCTCCGCGAATATCTGTCGCTGCTGGAGGGGCTGGAAGCCGGGCTGGTCGACTATGATGTCGAGGGCTTTTACTATCTCGCCCGCGCCGCTCTGGTGAAGGACGAGCGCCACATCGACCGCTTCGACCAGGTCTTTTCGCACATCTTCAAAGGTGTCGAGGCGCAGGCTGGCAAAAACCCGGTCGATGTCGCAAACATCCCGGAGGAATGGCTGCGGAGGCTCGCCGAAAAGCACCTGACCGATGAGGAGAAGAAGCTGATCGAGGCGCTGGGCGGCTTCGAAAAGCTGATGGAGACGCTGAAGAAGCGGCTGGAGGAGCAGAAGGGCCGACATCAGGGTGGTTCGAAATGGATCGGCACCGGCGGCACCTCGCCCTTCGGCGCCTATGGCTACAATCCCGAAGGCGTGCGCATCGGCCAGCACGAGAGCCGCAACCGCCGCGCGGTAAAAATCTGGGACAGGCGCGAGTTCAGGAATTTCGACGATGCCGTCGAACTCGGCACCCGCAACATCAAGGTCGCGCTGAAGCGCTTGCGCCGCTGGATGCGCGAAGGCGCCGAAGAGGAGTTCGACCTGCCCGGCACCATCCACGCCACCGCCGAGCACGGTTATCTTGACGTTAAGACACAACCCGAACGTCGCAATGCCGTGAAGCTGCTGATGTTCTTCGATGTCGGCGGCTCGATGGACGACCATGTCAGGAGCGTCGAGGAGCTGTTTTCGGCCGCCCGCGCCGAGTTCCGCCAGCTCGAATATTTCTATTTCCACAACTGCCTCTACGAAGGCGTGTGGAAGGACAATCGCCGCCGCCATGCCGAGGTGATTCCGACCTTCGATCTCCTCCATAAATATGGCCCCGACTACAAGGTGATCGTCGTCGGCGACGCCTCGATGAGCCCCTATGAGATCGCCCAACCCGGCGGCTCGGTCGAGCATTGGAACAAGGAGGCCGGTGCCGTCTGGCTCGGCAGGCTGCTGCAGCAATGGCCGAACGCCATTTGGCTCAATCCGGAAGACGCGAAGAACTGGGGCTATACCCATTCGATTGCCATGATCCGCGATATCTTTGGCGGCCGCATGTTTCCGCTGACGCTCGCCGGCCTCGAAGCCGCGACGAAGCAACTTTCAAGGAAGCACTGAATGGATCCACGCAAAACAGGACGGTCGACCTGTTTCCTTTGCCTGCAATGCGGTGTCCAGTTCGCGGCGACAGCGACGCCGCCGCGACATTGCCCGATCTGCGAGGACGAGCGGCAATATGTGCGCTGGGAGGGCCAGGCCTGGACCACGCCGGAAGAGCTCGCCGCCGGCCATCGGCTCGTGATCAAGGATGATGCCGGCGTGCTCGCCTTCGGCATCGAGCCGCGCTTCGCTATCGGCCAGCGCGCATTGCTGGCGCAAACGCCGCACGGCAATGTGTTGTGGGACTGCATCTCGATGGTCAGCGACGAGGCGGTGGCGGAGATCAACCGCCGGGGCGGCCTGGCCGCCATCGCCATTTCGCACTGCCATTATTATTCGGCAATGGTCGAATGGAGCGCGGCGTTTGGCGGCGTGCCGATTTATCTGCACGCCGATGATCGTCAGTGGATCATGCGGCCGCATCCGGCAATCATCAGTTGGGAGGGCGAGATGGGCGCCATAAACCCGTCGCTGACGCTCATCCGCTGCGGCGGCCACTTTGCCGGTGGCCAGGTGCTGCACTGGAAGCGCGATGCCGGCAATGCCATCCTGGCCGGCGACATCCTGCAGGTGACGCCGACCCGCCGTCATGTCAGCTTCATGTACAGCTATCCGAACTATATCCCGCTCAACGCGACGAAGGTGCACGGCATCAAGGCCGCGCTGGAGCCTTTCGCGTTCGACCATATCTACGGCGCATGGTGGAACCAGAACGTCATCGGAGATGCAAAGGCGGCATTTTCAGCATCGGTTGCGCGCTATCTCGCGGCCATCGCCTGAGGAATTCTTTGCAACGGGATAGGAAATACGGGCAAACGCCGTAACAAATGCCTATTTCAGGCGAAGTTGGGAAGGCAACCCAAATAGCGAGATAAGCTAAGAGGAAAAAATGGACAGCCACACCTACCCCGTTACCCGCACCGATGCCGAATGGCGCGCCCGGCTGACGCCCGAGCAATATGCGGTGATGCGCAACCACGGCACCGAGCGGCCGGGAAGCTGCGCCCTGCTGCACGAGAAGCGCGCCGGCACCTTCTCCTGCGTCGGCTGCGACCAGCCCTTGTTTGAATCCAAGCTGAAATTCGAGAGCGGCACCGGTTGGCCGAGCTTCAACGACCCAGTGCCGGGTTCGCTCGAGACCACCGTCGACCGCAGCTATGGCATGGTCCGCACCGAGTGCCATTGCGCCCGCTGCGGCAGCCATCTCGGCCATGTCTTCGACGACGGCCCGCCGCCGACCGGTCTGCGCTATTGCATCAACGGCGTGGCGCTCAAATTCGATCCGGCCGCCTGATCGTCAGGCCACAACCACCAGGATCAGCCACAACGTGGCGCCAAGCGTCATCAGCGAGGCCATGACGCCACTCGATTTTCCGGCAGTTCGCCAAACGGCAAAGGTCAGGAAGATATTGTAGGGCACCGGCGCGAAATGCACCGCCAGGACTAGCGCAAGCGGCAGCTTCAGCCCGAGCAGAATGAGTGCCGCCACCGACGACGCGACGTTGATCGCTGTGCCGACAACGACCAGGTCGCGCCAGAACAGCCGATCGAGCGGCACGCCGCCGAACCAGCGTGAGCGGAAGAAGGCGGCAACGCGCGACATGATCGTCATCGATCGACCGGCTCCCTCGCTCTGCTCACCAGAGCGATTCTAAGGATTGCGTCTGGAAACCCTGCTTTATTCCCGACCCAGAACTTCGGCAATCGCGCGCTCGAAACGCGAGGCTTCCGTCACCAGCCAGTCGGTCATCGCCGGCCAATTGTCTTCGGCAAGACAATTCACCCGCCACATCGAATTGATGCCGAGGCCGTCGCAACTTTGTTCTGGCCTGAGCTTCAGCCTGTCTTCGATGGCCGGCTGGAACGGCTTCAACCGCGACCAGGCTTGCGTGGCACCGAACTTCTCGTTGCGGCCGAAGAAGACGCCGACATGATTCTGCGCAGGCGCGACGTACATGGAAAGGACCAATGCGAAATCGGGCAGCCCACGCTGCCAGAACCACGGTCCGCGCCTCGCCAGCAGAGCCCTTTCATCCGGATGCCGTTCCGCGAACAGCGTCCAGAAGCTGCGTTGGCGGAATTCAGAGGCGCGGCGGGCGCCAAAATCGAATTCGCTCATGGCTGGAATCCATGGTCAGAACCGCTTCTCCCGCGATCGTCTCCGGCGCCGAGGCCGGCCTTTACACCATGCCGAGCGCAGCCTTGTACAGATCGAGGATGGATTCCTCTTCCTGCCGCTCGGCCTGGTCCTTCTTGCGCAGCCGGATAATCGACCGCATCGCCTTGGTGTCGAAGCCGGTGCCCTTGGCCTCTGCGAACACTTCCTTGATGTCGTCGGCAATCGTCTTTTTCTCTTCCTCGAGCCGCTCGATGCGTTCGATGAAGGCGCGCAGCTGGCCGGCGGCAACAGTCTGGCTGGTCTCGATGATGTCGTCGGCCATAGTCTTCTCTCCGCGTCGTTTTCTCACCGCGACTCGGGGTGACCCGAGCGGCGAATTGCAGCGGTTCGATGCCCGACCGGGCGCGGCGGGTCAAGGTGCTATCGATGCGGCATGAAGGGTTGCTGCCAGGCGCCGACAAGGCTGTCTGATGCCGGCCTATTTCACCCGAACGCGATCAGCAGATCCTTGGCATCGATCTGGTCGCCGGCCTTGACCAGCACCTCGGCTATGGTGCCGTCGCGTTCGGCATGCAGCGCCGTTTCCATCTTCATCGCTTCGATCGACAGCAGCACGTCACCCGCCTTCACCGGCTGGCCGGCAGCCACCGAAAGCGCCGAGACGACGCCAGGCATCGGCGCGCCGACATGCGCCTCATTGCCCGGCTCCGCCTTGCGCCGTGCCTTGGCGGCGGAGGCGCCATGCGCCCGGTCCGGCACCTTCACCCGGCGCGGCTGCCCGTTGAGCTCGAAGAACACGGTGACCATGCCCTTTTCGTCGACATCGCCCATGGCAAGGCAGCGCACCACCAGCGTCTTGCCTTTTTCGATGTCGACGAAAATCTCGTCTTCCGGCTTCATGCCGTAGAAATAGGTCGGCGTCGGCAGCACGCTGACCGGCCCGTAGGTCTCCTGCGCGGCGGCAAAATCGGAAAACACCTTCGGATACATCAGCCACGACGCGAACTCGAACTCACTGAGCTTGCGCTCGAGCTTTTCCTCGACCTCCGTGCGACTGGCCTTGAGGTCCGCCGGTTTGAGCAGCGAACCCGGCCGCACCGTGATCGGCTTTTCGCCCTTCAGCACCTTCTTCTGCAATGGCTTTGGCCAGCCGCCCGGCGACTGGCCGAGATCGCCGCGCAACATCGACACCACCGAATCCGGGAAGGCGATGTCCCTCGCCGGATTCTCGACGTCGGCGACGGTCAGGTCCTGGCTCACCATCATCAGCGCCATGTCGCCGACGACCTTGGACGACGGCGTCACCTTGACGATGTCGCCGAACATCAGATTGACGTCGTGATAGGTCTGCGCCACTTCGTGCCAGCGTGTCTCCAGCCCGAGCGAGCGCGCCTGTTCCTTGAGGTTGGTGAACTGACCGCCCGGCATTTCGTGCAAATAGACCTCCGATGCCGGCCCCTTCAGGTCGCTTTCGAAGGCTGAATACTGGTTGCGCACCGCCTCCCAGTAGAACGAGATGTTCCTGATCCACTGCGGGTCGAGGCCTGGATCGCGCTCGGTGCCCTTCAGCGCCTCCACGATCGAACCGAGGCACGGCTGCGAGGTGTTGCCGGACAGCGAATCCATCGCCGCGTCGATGGCGTCGACGCCGCTCTCCACCGCCGCCAGCACGGTTGCCGCCGACAGGCCGGATGTGTCGTGGGTGTGGAAGTGGATCGGCAGGTCCGTCGCCTCGCGCAGTGCCTTGAACAGCACGCGGGCAGCGCTCGGCTTTAGAAGCCCAGCCATGTCCTTGACAGCGATGATATGGGCGCCTGCCGCCTGCAATTCCCTGGCCAGGCCGACATAGTATTTCAGATCGTATTTGGCCCGCGCCGGATCGAGTATGTCGCCGGTATAACAGATCGCCGCTTCGATCAGTCTGCCCTCGGCGCCGACCGCATCCATGGCCACGCGCATGTTCTCGACCCAGTTCAGGCAGTCGAAGACCCGGAACAGGTCGATGCCGCCGGCAGCGGCCTGGCGGACGAAATGCTGGACGACATTGTCGGGATAGTTGGTATAGCCAACGCCGTTGGCACCGCGCAGGAGCATCTGCAGCACAAGGTTGGGTGCTGCCTCGCGCACCAGCGACAGCCGCTCCCATGGGTCTTCGGTGAGAAAGCGCATGGCGACGTCGAATGTGGCGCCGCCCCAGCATTCGAGCGACAAAAGCTGTGGCAGCGCGCGCGCATAAGTGCCGGCAATGCCGGCGATGTCATAGGTGCGTACCCTTGTGGCGAGCAGCGACTGATGCCCGTCGCGCATTGTCGTGTCGGTGACCAGCACCTCTCTTTGCTCGCGCATCCACGCGGCGAATTTCTCCGGCCCGAGCACGTCGAGCTTCTGCTTGCTGCCTTGAGGCACATTGCCGTTGAGATATGGCACCACCGGTGGCGCCGCATCGGCCTTTGGCTGCGGCCGGCCGCGCGTCTCGGGATGACCATTGACCGAAACGTCGGCAAGGTAGTTGAGCAGCTTGGTCGCGCGGTCCTGCCGCTTCACACTGGCGAACAGTTCCGGCGTCGTGTCGATGAACTTGGTGGTGTAGGAATTGTCGGCGAAGCTCGAGTGATTGATGATCGCCTCGAGGAACGTGAGGTTGGTCGCCACGCCGCGGATGCGGAATTCCCGCAGCGCCCGGTTCATGCGGGCGATGGTCTCGGCCGGCGTCGGCGCCCAAGCCGTTACCTTTTCCAGCAGCGGATCGTAGAAACGGGTGATGACCGCGCCCGAATAGGCGGTGCCGCCATCAAGGCGGATACCGAAGCCGGTGGCACCGCGATAGGCGGTGATGCGGCCATAGTCGGGGATGAAATTGTGCTCGGGATCTTCCGTGGTGATGCGGCACTGCAATGCATGGCCGTTGAGCCTGATGTCCTTCTGCGCCGGCACGCCCGAATCCGCCGTGCCGATGGCAAAGCCGTCGAGGATGTGGATCTGCGCCTTGACGATGTCGATGCCGGTCACCTGTTCGGTGACGGTGTGCTCGACCTGAATGCGCGGATTGACCTCGATGAAATAGAATTTTTCGGTATCGGCATCCTGCAGGAACTCGACTGTGCCGGCGCCGATATAGCTGGTCTCGCGCGCGATCCTCAGCGCGTAGCCGCAAAGCTCCTCGCGCTGTGACATTTCGAGGTAGGGCGCCGGCGCCCGCTCGACCACTTTCTGGTTGCGGCGCTGGATCGAACAATCGCGCTCGAACAGGTGCACGGCGTTGCCATGTGTGTCGCCCAGCACCTGCACCTCGACATGGCGCGCACGCTCGATCAGCTTTTCGAGATAGACCTCGTCCTTGCCGAAAGCCGCCTTCGCCTCACGCTTGCCTTCCATCACCTCGCGCGCGAGATCGGCCTCGGAGCGGATGGCGCGCATGCCGCGGCCGCCGCCGCCCCAGGACGCCTTGAGCATCACCGGGTAGCCGATCGTCTTGGCGAGTTCCTTTACCGCCGCCATGTCGTCCGGCAAGGGATCGGTAGCGGGAATTACCGGCACACCGACTTCGATTGCGAGATTGCGGGCGGCGACCTTGTTGCCCAGCCTGCGCATCGTATCCGGCTTTGGCCCGATGAAGATGATGCCGGCCTTGGCGCAGGCTTCGGCGAATTCCGGGCTTTCCGACAGCAGGCCGTACCCTGGATGTATGGCATCGGCGCCCGACAGCCTGGCGACGCGGATAACCTCCTCGATCGACAGATAGCTTTCGATCGGCCCCATATCCCTGGCCAAATGCGGCCCGCGCCCGACCTGGTAGCTTTCGTCGGCCTTAAAGCGATGCAGGGAGTATTTGTCCTCCTCTGCCCAGATCGCCACGGTTTTGAGGCCGAGCTCGTTTGCCGCGCGGAAGACGCGGATGGCTATTTCGGAGCGGTTGGCGACAAGGATCTTCGAGATTGCCAAGGACAGGGCTCCGGACGCGGGGAAGGGAACTGCCGGACATGATTAGCGCGAAAATGCTGCAGTGCAAACAAAATCGAAAAGAGGATTAAACCGATTTAATTTGATCTATCGCGCTGACACATTGCGTGTCGATCCGAAGAACGCCTGGGCAGTTCCGATCCAGGCTTTCAGGAACTCTCATGAAAAATGCCCGGCGCGAGGCGCCGGGCATTCTCATGTAGCAACGTCCGGTTATTTGCCGGGTGCGTTCTCGACATAGGTGTACTTGCCGTCGTCACCCTTCTTCCAGGTGTACATCACGTAATCCGGACGGGTGATGTCGCCTTTCGCATCATAGCCGATCTCGCCGATCGCGGTCTTCCAGGGGCCGGCCGACTTGATGGTTTCGGCTACCTTCTGAGCGTCATCGGCTGAACCGGTCTTGGTGATGGCCGCCGCGATGATTTCCATCGCCGCGTAGGAGTAGAGGGTATAGGCCTCGGGCTCGAAGCCGGCCGCACGGAACTTCTCGACGAGTTCCTTGGCGTTCGGATTCTTGCGCGGATCCGGAGCGAACGTCATCAGCGTGCCCTCGACGGCGTCGCCGGCGATGGAGGCCAATTCGTTCGACACGATGCCGTCGCCGGACATGAAGGTTGCCTTGAGGCCCTGGTCAGCGAGCTGGCGAATGATCAGGCCGGCTTCGGTGTGCAGGCCGCCATAGTATACGACCGAGACGCCCGCGTCCTTCATCTTGGCGATGAGGGCCGAGAAATCCTTGTCGCCGACATTGATGCCTTCATACATGGCCTCAGTCACGCCGTTGGCTGCGAGCGCCTTCTTGGTTTCGTCGGCGAGGCCCTGGCCATAAGGCGTCTTGTCATGGATGACAGCGATCTTGGCATCCTTGAAGTTCGCGGCGAGATAGTCGCCAGCGACCTTGCCCTGCTGATCGTCGCGTCCGCAGGTGCGGAAGGTGTTCCACATGCCACGTTCCGTCAACTTCGGATTGGTCGCGGCCGGCGTGATCTCAAGGATGCCGTTCTCGGCGTAGACTTCCGACGCCGGGATCGAGACGCCGGAGTTGAAGTGGCCATCGACATACTTGACGCCGTCGGCGACGAACTTGTTGGCGACCGAGATGCCTTGCTTGGGATCGGAGACGTCGTCGCCGACTTCAAGCTTGAGCTGCTGGCCAAGAACGCCGCCGGCCGCATTGATATCGGCGACTGCCTGTTCGGCACCCTTCTGAAGCTGGGCGCCGAACGCTGCGTTCGGACCGGTGATCGGACCGGCAACGCCGATCAGGATGTCAGCCCACGCGTTGCCGCTGAACGCGACAAGCGCGGTCAGGGCGACGGCGGACAAAAGTGACTTTTTCATTGAAACGCTCCCATTTACCGAGTGGGCGTGGATGTTGCTTTCATGCGATGCCCACTCTTGCTCGCAGAAAGAGTACTTTGCCGATTTTCAGGCACTTGTCACGCCGATTCATCCCTGAAACGCCGTTAATGATAAATGTCAACCTTTTGGTTTCCAGCTCAAAAGAGAGGCTCTTTCGTAAAGCCAATTATACTGCGTTACCATCTGGTTGGTGCGCGTGTATTGGTAGCCGATGAAGCCCAAGATCATCAGCACAATGGTATCGACGATGTAGTAATGCAGCGAGAACATCGTTCCGCCGAACAGCGCGTGATGAATGAACCTTATGCCGATGCCGAGCCCCAGCATGAAGGCGAACAACTGGGCGAAGCTGCGCCACGTCTGCGCACACGCCTTGCCCGTCATCCACGCCGCCCAGCCGCCGAGCAGGCAGGTGACGAAGAAGAACTGCCAGATCGAGGGTTCCTCATAGAGAATGCCCTGCATGATTGATGCCTCCTGAAACTCAGTGATGGCCGCCTTCGAGATAGGCGGCGCGCACTTCCGGATTGGCGAGCAACTCCTTGCCGGTGCCGCTCATCGTCACATTGCCGTTGACCATGACATAGCCGCGCGTGGCGAGTTTCAGCGCGCCGAAGGCGTTCTGCTCGACCAGGAACACGGTCAGGCCTTGAGTCCGGTTCAGCTCGCGGATTGCGTCGAATATCTGCTTGACGATCAGCGGCGCCAGGCCGAGCGACGGCTCGTCGAGCAAAAGCAGCTTCGGCCGTGCCATCAGCGCGCGCCCGATCGACAGCATCTGCTGCTCGCCGCCGGACAGCGTGCCGCCACGCTGGGCAATGCGTTCCTTCAGGCGTGGAAACAGCGTGAACACCTTCTCGACGTCCTCGTCATAATGCTCAAGGTTGTCGAGGCTGGCGCCCATTTGCAGGTTTTCCATCACCGTCATGCGCGGGAAAATGCGGCGCCCTTCCGGCGACTGGGCGATGCGCATGCGCGCGATCTCGTGGGTCGGCAGTTGGGTGATGTCGGTACCGGCGAATGTGATGGTACCCGCGCGGGCGCGGGGAGCACCGAAGATGGTCATCATCAGCGTCGACTTGCCGGCGCCGTTGGCACCGATCAGCGCTACGATCTCACCTTGCCTGACGGTGACGTCGACACCGTTCAGCGCCCTGATGTTGCCGTAGTAGGTCTGAACGCCCTTGATATCGAGCAGCGTTGTGCCGGCCATCACTTGCGCCCTCCGCGCCGATTGGAGACGCGCGGCGTCTTCGGCTTCACCGGAGCCTTGGTGGCCGGCTTTGCTGCAGAGGATTTCGCGGCAGAAGATTTCGCCGTCGGTTTGGCTTTGGCCTGCGCTGCCGCCTTGCTTGCTGCGGCACTCGACCTCGCATCGAACTGCCCGGCTTTCGAGGCACCTTTCGACACGGTGACGCGCTCGCCCTCGCTGTGGCCGACCGTGTCGGCAACCGGTCCGGCGAGATAGGAAGACGATGTGCCTGGGCCGTGGGCGGCATCCGGGCCCGTATCCAATTGCTCGATGACATCTTCGTCGCCGACTTCGGTGAGCACCGTCTCGACCTCCTCGTCGTCGACGCCAAGATAGGCGGCGATGACGCGCGGGTCGGTTCGCACCGATTGCGGGTTGCCGTCCGAGATTTTGCGCCCGTATTCGAGCACCACGACGTGATCGGAAATCTGCATCACCACCGCCATGTCGTGCTCGATCAAAAGGATCGACGTGCCGGTGTTGTCCTTGATGTCCATCAGCAGCGCATTGAGCCCCGCCGATTCTTTCGGATTGAGACCAGCGGCCGGCTCGTCGAGGCACAGAAGCTCAGGCCCGGTGCACATGGCGCGAGCGATTTCGAGCCGCCGCTGCGCGCCATAGGGCAGATCGCCGGCCGGATCGTCGGCGCGGTCGACAAGATCGGCCTTCTCCAGCCAGTGCTCGGCCAGTTCAACCGATTCCGCCGAGGCCTGTCTGTAGCCGCTAAAGCCGAACAGGCCGAGAATGGTGTAACCGGAGGCCTTCATCAGCTTGTTGTGCTGGGCGACGAGAAGGTTCTCCAGCAGCGTCATGCCCGAGAACAGGCGGATGTTCTGAAAGGTGCGCGCCACCTTGGCGCGCGCCGGGATCTCATGGTTGGGCAAGCGTTCGAGCAGGAACGTCGAGCCGTCGCGCCGGTTGAGCGTGATCATGCCTTCCGACGGTTTGTAGAAACCGGTGATGCAATTGAACACGGTGGTCTTGCCGGCGCCGTTGGGACCGATCAGCGCGGTGATCTCGCCGCGCTTGGCCTGGAAGGAAAGGTCGCCGATGGCGACGAGACCGCCGAACTTCATCGACAGATGCTCGACCTGCAGGATGGCATTGTTCATGGAGGGGCTCGCGTTCATCAGCCGTGTCCCTCCTTGGTGAAGGACCCGGACACCGCCCTGCGCACCTTGAGGAAAGCTGTCGGCTCGCGGCTGCCGACGAAGCCGCGCGGCTTCCACAGCATGACGATGACCATCGCCATGCCGAACAGCAGCATGCGATACAGTTCCGGCGTGAAGCCGGACCCGAAACCGGGTATGACCGTCGTGTTGCCCCACCTGAGGCCGGTCTTGAGGAAATCCAGTTCGCGCAGGACTTCGGTGCCGCCGATCATCACCATGGCGGCGACGGCAATGCCGACCAGCGAGCCCATGCCGCCAAGCACGACGATGGCGAGGATGATCGCCGATTCCAGGAAGACGAAGGATTCCGGGCTGACGAAGCCTTGCCGCGCGGCAAAGAACGAGCCGGCGAAGCCGCCGAACATCGCGCCCGTGGCAAAGGCGGTGAGCTTGGTGGTGGTGGTGTTGATGCCGAGCGAACGGCAGGCGATCTCGTCCTCGCGCAGCGCTTCCCAGGCACGGCCGACCGGCATCCGCCTGAGCCTCACGGTGACGAAGGCCGTCAGCAGGCAGAGCCCGAGGATCAAATAGTAGAGGAATATCTTGTAGTAGGCACCCGATTGGGCGATGCCGAGCACCTTCGAGATGTAGTTCGGATCGGAGACGTTGAACGACATCAGGCCGAAGAAAGAGACCTTCGGGATGCCGGAAATCCCGGCCGAGCCGTTGGTCACCTCGCGCCAGTTGATGATCACCAGCCTTATGATTTCGCCGAAGGCGAGCGTCACGATCGCCAGATAGTCACCGCGCAAGCGCAGCACCGGGAAGCCTAGCATCACCCCCCAAAACGCAGCCATTAGGCCGGCGGCGGGCAGCAGGATCCAGAAGGAGAGGCCAAAATGCGTGCCGAGCAGCGCATAGGCGTAGGCACCGACGGCGTAGAAGGCGACATAGCCGAGATCGAGCAGGCCGGCCAAGCCGATAACGATATTCAGCCCCCAGGCCAGCATCACGTAGATCAGGATCTGGATGCCGTAATTGTCGACATATTTCAGCGAGCCCTGGAAACCGGCGGCCATCGACCCGGCATATAGCGCTAGCACCAACACCACCACGATCGGGTAGAGCGCCAGTGCAGTTATGCCCAATGCCGAGAAATGAGCATGAATGAAGGCCCGGAAATGATAAATCAGCCAGGCCAGCGCATAGATGATTGCAAGCGCCCGCACGAACCGCACGAAATCGGAAAGTTCCGGCCCTAAGGCCTCGGTCAGAAAGCCGCTGAGTGCGAGCAGAATAACGGCGACGGCGAGCGCCACGATGAACGCGGGAAAGCGGAAGAATCGCGAAGCCAGGCTGACCGGCAGCAGGCCGGTGGCGACGTCGACGATCTTCTGGTTCGCCAGGAAGGGTTGGCCATAGGCGACGTAAAGGAAGCGTCCGGCCATGGTGGCGATCACGACGCCGGCGAGCAAGCCCCAGCGCTGCACCAGGATCAGTTCGTTGGAGATGTTCTGGTCGGTCTTCAGGCCGATGAACAGCACGAACAGGCCAAGCGAAATGGCGCCGGCATAGAGCGCTTCGCGAAAGGCGCGCTGGACCGGGGTGGCGACGACGGTGCTTTCCGGAGACACGGTAACCGCCATGATCTCAGACCTTTTCGACTTCTGGCCGGCCGAGAATGCCGGAAGGGAGGAAGATCAGTACGATCGCCAGGATCGAGAACGCCGCGACATCCTTGTAGTCGATCGAGAAATAAGCCGACCACATGCTCTCGATGAAGCCGATCATCAGCCCGCCGAGCACGGCGCCGGGCAGTGAGCCGATGCCGCCGAGCACCGCGGCAGTAAATGCCTTCACACCGGGCGTAAAGCCGTCGGAAAACACCACCACACCGTAGTACATCAGGAACAACGTGCCGGCGACGGCGGCAAGGGCGGCGCCCATGATGAAGGTGATCGAGATGGTGCGGTCGACGTCGATGCCAAGCAGTGCGGCCATCTTGCGGTCCTGCTCGCAGGCGCGCTGCGCCCGGCCGAGCGAGGTCTTGTTGACCAGGTACCAGAACAGCGCCAGCAGGACTATGGTGACCAGGACGATGATGATCTGCTTCAGCGAGACGCTGATGCCTTCGATGTTGTAGACCTTGGACACCATTGGCGGGACCGGCTTGTTGCGCGGCCCTTGGGTCACCTGGACGAAATTGGACAGCGCAATCGACATGCCAATCGCGGTGATCAGCGGCGCCAGCCGGAATGAACCGCGCAAAGGCCGGTAGGCCACCTTCTCGATCGTCCAATTATACAGGCTGGTCAGCAGCATTGCGACGATCATCATGATCAGCAGCGCAACGACGATCGGCAGCGAATAGAACAACGCACCGAGGATAAGGAAAACGATGAGCGCGGTGAAAGCGCCGATCATGAAAATGTCGCCATGGGCGAAATTGATCATGCCGATGATGCCGTAGACCATCGTATAGCCGATCGCGATCAGCCCATAGATCGATCCCAGCGTCAGCCCATTGATAAGCTGCTGGACAAAATACTGCATGCTGTCGTGGCTCCCCTGGAATGTCGCCCATGCAGACGCATTCCTTTTCGTATTTCCCCTAGTCGTAAAGTTTCGAGCCCGGATTGCAACGTGATTTTTCGATCATTATGCGTGTTTTCGCCGCACGCCGTTCGATTGCCCGTTTTGTTCCCGTCCGCCCCCTGGACCATCGCGGACCCTACCATTGGCCTAACGCAATGTCTTTGACGATTCAATCGCAGCATGCGCTCCATTTCGAAGAAATCGCCGTCAAAATAAGTTGATGAGCGGGATCGTTGCGCCGTTGACGTCAATCCGCTTGCGCTCTCTCTTTCCCTTGCGTCAGTGTTTTTTCTATTTGACGACGAAGCCGTGCGCGAACGGGTCGCGGTCGTAGATGAAGATCGTGTTCAATCCGGTCATTCGTGCCCAGCCGCCGATCGACGGAATGATTGCCGGCTTGCCGGCGACGGTGACCTCTTCCTCGACCCTGCCCTTGAACAGCGAACCAATGATCGATTCGTGGACGAAGTCGTCGCCGACCCCAAGCTTGCCCTTGGCGTGAAGCTGCGCCATACGCGCCGAGGTGCCGGTGCCGCAGGGCGACCGGTCGATTGCCTTGTCGCCGTAGAAGACGGCGTTGCGGGCATCGGCTTGCGGGTTGGTCGGCGCGCCGGTCCACAATATGTGCGACAGCGTATTGATGCCGGGATTCTCCGGATGCACGAAGGTATATTTTTCGTTGAGCCGCTGCCGCACCACCGGGCTCCAGGCGATCAGTTCGCCGGCCGAATGGTCGGCCATGTCGCGATAGGTCTTTTGCGGTTCGACGATGGCGTAGAAATTGCCGCCATAGGCGACATCGACGCTGATCTCGCCGAGCCCGGGGCATTCGACCGTCAGTGCCTCGGCATAGAGGAAGGAAGGCACATTGGTGATGCGCACCTCCTCGACATAGTCGCCGACTTGGCTGTACTCCGCTACGACCACGCCCGCCGGCGTATCCAGCCTGAGCACGCCCGGTGTCTTCGGCTTGATCAGCCCATGCTCGACGGCAAAAGTTACCGTGCCGATGGTGCCGTGGCCGCACATCGGCAAGCAGCCCGAGGTTTCGATGAACAGGATGGCGATGTCGCAATCTTCACGCGTCGGCGGATAGAGGATCGAGCCGGACATCACGTCATGGCCGCGCGGCTCGAACATCAGCCCGGTGCGGATCCAGTCATATTCGGCCAGGAAATGCGCTCGCCGCTCCATCATCGTTGAGCCCTTGAGCAAAGGCCCACCGCCGGCGACCAGCCGCACCGGATTGCCGCAGGTGTGGCCGTCTATGCAGAAGAAGGAATTCTTGGCCATGCCGGCTCCCAACTGAATGTCTTCGAACTCAAAACCGTTGCGGGCTGAACGGGCCGAGATCGAGCGATGGATTCTGCCCGAGAACGAGCTCGCGGATCAAGCGCCCGGTCGCCGCAGCCTGGGTCAGGCCGAGGTGACCGTGGCCGAAACCATACACCACCGACGGCGTTTGTTGCGACCGCCCGATCACCGGCAGCGAATCCGGCAGCGACGGCCGGAACCCCATCCATTCGCGTCCATTGGCCGGATCCAGTCCCGGCAGGAATTTCTGCGCCTTTTCGAGCAGCGCTTTCGAGCGCGCATAATTGGGCGGCCGCTCAAGGCCGCCGAGTTCGACCGCGCCGCCGACGCGCAGGCCCGTCTCGAGCGGCGTGATGACGAAGCCATGCCCGGAGAAGATCAATTGCCGCCTTACATCGAAGGCAGTCTTCGGCAACGTCGTGTTGTAGCCACGCTCGGTCTCCAGCGGGATTCCGTCGCCGAGATGTCTCGCCAGCAGATGCGACCAGGCCCCGGCAGCGATGACGACGTGCTTCGCCCGTCGCCGCGTGCCGTCGGCCGTGGTCAAGATCGCGCCGTCCTGTCCCGCCTTGACACGCTCGATCCGGGCCCTTTCGAACCCGGCGCCCAACCTCTCGGCATAGGCCCACAAGGCCTTTCCAAGCAGCTTGGGATCGGCAACGGTTTTCCACCCCGGCACGAACGTTCCCTTGACGAAGCGCGGCGACAGACCGGGCTGCAGGGCTGTGAGAGCGCTCCCCTCGACATGGCTGAAGCCGATGCCGAAGCGCTGCCTTGCCGCCCAGCCGGTCAGCGAGGCCTTGAACTCGGCCTCGCTGTCGTAGAGTTCGAGCGAGCCGTCCTCATGCAGCATCGGCCGTGTGCCGGAACGGTCGAGCAAGCCCATCCATTCCGCCTCGGCGAGCTTCATCATCCCGGCCTGCGCGGCAAGGCCGGCTTCATAGCGGTCGCTTCGGCCGGCGCGCCAGAAGCGGACCAGCCAGGGCAGCAGCTTCGGCAGATACGCGGGTGGGATGCTGAGCGGGCCGAGCGGGTCGGCGAGCCATTTCGGCAACTGCTTGATCATGCCCTTGTGGGCGAGTGGCAGCACATCGGAGAAGGCAAAGGCAGCGGCATTGCCGGAGCTGGTTTCCTCACAGATCCCCGTCCGATCGAAGATCGTGACATTTTGGCCCGCCTCTGCCAGAAAGGCGGCGGCGCAGATGCCGATGATGCCGCCACCAATGATGGCGACATCGAGCGTAGCATTATCATTCATTGCCATGCGCCGCGCTGCACATCTGCAAATGCCTTCAAAGCGACTGGATCAGAATGTCGGCAGCTCTGGCCGCACCGCCAGCGCATCCCTGACGATCTTTTCGACTGCCTTGCGCCGCTCGCCCGACAATGGCTGGCGCGGCATGCGCACGCGGTCGTTGGTGTTGATCGCCAACACTTCGGCGAGCTTGATGTTCTGCACCAGATAGGTCGAGACGTCGAGGTCGAGCAGCGGCCGGAACCAGCGGTAGATCTTCAGCGCCTCCTCGCGACGGCCCTGTCTCATCAGCTGGTAGATGGCGACCGTCTCGCGCGGGAACGCGGTGACCAGGCCCGCCACCCAGCCGATGGCGCCGACCGACAGCGCCTCGAAGGCGAGATTGTCTACGCCGGTGAACAGGTCGTAGCGGTCGCCGAGGCGGTTGATGATCTCGGTCGAGCGGCGGATGTCGTCGGAGGACTCTTTTATGGCGACGAAGCGTTGGTCCTTCGCCAACTCCTCCATCTGGTCGACGGTGACGTCGACGCGGTAGGCAAGCCGGTTGGAGTAGATCATCACCGGCAGGTCGCCGGCCGCGGCGACGGCGCTGAGTGCCGCGACCGTCTCTTCGGCATTGGTATGGTAGATCGGACTCGGCACCACCATCAAACCGTTGGCGCCCGCCTTGGCGGCGCGGCGCGCGATCGCCGCCGCCTCGCGTGTACCGGCCTCGTTGACCGTCAACAGCACCGGTTTCTTGCCGGCGATCTTCTGCGCGTTCTTCAGCACCGCGATCTTCTCGTCGTGCGACAGCATCGGGCCTTCGCCGAGCGACCCGCAGACGATGATGCCGTCACAGCCGGCCTCCATCTGCAGCGCAAAGCAGCGCTCCATCTCGGCATGGTCGAGGCCGTCCTCCTCGGTGAATTTGGTCGTAACGGCGGGGAAGACTCCGGCCCACATGTCGATCGCTCCATCTGATATATCAGTCGTATATTTCTTAAGAAGCCGGCTGTCAACATTGAATCTGATATGATATATCAACAATATATCAGGAGAAGCCGCATTGGTATATGACAGACCGGGCTCCGAGCCGGCGACCGCGAAGGCCTACCGCAGGCTCGAGCACATGATCGTAACTCTCGAACTGGCGCCGGCGAGCTTCATCACCGAGGGGGCGCTGATCGACAGGCTCGGCCTCGGCCGCACCCCGGTTCGCGAAGCAATCCAGCGGCTGGCCTGGGAGGGGCTGCTCGAGGTCCGGCCGCGCGCCGGCATCGCCATCGCGCCGCTCCACCCCGGCGACTGGCTGCGTGTCCTCGACGCCCGCCGTGGCGTCGAGGTGGTGCTTGCCCGCTCGGCCGCCCGCTTCGTTACCCGCGAGGCCGCCGACCTGTTCCATGACGCTGCCCTTGCCATGCAAAAGGCAGTGATTTCGGAAAATGTGTTCTACTTCATCCAGGCCGACAAGGCGCTCGACGAGGCGCTGGCGCTGGCTGCCGACAACCCGTTCGCCGCGCGCCTGGCGGCACCCTTGCAAACCCACAGCCGTCGCTTCTGGTTCCGCTACAAGGCCGATACCGGATTGGCCGAATCGGCCGAGCATCATGTCGCGCTGATCCGTTCGATCCTCGCCGGCGACGAAGAGGCCGCGGCCAAGGACGCCAAGCGGCTGATGGCGCTTTTGCGCGGCCATGCCGAGGCGGCTGCTACGCGCTGAGCCTGCCATTTCGTCATGCGCCCTGGCCGGGCAGGGCCATCACGTTTTCCCAATTGTCGCCGGCCGCGACGATGCAGCTTCTGCCAGCGATATCGGTGACGACGATGGTCCAGGTTCCGGTCTCGGCGACAAAGACTTCCATGACCGCCTCATGACCGATCAGCCCCAAAGCAAACTGCCTTTCCTGGAACTTCTCGCTCAAATGGGCGACGATCTCGCCATGTTCAACGCAGTATTGATATTGCGCGCCTGCGGTGTTCGTACCCACCGCCAATGCGCCAGCAAAAACCAGGGTTTTCACCCATCTCAACAGCGATTTGCGTGCCATAGGGCACCTCCTTTGCCATCACGTTCCGGCAAAGGAGGGGTTTGATTGCCTCATTTTGCCGGAGCGATCCAGGCCGGTTCCGACGTCATCATCATCGCGTCGTTCCTTTCTGTGTTCCGGTCTGCCATTGGTGGGAACGATTCCAGATGTTCCCATTATGTTCTCGATATATGGTATCGGCAATGGAAAAGCGCAAGCAGGCGCCCAAGCGGGCGCCTGCAGATCCGTTTTACGGTTGTCGCCGAAAGAATGGGCCACAGGCCGCGCGGCCATGCCGAGGCGCGCAGACCCGTGATAAATCGTTCAGATGCCTGGCAGCGCCGCTGTCGTCATCGCGCTTTCCCAGCCTTCGCCGACTGAAATCACGCAGCTTTGACCTTTTGTGTCGCTGGCGAGGATGGTCCAGGTGCCCTTGTCGGAAACGAAGACTTCAAGCACCACATTCGGATTGACGACGCCGACCGCGCTCGGGTTTTCATGAAACTTCTCGCCGAGCGCCTTGACCATATCGGCGCGAGCCGCGCATTGCTCGGCAGCCATTGCCGGGACGGCGGAAAGGGCCATCGCAGCGCAAGCTATAGTCGCCATGAGACGTGTCATCTGACACCTCCTTTGCGCCGGACATTTCCCCCGGAGCCGTCACCAGCGCCGTTGGTTGATCTGCCAGCGTCTCCTTCGCGGCAGGACTGCAACCTAAGAAGATTGCTGCCTTCTTGGTTCCATCACATTAACGTTCAAACGAAAAGGCCCGGGTCCGAGCCCAGGCCTCGTTCAGTGTTTGCGATCTGGATCAGTTCATCGTCGGGATGACGAACTCGGCACCGTCCTTCACACCGGACGGCCAGCGCGACGTCACCGTCTTGGTCTTGGTGTAGAAGCGGAACGCGTCCGGCCCGTGCTGGTTGAGGTCGCCGAAGGAGGACGCCTTCCAGCCGCCGAAGGTGTAGTAGGCGATCGGCACCGGGATCGGCACGTTGATGCCGACCATGCCGACCTGAACCCGCGAGGCGAAGTCGCGCGCCGCGTCGCCGTCGCGGGTGAAGATGGCGACGCCATTGCCCATCTCGTGCTCGTTGGCGAGCTTGATGGCGTTCTCGTAGGTCGGTGCGCGAACGACCGAGAGCACCGGCCCGAAGATCTCTTCCTTGTAGATGCGCATGTCGGCGGTCACATTGTCGAACAGGCAGCCGCCCATATAGTAGCCGTTCTCGTAGCCCTGCATGGAAAAGCCGCGGCCGTCGACGACCAGCTTGGCGCCTTCCTTGACGCCGGTGTCGACATAGGACTTGACCCGCTCCAGCGCCTGCGCCGTGACCAGCGGGCCGAAATCGGCGGAAGAATCCGTCGACGGACCGACCTTCAGGCTCTCGACGCGCGGCACCAGTCTTTCCATCAGCCGGTTGGCGGTGTCGTTGCCGACCGGGACGGCCACCGAGATCGCCATGCAGCGCTCGCCGGCCGAGCCGTAGCCGGCGCCGATCAGCGCGTCGACGGTCTGGTCCATGTCGGCATCCGGCATGATGATCATGTGATTCTTGGCGCCGCCGAAGCACTGCACGCGCTTGCCGGCCGCGCAGCCGCGCGAATAGATGTACTGGGCGATCGGTGTCGAGCCTACGAAACCGATGGCCTTGATGTCGGGATCGTCGAGGATGGCGTCGACCACTTCCTTGTCGCCGTTGACGACATTGAGGATGCCCGCCGGCAGACCGGCCTCGATGAACAGTTCGGCAATGCGCATCGGCACGCCCGGGTCGCGTTCGGACGGCTTGAGAATGAAGGCATTGCCGCAGGCGATGGCCGGCGCGATCTTCCACAACGGGATCATCGCCGGAAAATTGAACGGCGTGATGCCGGCGACGACGCCGAGCGGCTGGCGCATCGAATAGACGTCGATGCCGGGGCCGGCGCCATCGGTGAACTCGCCCTTCATCATATGCGGCGCACCGATGCAGACCTCGACCACTTCGAGGCCGCGCTGGATGTCGCCCTTGGCGTCGGCGATGGTCTTGCCGTGTTCGCGCGCCAATATCTCGGCCAGCGCGTCATACTCCTTGGCGACCAGCTCGAGGAACCGCATCAGGACGCGTACGCGTCGCTGCGGATTGGTCGCCGCCCAGCCGGGCTGTGCGGCCTTGGCGTTTTCGACCGCCGCGCGCAATTCCGCCTGCGAAGCCAGCGCCACCGTGCCGCGCACCGTGCCGTCCATCGGCTGCATGACGTCCTGCTTGCGGCCGCTGGTTCCGGCGACGCGCTTGCCGCCGATGAAATGACCGTATTCGATCATGGTCTCTCTCCCTGGTTCGTGATGAGGCATTGTCCGCCTTTGCGGGAGCGATGGCAACGCGAGCGAAAACGCAACCGTTGTGCGGAGAATAGATAGCGATTGACGGCAGAGCATCAATTCTCGCAAATAGGAAGAATGCAGGTCCCCAGCAGCAAGGATTGAGATTGAGTTCCTTCACCGCCCCCCTCTGTCCTGCCGGACATCTCCCCCTCAAGGAGGGAGATTGGCTGTCACGCCCGCCTTCGGAAATCTTCACTGCGGCAAGAAAGACGCCTGCGGCGGAACTGCCAATCTCCCCCCTTGAGGGGGAGATGTCCGGCAGGACAGAGGGGGGCGCGAAGGAACGCGGTTTTGATCGTTATCGCCAAGACCACCCTCATGAACTGGGATGATGCCCGTATCTTCCTTGCCGTAGCGCGGGCCGGCCAGATCCTCGGCGCCGCCAGGCGGCTGGAGCTTAATCACGCGACCGTCTCGCGCCGCATTGCCGCCCTCGAGGATGCGCTCAGGACAAAACTGTTTCGCCGGCTTACCACCGGCAGCGAGCTGACGCCGGCGGGCGGGCGTTTCCTCGAGATTGCCGAACGCATGGAGGGCGACATGATCGCCGCGCGCTCGACCGTTTCAGGCGAAGGCGACGACGTCTCGGGCACCGTGCGCATCGGCGCGCCGGACGGCTTTGGCGTCGCCTTCCTGGCCAGGCGCCTCGGCGCGCTGACCGCTCTGCACCGTGAGCTCACCATCCAGCTGGTGCCGGTGCCACGCTCCTTCTCTTTGTCCCGGCGCGAGGCCGACATTGCCATCACCGTCGAACGGCCGACGGAAGGCCGCCTGGTGGCGGGAAAGCTGGTCGACTACACGCTCGGCCTGTTCGCGTCGCGGGCCTACGCCGACACCCATGGCCTGCCCGGAACCGCCGCCGAGCTAGGCCAGCATACGCTGATCGGCTACGTGCCGGACCTGATCGTCAGTCGCTCGCTCGACTACGCGGCCGAATTCAGCCCCGACTGGCGCACCAGCTTCGCTATTTCCTCCGCGCTCGGCCAGGCCGAAGCAGTGCGTTCCGGCGCCGGCATCGGCATCCTGCACACCTTCGTTGCCCGCTCGATGCCGGAGCTGGTGCCTCTCGATATCGTCGCACCCATACGCCGCGCCTACTGGCTGGTCTATCATGAATCGGTCAGGCCGCTGCGCCGCGTCCAGGTCGTCGCGAGCTTCATTACCAAGGCCGTCGAACGGGACAGGGGTTTGTTTGCGTGAGCCTGCCGGCCGCTGGCTGTCTTAGCTGGTGGGCGTCTTACTTGGCGTATCGTCCGGGCCCGAGATCGCCGACGTCGATGTCCGGCACCCGGCTGGAGATGATGTCGGCCAGAACTTTGGCCGAGCCGCAGGCCATGGTCCAGCCGAGTGTGCCATGGCCGGTGTTGAGATAGAGATTGGAGAAATCGGTGCGGCCGATCAGCGGCGGCCCGTCGGGTGTCATCGGCCGCAGCCCGCACCAGAAGGTCGCCGATCGCATGTCGCCGCTGCCCGGAAACAGGTCGCCGACCGAATGTTCGAGCGTGCGCCGCCGCGATTCGTGCAGCCGCAGGTCGAAGCCGGAAATCTCCGCCGTGCCGCCGACCCGGATACGGTCGCCGAGCCGGGTGATCGCTACTTTGTAGCTCTCGTCCATCACGGTCGAGACCGGTGCGGCGGCGGCGTCCTTGATCGGCAGGGTGATCGAATAGCCCTTGACCGGGTAGACCGGGATGGGCCGCTTCAGCATGCGCATGAACCGTGCCGAATAGCTGCCCATCGCCATCACATAGGCATCAGCGACCATCCAGCCCTTGCTGGTGCTGACGTTGGTGATGCGATCGCGCTTCTTGACGACGCGCCGTATCTCCGTGTCGTATTCGAAGGTGACGCCGCGTGCCGCGCAAAGCTCGGCAAGCCTGTCGGTGAACATCTTGCAGTCGCCGGTTTCGTCGCCGGGCAACCGCAGGCCACCGACGAATTTTTCGCGCACGCCGGCCAGCCCAGGCTCGGCCGCAATGCAGCCGTCGGGGTCGAGGACCTCGTAGGGGACGCCATAGGCCTTCAGCACCTCGACATCGCCGCCGACGCCGTCGAGCTGCTTTTGCGTTCGGAAGAGCTGCAGCGTGCCCTTGGCGCGCTCGTCATAGGCGATGCCGGTCGCCTCGCGCAGCGCCTTCAGCGTGTCGCGGCTGTACTCGGCCAGCGGCACCATGCGCGCCTTGTTCAGCGCGTAGCGTTCAGCCGTGCAATTGCGCAGCATCTTGACCAGCCATATCCACATATGCGGATCGAGGGCCGGTCGCACCACCAGTGGACCGTGCTTCATCAAAAGCCATTTGATGGCCTTCAGCGGAACGCCGGGCCCGGCCCAGGGCGAGGCATAGCCGGGCGAGATCTCGCCGGCATTGGCAAAGCTGGTTTCCAGCGCCGGGCCTTTCTGGCGATCGATCACCGTCACCTGATGACCGGCCTCGGCAAGAAAATAGGCGGTTGTGACCCCGATCACGCCGCCGCCCAGCACGAAGATCTTCATCGTTTGGTTCTCCGCGGCGGCATCTCGTCGGGATTCGAGACCGGGATCATCGCCGCCTCATGTCTGCCGGATTCTGTGGCCTCAGCCAAGTGCCGATGCTTAGGGAAAAGACATGCGTGAGGACAACAACCTTGCGTCCTAGCCATTCACATAGCGCCGGTGGAAACGGTGGCCGAGACTGGTCAAGACCTCATAGCCGATGGTGCCGGCTTGGCCGGCTACCTGGTCCACCGTCTGCGACGACGGTCCGATGAGTTCGACGAGGTCGCCGGCCTTCAGCCTGCCGGGCGGCAATGCGGAAATGTCGAGGATGATCGAATCCATCGAAACCCGGCCGACGAAGGGCAGCCGCACATTTTCGAGCCAGGCGGAGGAAGCGGCGCGTCGATGCCAGCCATCGCCATAGCCGAGCGAAATCGTCGCCGCGGCAAGCGGAGCCTTGGCGTGGAAAGTGTGACCGTAGCCGACACCGGCGCCGGCCTCCAATATCCGCGTCTGGATGACCTTGGCTTGCAATCGCACCACCGGCAGCATCGGATTGTCCTTCGCCGGCGTCGGATTGACGCCATAGAGAGCGGCACCCGGACGAACGAGGTCGTAGTGATAGCGCTGCCCGAGAAAAATGCCTGATGAATTGGCAAGGGAAACCGGCGCTTCCGGCAGCATCCGGCGCAGCCGTTCGAATTCCAGCCGCTGCCGCTCGTTGGCCGGCTGCTCGGGTTCATCGGCGCAGGCGAGATGGCTCATCACGAACGTCAGTTCGACACCGTCGAAAGCCTGCGGATCCTGCGCGACTGCCTTCACCTCGGATGGCATCATGCCGAGCCGCGACATGCCGCTGTCGACCTGGAGGGCGGCCGGCAACTTACGGCCCACCCGCCCGGCCATCTCGCGCCATGCCGCGAGTTGGCTGGCGCTGTTGAGTACTGGGCAAAGCCCTGCCGCAACCGCTTCCGTTTCCGCACCCGGCGGAATGCCGTTCAGCACATAAATGGCCGGGTCTGAGCCGAGCGCCTTGCGCAGCAAGATGCCGCCGGCCAAATGCGCAACAAAGAAAGTATTACAGCCCTCACCCATCAGCGCCGCCGCCACCGGCGCCGCGCCAATCCCATAGCCGTCGGCCTTGACCACTCCAGCACAGCCGACGCCGCCCAGCCGCGCCTTCAGCCGCCGGTAGTTCTCACGGACGGCGCCGAGATCGATGGTCAGGATCGCCCCTGCCGCGGCTTCGCTGATCGGTTCGCCCAGGGTGACGGTCGGCGGAAGAGATTTGCTTGAGATGTCGTTCATGCCGACCTGTTTTAACGGAAGGCCGGCGGCTACGCCACCAGGTGCCGGAACGCCGCCACCACGTCTTCGTAGACCTTGCGCTTGAACGGCACGATCAGGCCCGGCAATTCCAGCATCGGCCGCCACGCCCACCGGTCGAACTCGGCCTTGTGGCCACCCGGCGGCGGATTGATCGCGATCTCGCTTTCGTCGCCGTGGAAACGGAAGGCAAACCATTTCTGCGTCTGGCCCCGATATCGTCCCTTGAAGGCGACGCCGACCAGATGCGCCGGCAGGTCGTATTTGATCCAGTGCGGCGCCTCGGCCAGCAGCGACACCGAGCGCATGCCGGTCTCTTCGTAAAGTTCACGCGCCGCCGCGGGCAGCGGCTCCTCGCCATCATCGATGCCGCCCTGCGGCATCTGCCAGAGCTGCGTCGTTCCAGCGAATTCGCTGTCCGGCTCGGCAATGCGACGGCCGACCCAGACCAGGCCGGCCTCATTGAGGACCATCACCCCTACGCAGGGCCGGTAGGGCAGCGTCTCGGGCTCAACGAGCTTGTTCATTGTCATCTCAGCCTTTTTCCGGATCTATGGCCACCGCCGAAACCGGCACGATCTCGATGCCACGCTTCTTGGCCTCGGTCACCCAGGAAGACACGGTATCCACCGTCAGGTCGAAAGCCGAGCCGATGCCGACGGCAAACCCTTTCGCCCGTGCCGTCGCTTCCAGCCCATCCAGTTTCTTCAATATGGCGCCGCGGTCCTGCACCGCATCGATCGCCGTATCGCCGCCGACGAACGGCACGCCGTCCTTCAGCGCCAGTTCGGGTGCCAGGCTGCGCGCCGACGAACCGTCGTCGACATAGGCCAGACCACGCTTGCCAAGCTCGGCCATCAACGGCCCCATCGCCGTCGCGTCGGCCGAAAAGCGGGCGCCCATATAGTTCATGACGCCGGTGTAGTTGGTCGTTCGCGACAGCGCCCAGCGTAAATTCTTCAAATTCTCGTCCGGCGTTGCAGCCACGGTCAGCGTGTTACGGCCGGGATTGACGTTCGGATAGTCGAACGGCTCAAGCGGTACCTGCATGATGACCTCATGGCCGCTCTGCCGCGCCACCTGCATCCAGCGGCCGATGCTGTTGCCTTGCGGCGCGAAGGCCAGCGTCACTTCCGCCGGCAGCTTGGCGATGGCTGCCTGCGTGCCGGTCTGCGACACGGCAAGCCCGCCGATGACGAGCGCGACGCGTGCACCGCGAGCCCCGGACCACGGCCGCGCATAGACATCGAACGGGCGCCTGCCGTCGGCGGCGCGGATCGGCAACGGACCGGTTTCGCTGGCCTCGACCAGCGCCTTGTCGGGAATATGCGCGATCCTGAGGTTCTGGCCGATCGTCGAAGGGTCGCGAATGACTATGGCCGCCTCGGGTGGAGCGTCGCCCCCCTCGGTCTGGACATGGATGATCTGCGGACCGTCCGTCTTCGGGCCGCTTATGTTGGTCCCGCTTGCGTTGCTTGGCGCAGCCATTTCGGGCGTCGCCTTGGCGGGCGCGGCGGCGGTATCCGCCGCCGGCGTCGTCGGCGTCGAAACGGCTACTTCTTGCAGCTTCCGGAACGGCTTGTCTCGCAAGGCGATGGCGCTGGAGACGCCGACCACGGACAGCACGACAAGCGCGGCCGCGACCGCACCGGCGCTGATCCCGCTGCCTGAGCGCGGCAGCCGGATCGCCTGTCCGAGAGGTCGTTCTATGTCCTTGCCGATATCAGCCAAGCCCGCACCCCCGGCGCGCATCCCCGAAGTGAAACCTTCTCCGGAGGCGCAAAATCCAAAATGTCGGCGCGTCCCCTTGCTTCACTGGACGCGCAGCATGCCGGCCGCGGCCCCCGAATCAAACTGCCGGAGCCTCGCGGCCCCGGCAGCATCGCATCGCTTCGCTCAGGCAGCCAGACCTGTTTGGCCCGGCTTGCCTGCCCTTACTGGTTCAACACGGCCTTTTGCGGATTCGGCGGGAACGCCGGATCCGTCTTCTGGCCGCGCAGCAGCTGCTCGGCATAGATGAGCTGCAAATCGTCCTTGGGTTCCGGCGGCACATAGGCTGCCGAACCCGAACCGGTCGTGCTTTCGTCGGCGCCCTTGATATGGCCCTTGAGGTCCGATTCGCCGCGCGTCAGGTCCCTGCCCTGCAGTTCCGCCGGCAGCGGCTGGTCGACCTTGATGTCGGGCGTGATGCCCTTGCCCTGGATCGACTTGCCGGACGGCGTGTAATAGAGCGCCGTCGTCAGCCGCAGCGCCCCGTTCTCGCCAAGCGGGATGATGGTCTGCACCGAACCCTTGCCGAAGGATTGCGTGCCGACCACCGTGGCGCGGCGCAGATCCTGCAGCGCGCCGGCGACGATTTCCGAGGCACTGGCCGAGCCGCCATTGACGAGCACGATCAGCGGCTTGCCGCCGATGTCGTCGCCGGCCCGCGCGTCGAAGCGGGTGACGTCCTTCGGGTCGCGGCCGCGCGTCGAGACGATCTCGCCACGGTCGAGGAAGGCATCCGACACGCTCACCGCCTGGTCGAGCAAACCGCCCGGATTGAGGCGCAGGTCGAGCACGTAGCCCTTGAGCTTGTCGTTCGGCACCTGCTTCTTGATGGTGTCGATGGCATTCTCGAGGTCGTCATAGGTTTTTTCGGTAAAGGAGGTGATCTTCATGTAGCCGATGTCGTTCTCGACCCGGAACTTGACCGCCTTGACCTTGATGATGTCGCGCACGACGGTCAGTTCGATCGGCTTGTCGGCGCCCTGGCGCAGGATGGTGAGCTTGATCGGCGTATTGACCAGCCCGCGCATCTTCTCGACGGCGTCGTTGAGCGTCAGGCCGCGGACCTCCTCGCCGTCGATCTTGGCGATATAGTCGCCGGCGAGCACGCCTGCCTTGGCGGCCGGCGTATCGTCGATCGGCGTGATCACCTTGACCAGGTCGTTCTCCATGGTGACCTCGATGCCGAGGCCGCCGAATTCGCCCTTGGTCTGCACGCGCATGTCCTGCGCTTCTTCGGCATTCATGTAGGAGGAGTGTGGGTCGAGCGACGACAGCATGCCGTTGATGGCATTTTCGACCAGCGACTTGTCGTCGGGCGGCGTCACATAATTCGCCCGTACCCGTTCGAAGATATCGCCAAAGATCGCCAGTTGCTTATAGGTCTCGGAGCCCGCAGCTTTCGCTGTCGAGCCGGGCGCGCCATAGACCAGGCTCATCGCCGATGCACCCATCAGCGCACCGGCAAACAGAAGCGACAGTTTCCGCATCATTCACGTCCTTCCAGAAAAACGGTCCGCCCACCATGGGGCCGGATCGACGGGTTTTCCATCCTTGCGGAACTCGACATAGAGCTCCGGCGTGGCATTTCCATTCTTCGATGCCGAGGTGCTCGCCACCCGGGCCTCTCCCATCGCGCCGACCGGCTCACCTGCGAGCACCGACTGGCCAGACGCGACGCTGATTCTGCTCATCCCCGCCAGGACGACATGATAGCCGTCACCCGCATTCAGGATCAAGAGTTGACCGTAAGAGCGGAAAGGCCCCGCATAAAGCACATTTCCATCCGCCGGCGCTGTGACGATGGCTCCCGATTGTGTCGCAACCATGTCACCGAGCATCACCGCGCCGTTACCGTCGTTGGCCCCGAAGCGCCGCTTGATCCTGCCGGTGACCGGCAGCGCGATCTGCCCTTGAAGCGCGGAAAACGGCGCGGCCGCGGTGAGCCTGTTGCTCTCCGGCACCGGCAGCGAGGCCAATTCCGTCGGCGCCGCAGCCGATGCCGGGCCCCTGTCGGCGTCGGCCGTCTTTTGCTCGGCTGCCTTGGCCGCATCCGCCGCCTTGCGGGCCCTGTCGGCCTCGAGCGATGTGATCAGCTCTTTCAGGCTGCCGGCCTTGGCCGCCAGTGTCGCGGAGCGCTGCTTTTCGGCGGCCAGCGCGGTTTGCGTATCGGCGGCGAGCTTCTGCTTGGCTTCGAGCAGCATGCCGAGCCGCTTTTTTTCCGCCGCCTGCTCGCCGACAGCTGCCGTCAGCCGCGCCCGCTCGGCCTCGATCGAGGCCGTCACCCGCGACTGCTCCTTGAGGTCGGCCAGCAACATGTCGGTCTGCTGGCGCAGTTCCGGCACCACGGCACCGAGCAGGATGGCGCTGCGTACCGACGACAATGCGTCCTCCGGCTTGACCAGGATCGCCGGCGGCGGATTGAGCCCCATGCGCTGCAGCGCGCCGAGCACTTCGGCCAGAACGTCGCGTCTGGCGGCCAGTGAGGCGCGGATCTTCTGCCCCTGCGCCTTCAGCCCTTCCAGCTTGCCGCCAATGTCCTCGATGTCCTGGCCGAGCTTCTGCTCGGTCATCGCCGACTGGATCAGCGCCGCGGTGATCGAGGCGTGGTCCTTCTTGACAGCCGCTATGTCGGCGGCGAGCTTGGCCAGCCGCTCGGACGACAGCGTGATCTCTTTCGATACTTTTTCGTATTCGGCGCGGCTCTGGTCCGGGTCGGGCGCCAGGTCGAGCGTGTTCTCGGCCCGCGCGACGCCGAGCGAAAGCGCGATCGTCGCCACGACGATGCCGTAGCGCACGCGCCAGGAGCCCGTTCGTGATTTCCAGTCTTCAGACATTGAAGCCCAACTCTATGCGCGGCTTCGTTAACGAACCATCAACCATGTTCGAGCCCCGGCCGTCATCGACAAACCCCATGAGCCCAAACTGTCGATGAGCATTGGGGCAAAAATCCGGGCGGCTGGCATCAATTCGCCGACGGAGCCGACTTCATGAACGATGGTAGGGGTGACCGGAAAGGATCGTGGCCGCCCGGTAAAGCTGCTCGCCCAGCATCACGCGGACCAGCTGATGCGGCCAGGTCAGCGCGCCGAGCGACACCGTCAGATCAGCCAGGTCGCGCAGTGACTGGTCATGGCCGTCGGCGCCGCCAATGGCGATCACCAGCGCCTTGCGCCCGCCATCGCGCAGCGAACCTATGCGACCGGCGAAATCCTCGGAGGAAAGGTTCTTGCCGCGCTCATCCAGCAGCATCAGCGCCGTGCCCGGTTGCAAGTGCGTCTGCAGTTTCTGGCCTTCCTCGCGCCGGCGCTCATTGGCCGTCTGCGCGCGACCTTCGGCAATCTCGACGATCCCGGCGAATTCGAGGCCCACGGCAGGACCGCTCCTGGCAAAACGCTCGAAATAGCGGTCGGCCAACTGCTTCTCGGGGCCGGCTTTCATTCGGCCCACGGCATGAACCGTAATCTTCATCCCTGCCTCGAAGAGCCGCTGATGCATGTCGGACGACGACATGCATCAAGACGAATACGGCTCAGTGGAGGGTCTCCTCCTCGAGATCGGGCGCCTGCCACATCTTTTCGAGATTGTAGAAGTCGCGGACCTCGGGACGGAAGACATGGACGATGATGTCGCCCGAATCGATCAGGACCCAGTCGGCGCCAGCCAGCCCCTCGACGCGTGCAGTGCCGAGCCCGGCATCCTTCAGCGCCTTGAGGAGATGATCGGCAACAGCCGAGACATGACGGTGCGATCGGCCCGACGCGACGACCATGTAGTCGCCGAGGCTCGATTTCCCCTGAATGTCGATTGAGACGATGTTTTCGGCCTTGGAGTCTTCCAGACTGGCAAGGACTGTCTTGATGGCGCGGGACACGGCGTCGTTTACGCTGATCCCGGCCGGCGAAGGCACGATGTCGGCCTTCTTCCGCAGTGCTGTTCTCAGTGTATTTCCTTTCGCAGCAAGAACAACCAAATCACCTCTGAAATCAGGTGACACTGCTTAGATAGGCAGAGTTAGGTTGCAGTTTCAAGACACCGCTCGCAAGCAGGCACCCGGCAGCGGCCGAATATCCGGCTTTTCGGGCCAGAAAATCGGAACCGCCTCGCCCCGCAGCGGTTATCGGCTCATCCACGAACCGGAATCCCGACATGCCGATCGATCCCCAGAACGCTCTCCTCACCGTGCAATCCGGCCTGGCGCAACTCAGCACGCTGATCGTCTCCTACTCGCTTTCGGCGGTCGGCGCCGTCATCCTGCTGGTCATCGGCTACATCGTCGCCGGCCTCGCCGAGCGTTCGATCTATGCCGGCCTCGGCCATATCAGCGGCTTCGACGAAACGCTCCGCCATTTCTTCTCGCAGGTCGTCCGCTACGCCATCCTGGGACTGGTCGTAATCATGGTTCTCGGCCAGTTCGGCGTGCAGACGGCTTCGATCATTGCCGCTATCGGTGCCGCCGGCCTGGCCATCGGCCTGGCGCTGCAAGGCACGCTGCAGAACATTGCCGCCGGCATCATGCTCCTGGCGCTGCGGCCGTTCCGCATCGGCGAATATGTCGAAGTCGGCGCGATATCCGGCACCGTCGAGGAGATCGGGCTGTTTGCCACAACGCTGAGGACGGTCGAAGGCGTCTACGTGCTTGCACCCAACTCGACCCTGTGGAACCAGCCGGTCCGCAATTTCACCCGCAACGGTGTGCGCCGCGGCGACATCACGCTCAGCATCGGCTCCTGGAACGACATCGATTTTGCGCAGAAGACCATGCTCGGTGTCGCCGCCGCCGACCGACGCGTCAGGCGGCAGCCGGCGCCGATCGCCTTTGTCGCGACTGTCGGCGACAGCACCGTCGCCATCACCTTGCGCTACTGGACGGCGGCTGCCGATTTCTTCGCCGCCCAGATCGACCTCACCAAGAGCGTCAAGCAGGCGTTCGATGCCGAAGGCCTTTCAATCCCGGCGCCGGCGCCGCAAGTGCCGCAGCCGGAGGCCTCAGCCACGCAGCAATAGAGCATTTGAACCCGGCCGGCAGATGGCCCTCAAAGCTCTCCGCGCCCGCGCTGATCTTCGGGCGCGAAGGCGAGATCGACAGGCAACGGCGCCTGCGCCGTCATTGGCGCGAAACTGCCGGTCTCGGTGGCGGGCACCGGCCGAACCATGACGACGCGCCAGAGAACGAACAGGCAGTAGGCTGTGGCAATGACGATTGCCACATAGATGAAGGCCTGCGTGCCGTAGACGGCGGAAAGTCCGGTCACAATGCCGGGTACGACGAAGCCGGACAGCGACCAGGCAAACAAAAGCGAGCTCGACAACGCCACCATGTCGTCCTTGCCGGCGCGGTCGCCGGCATGGGCGCTGGCAAGCGAATAGATCGATTCCGAGGCGCCGTCCCAGACCACATAGATGACGAGCAGCACCGCCAGCGCGCCGCCGTCGAAACCGAGGGCAAACAGGCCCGCCGCGGCGGCAAGCGCCGACGCCGCGATCAGCACAAAGCGCCGGTCGGTGCGGTCGGAAATCCAGCCGAGCGGAATCTGCAGGATCAGCGTGCCGACCGGCATTGCCGAAAGCAGCAAGGCGACGTCGGCCTGGCTGTAGCCCTTGGCCGTGGCATGGATCGGCGCAAAACCCGAGATCGTCATCGACAGGCCGCCGACGGCAAGCATACCGGCAACGCCGACCGGGGAGATCCGCCAGGCGCGGCCGAGCGCCACGGACGCCGCTTGCGGCGCCGGCGGCTGCGCAAGCCGCGTCAGCCCGACGGGAAGGATCGACAGCGCGGTGAAGGCAATGCCGATCAGCGGCGCGTCGGCCGCGCGGATATCGATCAACGCCAGCGTCGAGTAGCCGACGCCGAGCCCGGCGACGTAGGCAACGTAGAAGATAGCCATGACCCGGCCGCGGATGGCGTTGGCGACGACATCGTTCAGCCAGCTCTGCGCGACAATGAACAGGCCGCATATGGCAAAGCCGTAGAGTGCCCGTGCAGCGATCCATGGCAATGGGTGCGGCCCCGCGCCGACCGCGGCGTTGGACAGCACGATCAGCGCCGACAGCACCATGAACACGCGGGCATGGCCGACACGCCGCACCAGCGGCCCGGTCAGGATGCAGCCGGCGAGGCCGCCAGCCGAAAGGCCGGTGACGATCAGCCCCGCCCATGTCGGATCGAAGCCCTCGGCGCCGAGCCGGACTGGGATATAGGCGAACATCAGCCCATTGCCGACGGCGATCAGCGCCATCGACAAAAGGATGCTGGCAATGGCGATCGACGGCGCCGGCTGCCCTAGACCGTTCTTGTCCTGGTCGCGCTCGAGAATCGTCATGACCGAGGATCGCCCATCAAGCAGGTCAAGGCAGCGGCAAAAGCGACATCACCGGACTTGCCTTCCGCGCCGGTTCAGCCCTTTGCCACCTTGCGGATCGCGCTCGACGACAGCGACGAACGCGGGCCGTGGATGAAGGTCCAGGCCGGCGCCGTCATGCGGGCGAGCCGCGGTGCGTCGCCCTCGTCGACGCGGGCATAGTCGAAGGTCTTGGCGACCACCGACGACAGGAACGACAGCGTCGCGCCTGGCCGGTCGACCACCGCGATCGGGAACGTCATGACGATGCGGCGCCAGCGCTGCCAGCGGTGGAAGTCGCGAAGCGAGTCGGCGCCCATGATCCAGACAAAATCGACGCCCGGGTTACGCGCCTTGACCAGCGCCAGCGTGTCGGCGGTGAAGCGGACGCGGTGGGCCGCCTCGAATGCGGTGACCTTGATCTTCGGGTTCTTCGCGATCTTTTCGGATAGCTGCAGCCGCTCGGCCAGCGGCGCCAGGTCTCCGGCATTCTTGAGCGGATTGCCGGGCGTCACCATCCACCACAGCTGATCGAGCGCAAGGCGTCTGAGTGCGATCTCGGCGACCAGCGCATGGCCGGCATGCGGCGGGTTGAACGAACCGCCGAACAGCCCGACCGCCACGCCTTTCCCGGCATGCGGCATCTTGAGATAGCGGGAGGATATGGCATGTTCGGACAAGGCAAGCATGCGTCAGGCACCCCCCTCTGCCGCGCCGGGCATCTCCCCCTCAAGGGGGGAGATTGTCAGCTTCATCGCAGGCGCAAATCTTGCAACGCCGCCGATTGGCGAAATCAGAAATGACAGCCAATCTCCCCCCTTGAGGGGGAGATGTCCGGCAGGACAGAGGGGGGTGGCTGGGCGCACGCCTCTCAGGCTCGGACTGTGGACGGATTCAAGGCCTCACCTGTCCCGACCCGCGCACGCGATATTTGAACGAGGTCAGTTGCTCGACGCCGACCGGCCCGCGTGCATGCATCTTGCCGGTGGCGATGCCGATCTCGGCGCCCATGCCGAACTCGCCGCCATCGGCAAACTGGGTCGAGGCGTTGTGCAGAAGAATCGCCGAATCGACCTCGTTGAAGAACCGGTCGACCGCTGTGGCGTCCTCGGCGATGATCGCCTCGGTGTGATGCGAGGAAAACGTCTCGATATGCTCGATGGCGCCGCCAATGCCGTCGACCAGCTTCACCGCAATGATGGCATCGAGATACTCGGTCACCCAGTCTGCATCGGTCGCGGGCTGGGCATCGGCATAAAGCCTCAGCGCCTCGGCATCGGCATGGATCTCGCAGCCTGCCGCCCGCAAGGCCTCGAGGATCGGCACCAGGTGCGTGCCGGCGGCGGCACGGTCGACCAGCAGCGTCTCGGCAGCACCGCACACCCCGGTGCGCCGCATCTTGGCATTGACCGCGATCTTGACCGCCATGTCGAGATCAGCCGATCGGTCGATATAGAGATGGCAGATGCCCTCGAGATGCGCGAAGACCGGCACCCGCGCCTCGTTCTGCACACGCTCGACCAGGCTGCGGCCGCCGCGCGGAATGATGACCTCGAGATTGCCGGAAAGTCCTTTCAGCATTTCGCCGACGGCGGCGCGATCGGTAGTCGGCACCAATTGTATGGCATCCTCCGGCAGCCCGGCTGCCTTCAGCCCCTCGACCAGGCAGGCATGGATAGCGGCGGAAGAATTCGCCGAATCCGAGCCGCCGCGCAGGATCACCGGATTGCCCGCCTTGAGGCAGAGCGCGCCGGCATCGGCGGTCACGTTAGGCCGGCTCTCATAGATGACGCCGACGACACCGAGCGGCGTGCGCACCCGTTCGATATGCAACCCGTTCGGCCGGTCCCATGCGGCAATGACATCGCCGACCGGATCGCGTAACCCGGCGATCTCGCTGATACCGTCTGCCATGGCGCGGATGCGGGCGGGATCGAGCTTCAGCCGATCCATCGACGCTGCCGATAGGCCAGCCTCCCTGCCATTTCTGATGTCGATGGCATTGGCGTCGAGGATGTCCTGCTCATGCCGAAGGATCGCCTGAGCCATGCCGAACAGCGCCGCGTGCTTGCGCTCGGCCGCAGCGATGGCCAGCGGGCGGGCCGCGGCACGCGCGCGGCGGCCGATATCGGCCATCAGCGCCACGGTATCATCCCGGGATTTTTCATGCAGCGTCAGCATGGCTCATCCTCCGCTATGTAACCTGGTCACCGACTACTTGCTCGCCACCGGCATGGCTCACCACAAGATCGTCGCGGTGGATCATCGCCGAACGCGCCTCGTAGCCGAGCACGGTTTCGATCTCTGTCGTCCTCAGCCCAGCGATCCTTACGGCATCGGCGGCATCATAGGCAACCAGCCCGCGCGCGATCTCGCGGCCCTCGGGCGACAGGATCGCCACCGTGTCGCCACGCGCAAAATTGCCGCTGACCAGTTTGACCCCGGCCGGCAGCAGCGACTTGCCGGAGAGCAGCGCGCCGATGGCGCCGGCATCGACGGTCAGCCGGCCGGCCGGTTCGAGCTGCCCGGCGATCCAGGTCTTGTAGCCCTTGACCGGATTGGCGCTCGGCCGGAAGAAGGTGGCACGCTCGCCGCGCTCGATTGCCAGCAGCGGCGACAGCCGCGTGCCCGATGTGATGATCATGGCGGTGCCGGCGGCGGTCGCGATCTTGCCGGCGTCGAGCTTGGTGCGCATGCCGCCGCGCGACAATTCCGAAGCAGCGGCACCCGCCATCGCTTCGATGTCGGGGGTGATGCGGTCGACGACCTGAATGAATCGAGCTTGCGGGTCACGCGCCGGCGGTGCCGTGTAGAGCCCGTCAACGTCGGAGAGCAGCACCAAAAGGTCGGCGCCCATCATAGTGGCGACGCGCGCCGCCAGCCGGTCGTTGTCGCCATAGCGGATTTCGGAGGTGGCCACCGTATCGTTCTCGTTGATGACCGGCACCGCCTTCATCTTGAGCAGTGTCGAGATCGTCGCCCGCGCGTTGAGATAGCGGCGGCGCTCTTCGGTGTCGCCGAGCGTCAGCAGGATCTGGCCCGATTTCAAGCCATTCTTGCCGAGCGCATCCGACCAGGCGCCGGCCAGCGCGATTTGCCCGACGGCGGCCGCCGCCTGACTCTCCTCGAGCTTCAGCGCCCGCTTGCCGAGGCCGAGAATGGTGCGGCCAAGTGCAATCGCGCCCGAAGACACGACGAGAATTTCGGCGCCGCCATTGGCCAGCACGGCGATGTCGTCCGCAAGCGAGGCCAGCCAGTCGCGCTTCAGGCCCGTCGTGCGGTCGACAAGCAGCGCCGAGCCGATCTTGACGGCAATGCGCCGATAATTTTTCAGCGATTGCGCGGCCATGGCTATGTGTTCCAGCGCGTCTCGACCGGCGCAGCGACAGCCTCGCGTGCATCGGCCACCACAGCGATCAGCGCGCGCAGCACCGCCTCGATGCCTTCGCCGGTGACTGCCGAAAGCAGCATCGGCGCGCGGCCGGCGGCACGTTTCAGCGAGGCGGTCTTTTTCTTGCGTGCGTCGGCATCGAGTATGTCGACCTGGGAAAGCGCGACGATCTCGACCTTGTCGGTCAGGCCGTTGCCGTAGGCTTCGAGTTCGGCACGCACGGTCTTGTAGGCATTGGCCGGATTTTCTTCCTGCGCCGAGACAAGATGCAGAAGGACACGCGTGCGCTCGACATGGCCAAGGAAGCGGTCGCCGATGCCGACACCTTCATGCGCGCCTTCGATCAGGCCCGGAATATCGGCAATGACGAATTCGCGACCGTCGATGCGGGCCACGCCAAGGCCCGGATGCAGCGTGGTGAAGGGATAGTCGGCGATCTTCGGCTTGGCCGCGGTGACCGCCGCCAGGAAGGTCGACTTGCCGGCGTTGGGCAGCCCGACAAGGCCGGCATCGGCGATCAGCTTCAGCCTGAGCCAGATGTTGAGCTCTTCGCCCGGCAGTCCGGGATTGGCGCGGCGCGGCGCCTGGTTGGTCGAGGTCTTGAAGTGCTGGTTGCCGAAACCGCCATTGCCGCCCTTGGCCAACAGAAAGCGCTGGCCGACGACCGTCAGATCGCAGATCAGCGCCTCATTGTCCTCGGCAAAGACCTGTGTTCCGGCCGGCACTTTCAGCGTTACGTCGGCACCCTTGGCGCCGGTCATGTTGCGGCCCATGCCGTGCGTCCCGGTCTTGGCCTTGAAATGCTGCTGGTAGCGATAGTCGATCAGCGTGTTCAGCCCATCGACCGCCTCGACCCAGACATCGCCGCCGCGACCGCCGTCGCCGCCGTCCGGGCCGCCGAACTCGATGAACTTTTCGCGCCGGAACGACACCGAACCGGCGCCGCCGTCGCCGGAGCGGATGTAGACCTTGGCTTGATCGAGAAATTTCATCGGATTGTATGGTTTCTGCTATTGGCTTTGCGGGATTGCTCTAAACCAAGGCGGGTCGAAGGGCGAGGGCCGTTTTTGCTACTGTACCGTCGCGCGTAGCTCTGGACGCGTAGCATTTGGTTGACCCTTGCCGAAAATCGATCCTCGGCTTTCCAAGCGCGAGATGTCGGAATGAAGCTGGTTACTTACAATATCCACTACGGCGTCGGCCTCGACGCCCGCTATGATGTCGGCCGTATCGCCGATGCCGTGCGCGGCGCCGACGTGATCGCGCTGCAGGAGGTCACCCGCGCCAACCCGAAGAATGGCGGCCGCGACATGGTGGCCGACCTCGGCGAGGCGCTGCCCGACTATTTTGCCGTCTACGGCAGCAATTTCGAAGCCGACGCCGGCTCGCGCCTGGAGAACGGCCGCGCCATCACGACCACCTTCCAGCTCGGCAACATGGTGCTGTCGAGGACGCCGATCCATCTGTCGCGCAATCTCCTTTTGCCGCGCAGCCGCAGTGTCGAGGCGATGAACTTCCAGCGCGGCGCGCTGGAGGCGCTGATCGAAACGCCGCTTGGTCCGATCCGCTTCTATTCCACCCATCTCGACCACCGTAGCCCGGTTGAACGGCTGAGCCAGATCCGCTTTCTGCGCCAGCGTCTGTTGAAATACCCGCTCGAGGGCGGCGGGCTCTCCGGCGTCGCCGAGATCGGCTTGCCGGACCTGCCTTGTCCCGAAGCCTTCGTCGTCATGGGCGACTTCAACATGCTGGCCGGATCGCCGGAACATGTCGAACTCGCCGGCCAGCCTGACCATGAATTCGGCATGCCGGTGACCGCCGACCTCGCCATCGATGCTGCCACCCGCCTCGGCGCTGCCGGCGCCGATCTCGTCACCTGGGTCGACCCCAAGCGGCCGGGCGATACCAGCCGCTACAAGCGCATCGACTACATCTTCACCAGCGCCTCGCTTGCCAAATCGCTGAGGCGCCTGTGGGTCGACCGGCAAGCGGCCGGTTCGGATCACTTGCCGATCTGGCTCGAGATGACGTGAGCCGCATCCATCAAAAATGCACCCAGTTCCGCAGGCTGGTCCAGGTCTTGCGATCGAGGCGGTAGCGCTCGACCGGCACCTGACCGGCAACGATCGAATTCAGCATGCCCTGGCCGGCATACTGGAAGCCGCATTTGTGGATGACCCGGCGCGAGGCCGGATTGATAACCCGCGTCGAGGCGTGCAGCACCTGGATCGTGGTTCTCTGGAAGGCAAGGTCGACCAGTGCGTGCGCTGCCTCCGTCGCGTAGCCGCGTTTCCAGTACGGCTCGCCGATCCAGTAGCCGAGCTCCAGCCCACGATCCGTGGTGTTGAGCCCGGCACAGCCGACGAAGGTCTCGGTGCCGGCCAGCGTCAGCGCATAGGCGATTCCGGCCCGGCGCGATGCCGTCATGGCCAGGAAAGCGCGTGCCTCCGCCTCGCCATAGGGATGCGGCATGCGGGCCAGCATTTCCGCGACATGGCGGTTGTCGGCGAGCGCCACCAATTGCTCGATGTCGCTCTCACGCGGGGCACGCATAACCAGCCGCTCGGTGACCAGGACCGGGCAATCTATCGTGTAACTTTCGTCGTCTGTCGCTTCCGCTTCGGCAACCATATCAAAGTCCTCCAGGCACAAGAAAAAGGGGAGATGGAAACCCATCTCCCCTGATCCATTTCCTGGCTTGGCCAGACACCGGTTCCCGAGATGGGTGCCGGTGTTCTCGTGCGGAACCGGCTACTCCGCTGCCTTCGTCATCGGGTTCACCGATACGTAGGTTCGGCCATTGGCTTTTTTGTTGAAGGTGACTGCGCCAGCTTCGAGCGCAAACAGCGTGTGGTCCGTGCCAATGCCGACATTGGTGCCGGGATGCCACGTCGTGCCACGCTGACGAATGATGATGTTGCCCGGAATCACGGCTTCGCCGCCGAACTTCTTCACGCCGAGCCGCTTGGAATGGGAGTCGCGACCATTGCGCGACGATCCGCCAGCTTTCTTGTGTGCCATCTAACTACTCCGATGCGCCGCGAGGCGCCTAAACGATCTTATGAACGCGTTCGCGTTCCGTTTCAAGTCCGATCCGGCGACGATTGCGCCGGTTCGCTCTACTTCTTCGCCAATTCCTTGGCCTGCTCGCGCCAGTCCTTGATCTGGTCGGCGCTGAACGGCATGTGCTCGTCGATCTTGGCGACGTCCTTGTCGGACAGCTTGGCGATCTGGGCGAAGGTGGTGATGCCCTGTTCGTTGAGCTGGCCGGCGGCGACCGGGCCGATGCCCTTGATCACGGTCAGGTCGTCCGGCTCGCCCTTCGGCGCCTTGAACAACGGCGCGGCGGCTTCGGCAGCCTTGTCCTCGGTCGTCTCGGCCTTGGCTTCCTTCTTCGGCGCAGCCTCTGCCTTCGCTGCTGCCTTCGGCGCGGCTTCAGCCTTCGCCTCGGTCTTGGCTGCAACTTCGGCCTTCGCTTCGGTCTTGGCGGCGGCCTTCTTCGCCGGCTTGGCGCCACCCAGCAGGATTTCGGCAATCCTGACGGTGGTCAAAAGCTGGCGATGGCCGATCTTGCGGCGCGAATTCTGCCGGCGGCGCTTCTTGAAGGCGATGACGGTGCGGTTCTTACCTTGCTCGACGACTTCGGCGGTGACCATCGCACCATCCACGAACGGCGCGCCGAACGTGACGTTTTCGCCTTCGCCATGCGCGAGCACGTTACCTATTTCGACGATGTCGCCGACATTGGCTTCGAGTTTTTCGATCTTCAGGAGATCGTTGGCGGCAACGCGATACTGCTTGCCGCCCGTTTTGATGACTGCGAACATTTTTTGCCTTTCGCTGTTCGGTCGGCCTTGATGAACCGCCTCAGGCGGTTCGGCCGTCTTTTTGTCAGTCTGCGGGTTCAAAAAACAAGCGGCGCGGAAGATCCCTCCACGCCGATTGCGCGCTGTCCCTAGCCGAAGGTTCGGCTTGAGTCAAGGCAAGCGCCGCGGGCAAGCTGCAAACGGGTTGAGCCCAGTCCTTGCAAATATCGAGCAGCGGCTGCCGGAGGCTCGAAGGAAGCACGGACAGAAGCTGCGGCGCCGGGGCAGATTGGCCCTTGTAACCTGCCTGTCCAGCCGTTATCTAGTGCGCCGCGCCGGCAACGGCGGACCATGACCGCGGAGAGGTGGCAGAGTGGTCGAATGCACCGCACTCGAAATGCGGCATGGGTGCAAGCCCATCGGGGGTTCGAATCCCTCCCTCTCCGCCACATTTCACCTCTCAAATCTTCACCTAACTGATTGAATTTACTCGCTAATTCGCCGTTTTGGTTTGCGCCACCGGGCGACTATTTGCACTTTTAGCTCTGGTTTTAGCTCTAGAATCTGCTCTGGTTTCTGGCGGAGAAAGGTCCGCCGGTGGCTCTTGTAGGAGTATGGGCAAACAAATCAAACTCAGGCGGCGCGGTAGGGGCGGCACGCTCTATGTCGTCCGCGATGTCACGGCGCGCAGGTTGGGTGCAAAGCCACCGGCTTCATGTGCTGGCGTGAGGCAGACGGCATGCCCTTGTGGTCGGTCGATATCAGGTTGAGTTGATGCCTGCTGAGGTGGAAAGTTGACGACCAATTCACTAGCTTCCGGCATAACCAAAGGATCGAGCACAGATGTGGGGTGGCCTTCGAATTTTATTCGATATTGCACCGTGGTTTGTGCTGGCTCTGATTTTTGCAGTTGTGGTCGTAACGATTGTTCGCCGCATGCGCCATTGAAGGGCGGGCGGTAGCGGGCGCGGTCGATTACCGGGGCGATAGGCATTCGCGGACGCCGGAGGCTCCAGCCAGCAGCGTTTCAAGGTTAAGTGCAGATTTCGGGACAATTTCTCAGCCCGAAGGTGAGGTCGGTGAGGTCTGGTTCCCTTACGCAAGTGACGCGAAAAAAACTCGTTGTCCGGAGAGACGGTGAGAACCAGCTACCCAACACATGATGATTTTTTTGGGTGACTATGCCCGACAGAAGCAGACCTCACCGACCTCACTCACCAGCCTCGATGGGCACCTCGTAGAAGCACCACCGGGCACCGTCCTTCTGCCGTTTACCCTTCACAAGTTCGACCCAAATCGTTTCATCCGTTCCCGATTTCGTGAGGGTGTAGGTGTCGAGAATTGCCAATGTAGCGAGCAACGGCCCTCTCGTCTCACGTCTCCGAACACGTCATCGATCTTGAGACATCCATACTGGAGGGCTCCGTTGTCGTAGGCGATGTTATCTGCTGCCGCCTTCACGTCCTTCAGCAGCTTGCGCAGAGCCGGGTCGTCAAAGATTTCCACTGCCTTATCCTTGGCCGCCTCTCGCGCCTTGCGCTGCTCCAGCTCCGGCGCGTCCTGGCCCACGCGGGCTGCAAGCGCATCCGGGTCGACGGCATCGAGTAGGCGCCCTGCCAAACCCGCGAGATCGACGCCGCCCGTCACTTTTGTGATTGCCGCGCGATCCTTGTCGCCGATCCTTTGGTCAAGAGCGGCCAGACGGGCCGCAAGGGTTGCGAAGGCGTAATCGTCCCGCCGTCCGGCGGCGATCTCGTCGATCAGCCGATCGAATCCTATGACCCGGTCACGATCGAGAGGTTGCGATACCGTCTTGAGGCTTTCGGAAACGCCAACCGCGTCGACCAGTACGAAACGCGTCTTTGCTTCGGCGTCCGGAGTGACCTCGCGCAGTTTCTCCGGCGATATCGTGCGGGCGCCACGTCCTTTCATCTGCTCGAAATAAAGCTCCGAACGGACATCTCGAAGGAAGATCAGCGCCTCGATCGGCTTGACGTCCGTTCCTGTCGCGATCATGTCGACGGTGACGGCGATGCGCGGGTTGTAGTCGTTGCGGAAGGCGCGGATCAGCTGTTCGGGATCGGCGCCGTCAGTCTTGTAGGTGATCTTCCTCGCGAAGTCGTTTCCCTTGCCGAACACCTCCCGGACCAGCCCAACAATCTCCTCGGCGTGGTGGTCGTCCTTGGCAAATATCAGAGTTTTCGGAACCTCGTGACGGCCGGGGAATAGTTCGGTGAAGAGTGTGTCACGAAAGGATTCGAGAACCGTGCGGATCTGGTTCGGGACCAGGACAGTCCGGTCGATCTGGTCCGGCGTGTATGCGAAATCTTCCGACAGGGTCTCGTAGCGTTCGGCTCGCGTTCGCTTATCGCGTAGCCTGCCTTCACGGTCGACCCGCGTTCACCGATTTCCGTCCGGATGCGGAAGATTTCGAAGCCGACATTGACGCCGTCGACCACCGACCGCTCATAGGGATACTGAGCCACGAGGTTCTTGTTGAAGAAGCCGAGCGTGTGAAGCGAGGGAGTGGCGGTGAGACCGACCGTGAAGGCATCGAAGTATTCGAGCACTTGCCGCCACGTGCCATAGATTGACCGGTGGCATTCGTCGGTGATGACCAGATCGAAGCTCTCGATCGGTATCAAGGGATTGTAGCTGATCAGGCGCTCGGTCGCCGGGCCAGACTGCTCGAAGGACGAAATCTCTTCGGCCTCTTCCGCAAGCTCCTTGCCGGTCAGCACTGAGTAGATGCGCTGAATAGTCGCGACCACTACCTGTGAATCCTTGTCCAGCCCCGCCGCGCCGAGCTTCTGGACGTTGTAGATCTCCGAGAATGATCTGCCTGTTCCCGGCGGGCGGTAAGCGAGAAACTCGTCCCGGGTCTGGCGGACCAGGTTCGCGCGGTCCGCCAGGAATAGGATGCGCCGGAAGCCGGCACGCGCCAGCAGCCGATAGCTCAGCGTGCAGGCAGTGAATGTCTTCCCGGCCCCCGTCGCCATCTGAACGAGCGCTCGCCGTTTGTTCGCCGCCAGCGACTGCTCAAGTGCAGTTACGGCGTCTACTTGACAGGTGCGCAAGCCAGTTGGATCGACCGGTGGCATTGACTGCAGCCGGGCACGAAGCGTCGCGGAATCCTTGATCCAGCGGTCAAGGGTCTCCGGACGGTGAAACGAAAAGACGATACGTGATGTGGAATCCGGATCGGCGTGGTCCCGGAAAAGCGTTTCCGAGGAGGAGGCAACATACTCGAAACGTACCTGTCCATCCGACCGCACCAGATGGCTTGGCGCGCCCGCCATGTACCGTGCCGCCTGCTCGGCGAAACCTGAAAGCGTCGATCCTTCCGGCTTGGCTTCCACGACGCCGCACAGGATTCGTCCGACAAACAGGGCATAGTCGACGGGACCGGTAGCGGTCTGGAATTCCCGGACAGCGACGCCAACGCCCGCTCCCAGGTTCATCTCGTCGCGAGTCTGCACCACCCATCCGCACAGCAACAGGCGCCGATCAATCTGGGATCGCGCCCTGTCTTCCGGATGAAATGCCCCCTCGTTCATTCGCGCACACTATGATGTGCAACCCTTCGGCGAAAGCCCGTTAGACGTTCGAAATGTTTCAACTGACTGTCTCACGGCGACTCTTCTACCGTGCGGGACTTAACAATCAGCTTTGCCGGCCAGCGGCTTTCCCTTCAGTCAAGCGTCCTGTTCTCGACGCAAAGGCAGGTTTAGCGGTTAGCTCAGGCCTCGAAGATTTCACCCCTACACAGACTTTGTTGGCGGACGGCTCAATTGCGCCGATAGTGTTGAAAAGTCCGCCACCGAGGCCGTAGGGCTGCGCGGATAGAATTTCGTTCCGCAAATGAATTGCCTGTGAATCTTGATTCCAGCAGTACGCCCAGCGAGAAATGCCTTTCTACTTCAGAGGTATGCCCTCCGGAGCACCAGACTTTTTCAACAAAATCCGCCAGGAGCGGTCATTGCCGAGCAGATACTCTAAGGTCGCGTTCTGGTCGAAATGGGCCGAGAGCAGACCGGCAGCTTCGCCGCGATATTCAACAGCGGACATTCAGGTTGGTGTGGGCATCGTCGTGACCTGACCCAAAGCCGCCCTTCATGAGCCCATTTCGCTGCCCGATAGCTGACATTCACCGCGACCAGCATTCCTGACCCTTTCGGGACCTTCCGAGGCCGATTTTCCTTCCCGGAACCAGACGTTAAGCGCAACCAGTACTGATGACCCTGTGCAGACCTTTGCGTCGATGACTCGGCCCGGCCGCAGTAAACTCGAAGTGGCCATTCTGAACCGCGCAAACAGTCTCCCTGACAGCGAGGTGCTGGCGGGACGTTTGGCGGAGTAAGTTTTGCGCTCGCAACCAACGCAAATTGGGCGTACCGTGGCATATCGTCGGTTGCTAATACTGGGCCGGCGACTGAGAGCGCAAGACTCCCGCATCAAGACTCTGGGCGCGCTCGTAATTCGCTGTGTTCGGCGCGCTCACAAGACTGTCTGTCACTGCCGGAACCTCTTTTGCTCGGTTCCGGCCAGAATTGCCATTTGCGATTCGGAAGAGGAGCGTTCGGATGCAGATCATGCAAACCCGCCGCCGATTCCTGGCCGGCGCTGCAGCGGTAAGCGCTGCCGGTATTGTCGGTCTTCCGGAGTCGCTTCACGCGGAACCGCCGCTGGAAACGACCACGGTTCGGCTGCCGCGGTGGGTTGGTGGTTCCTACTGCTGGGCCGGCGCGTACATCGCCGGAGAACTGATGCGCGCAGATGGCTTCACCGACGTTCGCTACGTAGAAGCCGACAGAAGCGTCGACCAATCGGAGTGGATCGCACGCGGTGAGACGGATTTCTCGGTCAACTTTCCGCCGAACCAAATCGCGTCGATCGATGCCGGCGTGCCGATCAAGGTGCTAACCGGGTTGCACTCGGGATGCCTCGAACTGATCGCCAAGGAGAGCATCCGCAGCGTCACGGATCTGCGGGGCAAGAGGGTGGGCGTTGATGGTTTCAACAACTCGCGACACGTGTGGCTGTCCCTCATGTCCGGCTATGTCGGGCTCGATCCCGTCAACGATATCCAGTGGGTCTTGACTGAGGGCGTCAAGCCCACGGAACTCTTCGTCCAAGGGAAGATCGACGCATTCCTCGGCACGCCGCCCCAGCCGCAGGAGCTGCGCGCCAAGAAGATCGGCCACACCATCCTCAACAATGCCGTCGACCGCCCATGGTCACAGTATTTCTGCTGCATGATCTCCGCGACGTCGGACTACGTGAATAGGTACCCGGTGGCGACCAAGCGGGTCTTGCGATCCATCCTCAAGGCCGCTGACCTCTGCGTGTCGAATCCGCAGCGGGTGGCTCGGCAGATGGTCGATCGCGATTTCGTCCCATCGTATGACTACGCGCTCCAAACGCTGAAGGATATCCGGTACGACCGGTGGCGGGAATTCGATCCTGAAGACTCCCTGCGGTTCTACACACTCCGCATGCAGGAGACGGGCATGATCAAATCGAGCCCGCAACAGATCATCGCCGACGGAACGGACTGGCGCTTCCTCGACGAGTTGAAGCGTGAGCTGAAAACCTGATCCCATTTGTCTCAAGGGGAGACGTGGACATGGAAATCATCCAGAGCCGCCGGCGCTTCCTGGCCGGCCTTTCGGCAGCCGGCGCCGCGAGCCTAGTCGGGGTCCAGCAATCGCTCCCCTCAGAGCCACCGCCGGAAACGACTAGCGTCCGCAGGCGAGCCGCTGCGGAGCCACCGCCTGAGACGACGCGGATCCGGCTCGTCCGGATTCCCAGCATCTGTCAGGCCCCCCAGTATGTAGCCGAAGAACTGCTGCGCAGCGAAGGGTTCACTGAGGTGCACTACCTCCAAAAAGAGGGGACCGCAGACATCGCGCCGGCCCTCGCCTCTGGTGAAGCCGACCTCAGTGCGCATTTCGCCGCCCCGCTCCTTCTCAGCCTGGAAGCGGGGGATCCCATCGTCATCCTGGCAGGACTCCACGTCGGCTGCTTTGAGCTGTTCGGCACCGATCGCATCCAGTCGATCCGCGACCTCAAGGGGAAGACCGTGGCCGTGCCAGCGCTAGATTCCAGCCGATACGTCTTTCTCGCCGCTATGACGGCTTATGTGGGCCTGGACCTCCATAAGGACATACACTTCGTCACGCATCCGGGACCCGAGTCCATCCGGCTCCTAAGTGAGGGGAAGATCGATGCCTACCTAGGCTTTCCCCCCGAACCGCAGGAGATGCGGGAGCGGCAGATCGGCCATGTGGTGATTAGCAGCACCGTGGACCGGCCCTGGTCGCAATACTTCTGCTGCATGCTGGCTGGGAACCGGGAGTTCGTCCGCACGTATCCGGTGGCCACCAAACGCGCCCTCCGCGCCATCTTGAAAGCGGCGGATTTCTGCGCCAGCGAGCCGGAGCAGTCCGCGCAGTACTTGGTGGAGCAGGGCTATACTAGGCGCTATGACCATGCCCTCCAGGTCATAAAGGGGCTCCCCTACGGTTGGCGTGGGTATAGCGCTGAGGACACCCTGCGCTTCTACGCCTTGCGCCTCCACGAGGTCGGGATGCTCAAGAGCACCCCCCAGAAGCTCTTGGCCCAAGGCACCGACTGGCGCTTCTTCAGCGAACTGAAGGAGGAGTTGAAGACGTAGGCAATCGCCATCATGCCGTGCGCCCTATCGAGGGAAGGAGTGGCTTATGCAGATCATCCAGAACCGCCGCCGTTTCCTAGCCGGCGCTGCGTCAGCCGGCGCCGCGGGCCTTATCGGCACCTCTACGCAAGCCTGGGCTGAGCCGCTGCCGGAGACCACCTCGGTCCGCCTGCCGCGGTACATCGGCGGCGCCTATTGCTGGGCGGGCCTGTACCTCGCCGGAGAGATGCTGCGCGCCGAGGGATTCACCGATGTCCGCTATGTGCAAGGTGACAAGAAGGTTGATCATTCCGCGTGGATCGCAAACGGCGAGACGGATTTCAGTGTGAACTATGTGCCGATTCATCTGGCGTCGATCGATGCAGGAGTGCCGATCAGGGTACTAAGCGGACTGCACTCCGGGTGCCTCGAACTGATCGCCAACGACAGCGTCAAAGGCGTCTCGGACCTGCGTGGAAAGCGGGTTGGGGTCTTTACGCTTGATTCGCCGCAACACGTGTTGGTTTCTCTGATGGCCGCCTATGTTGGGCTCGATCCCGTCAACGACATCGAATGGGTCATCGAAGAGCACAATTTTGCGGAAGGCTTCGTCGAAGGAAAGTACGATGCAGTGCTCGGCCAACCGCCCCGCACGCAGGAACTTCGCTCCAGGAAAGTAGGCCACACAATCCTCAACTCGACCACCGACCCGCCGTGGTCGCAGCACTTCTGCTGCATGATTTCCGCGACTGCGGATTATGTAGACAGATACCCGGCGGCGACAAAGCGCGTCCTGCGGTCCATCCTCAAGGGCGCCGACCTCTGTGTCTCAGATCCGTCATGGACTGCAGGGCAGCTGGTCGATCGAGGTTTCGTCCCCAGCTACGAACTCGCGCTGCAAACGCTTGGCGACCTCCGGTACGACAGATGGCGGGATTTCGATGCCGAAGCCTCGATGCGCTTCTACGCGCTGCGCATGTACGAAACGGGCATGATCAAGTCGAGCCCGCAAGAGATAATCGCCACCGGAACGGATTGGCGCTTTCTCTATCAACTAAAGCAGGAGTTGAAGACGTAGGCAATCGCCGAACGTCGTGTCCCATCAGGGAAGGAAAGGCTTATGCAGATCATCCAGAACCGCCGCCGTTTCCTCACAGGCCTGTCCGCGCTCGCAGGTGTGGGTCTTGCAAAGGGCCGCAACGCGGCCGCCGCCGAAGCGGCACCTGAAACCACAATCGCCCGCTTTGCGGCGGCGCCCGGTATCTGCATTGCTCCGCAGTACGTCGCCGAGGATCTGATCCGCGCAGAGGGGTTCTCAGATTTCGGCTTCGTGGCCGCCGAAGCTGGTATCGCCCAGACCGAGATGCTGGCGCGCGGCGACATCGACTTCGGCATTGACTTTGCCACGGCCCTAATCATTCCAGTCGACACTGGCGCCCCGATCAAGGTGATCTCCGGAGTGCATGTCGGCTGCTACGAGTTGTTCGGACGCGAGGACATCAAGAGCATCGCGGATCTCAAGGGCCGCAAAGTCGGCGTCGGCGGCAATCTATCGTCGGATCCGCATATCTTCGTCAGTGCCATGGCGACCTATGTCGGCCTCGATCCGCAACGCGACATCGAATGGATCGTCGGCGAGGCAAAGCCGGCGGAGCTCTTCGCCGAGGGCAAGGTCGACGCCTTCCTGGCTTTTCCGCCTGAGGCTCAAGACCTCCGCGCCCGCAAAGTCGGCCACGTCATCCTCGACAGTTCCAAGGACCGGCCGTGGTCGCAATATTACTGCTGCATGCTGGCGGTCAACGCTGCGTATGCCGAGAAAAATCCAGCTGCCACCAAGCGCGTCATCCGGGCCATCATCAAATCGGCCGACATCTGCGCGGCCGAACCGGAACGGGTGGCACGCCTCCTGGTGGATGGCGGACACACCGAACAATACGACTACGCCGTGCAGTCGCTCCGCGAGCTCCCATACTCTGATTGGCGCGACTTCGATCCCGAGGACACGATGAGGTTCTTCTCGCTGCGGCTGCATGAAGCCGGGATTGTCAAGTCGAACCCAAACGAGATCATCGCGAACGGCACGGATTGGCGCTTTTTCAACGAGGTCAAGCGCGAGATGAAAACGTGAGCGAGTGGGCGGCGCGCATCTTGCTGCTGGCGCTGATGGCCGGGCCGGCACACGCGCACGACGCGCCGCACGACGAGCGCCTGCCGACGATCGGACAGGCGCCGGACTTTACCTTGGTATCGCAGGACGGTGTGCGTGTGTCGCTGCACGACTTTCGCGGCAAGGTGGTCGCCGTTTCATTCATCTATACGTACTGTACCGACGTCTGCCCCATGCTGACCGCCCATATGGCCAGCGTGCAGGAAAAGTTGGGTAGTGCATTCGGACCGAAAATCGCCTTCGTTTCGATCACCGTCGACCCGGAGCGCGACACGCCCGATGTTTTGAAGGAATATGCGCAGAATTTTGGCGCCGATCTGAAGGGCTGGTCGTTTCTTACCGGTGATCCGGCGATTGTCCATGAGGTTGGACGGAAATACGGGGTCATCGCGAAGAAGGCGGCGAACGGAGATGTCGACCATACCTTGTTGACGTCGCTCGTGGACCCCGGTGGCATCTTGCGAGTACAGTATCTTGGTGTCCGGTTCGACCTGGAGGAGTTCCGGGATGACCTTCTCAGCCTCTTGGACGAATCCAAATAGCATAACGAACCGGCTCGTTGGCTGGGTTGCCCGGCTGCCGGCGCGCGTCCAGACCAAGCTCTTGATCGCGTTCCTGTCGATTGTCGGCCTGCTGATCGTCCTCGGGGCCGTCGGGTTGCAGGTGCTGAGTGGGGTCAATGATCAAACAAACGAGCTGATCAAGTTGCAGCGCCGGATAGCAGCCTATCGCCAGGTCCAGCACGATACGACCACCCAGCTCTACGGCATCTCCACCGCCCTTTTGCTTCAGGACGACCGGATGCTGGATGCGGCGCTGCGCCAGCTCAACCAGTTCGGCTACGACCTCGACCGCATGGAGTTCGTAGCCAAAGCCGAGGTGGAAGTGCTTGGCCAGGTCAGGGAAGAGTACGAACGGCTGACGGCCGGGGTGACGCACGTGGCAGAGCTCGTCCGCGCCGGCCGCACTGAGGAGGCGCGCAAGGTTCAGCTTGATGAAATCATACCGTCGGCTGATAGCCTCGAGCGGCTGACAAACCAGCTGGTCAACATGGCCGAGGCCGACATGGTAGTGGCCATCGAAACGACCGAGGGTGCGTACGGCACGTCCAGACTGATCGTGGTCTCGTTTGCGGTGGGCAGTATCCTGCTGGCGTTGGGGCTCGGCTACATCATCTCCTGGTCGTTGATCGAACCGGTCAAGAAGATCGAGACGCGTCTCAGCCAGATAGCGGCCGGCGACTTCGCCCAACAGGTTGCCGTCGCCAATCGCGACGAACTTGGAGTGCTCGCCGCTAACGTCAACCAAACCTCCGACCAGCTGGGGCGCCTGTATCAGGAGATTGAGACGCGCACCCAGCAGCTCGACGAAGCCCTTCAGCAGCAGACAGCCACCGCAGACGTTCTGAAGGTCATCAGCCGCTCTACCTTCGATCTGCAGGTCGTGCTCGATACGTTGGTGGAATCGGCTGTCAGGCTCTGCCGTGCCGACAAGGGTGGTATCGTGCAGTTGCTGGATGGCATATTCCGCTATGTGTCGACGCATGGCTACCCGCCCAGTTTCCGTGCTTATGTCGACGCCAATCCACTTCCCGCGCTCGCCGCAGGCCGAGGCTCCGCCGTAGGGCGCGTAATCGAAGAACGGCGGATCGTGCAAATCGAAGACGTGACCGCTGATCCGGACTACCGCGTTGCCTTGATCGCTGAGGCAGGCGGATTCCGCACCGTCCTCGCTGCCCCGCTGTCGCGGGAAGGTGATCTCGTTGGCGTATTCGTCATGACGAGGGTTGAGCCGCAACCTTTCAATCTCAAGGAGATCGCGCTCGTCGAGACATTTGCCGACCAGGCGGTGATCGCCATCGAGAATGCGCGGCTCTTCGAGGCGGTGCAGTCACGGACGCGCGAGCTTGCCGCGTCTGTTGGTGAGCTCGAGGCGCTTGGTGAAGTGAGCAAGGCGGTCAATTCGACGCTGGATCTCGACACGGTGCTGAAAACGATCGTCGCCAAAGCGGTCCAGTTGTCGGAGACGGATGCTGGCACCATCTACGTGTTCAGCAGCACGCGGCAGCAATTCCGTCCGCGCGCAAACTTCGGTATGAGCGATGAGCTTATAGCCGCAGTCTCACACCAGACGATCGGGCTGGCCGACATGGGGATCGGCGACGCACCCGAGCGCTGCATGCCGGTGCAGTTTCCCGACCTCAGCGAGGAGGCCTCATCCTTCCTTGTAAGAAAGACGATCGTCGAAGCCGGATATCGCGGTATCCTGATCGTTCCGCTGCTGAGGCCCAACAAGATCGTCGGTGCACTGGTCGTCAGGCGCTACAAGCCAGGTGCCTTCCATGAGCAAGTTGTCCACCTGCTGGAGACCTTCGCAGCCCAATCGGTGCTCGCGATCCAGAATGCCAAGCTGTTCCGTGAGATCGAGGAGAAAAGCCGGGAGCTGGAGGCAGCTAGCCGCCACAAGTCCCAGTTCCTCGCGAATATGAGCCACGAACTCAGGACACCGCTCAATTCGGTCTTGGGTTTCACAGAGCTGCTGGTCGACGGCATCTACGGCGAACTCCCGGACAAGGCAAAGACGACCGTCGCGCGCGTGCAGGCAAACGGTCGTCACCTCCTCGGGCTCATCAACGACGTACTCGACCTTTCCAAGATCGAAGCCGGCCAGCTCACACTGGCGATCGAGGACTACTCCGTCGCGCAGATTGTTCGATCGACAGTTACGGCTGTAGAGCCGCTGGCACGAGCGAAGGGTCTTGAGCTTTCAACGACTGTTGCCGAGAACCTTCCAATCGGCCGCGGGGACGAACGCCGTTTGACGCAGGTCCTGCTCAATCTTGCAGGCAACGCCGTCAAGTTCACCGAAACGGGTGCGGTCGACATTCTTGCCGATGCGGTCGACGGGCACTTCGAGATGACCGTCCGAGACACCGGTCCCGGCATCGCGTCCAAGGACCAGGCTCTCATCTTCGAAGAATTCCAGCAGGTCGACAACAGCAGTACCAGGCAGAAGGGCGGTACGGGTCTTGGCCTGGCGATCTCGAAGCGCATCGTCGAAATGCATGGCGGAACCATAGACGTCGAGTCCGTGATCGGGTCAGGGTCGACATTCCGTCTCAAGGTACCAATCCGGGTGAATGAGGACGTGAGGGCCGCATGAGCAAACGAATCCTGATGGTGGAAGACACCGAGGACAACCGCCAGATCATCCGCGATCTCATTGCTACCACCGAATACGAACTGATCGAGGCGGCGGACGGCGCCGCCGGCATCGCTGCAGCCGGAGCGCACAGGCCAGACCTGATCCTTATGGACATTCAGCTCCCGGTGATCGACGGGTATGAAGCGGCCCGCCGCATCAAGGCCGACCCGGCGCTCCGGCACATTCCGATTATCGCCGTCACCTCCTACGCGTTGTCGGGCGACGAGGCGAAAGCCCTTGCTGCTGGGTGCGATGGTTACATTGCCAAGCCCTTCAGTCCGCGCCAGCTGCTTTCCGAGATTCGCGGGTTCCTTTCTTGAGGGAGGCAGCGCTTTGCACGATCCGCCTCGCATTCTCGCGGTCGACGATACTCCGGAAAACCTCGAGATCCTGCGCATGCGCCTCGAGGCGAATGGCTACGAAGTTGCAACCGCCGCCGATGGGGAAGAGGGGCTTGCGAAAGCCCGCGAACTCACGCCGGATCTGATCCTGCTCGACATCATGATGCCGAAGCTCGACGGCATCAGTGTGGTACGCATGCTCAAGCACGATCAATCGCTGCGGTCGATCCCCGTTATTCTGGTCACCGCGAAAGCCGACACGCGCGACGTGGTCGATGGGCTGGACGCCGGTGGCGACGACTATCTGACAAAGCCCTTCGAGCACAGGGCGCTGTTAGCGCGGGTGCGCTCGATGCTGCGTCAGAAGGCGCTTCACGACACTGTCGCGAGCCAAGCCAAACGCCTTGAGGACCAAGCCGCGCAACTTTCCGACTGGAACCGCTCGCTCGAGCAAACCGTGGCCGACCAGGTGACGGAGCTCGAGCGAATGGCGCGGCTTAGGCGGTTCCTGCCCGAACAGGTCGCCGACCTCATCGTTGCGGCGGGCAATGGAGATGCGCTCTTGCAGAGCCACCGTCGCGAGGTGACCGTTGTCTTTTGCGATTTGCGCGGCTTTACTGCCTTCGCAGAGACCGCCGAACCCGAAGAAGTCATGACCGTTCTTGCCGAGTATCATTCCTGTCTTGGTGAACAAATTGTCCGCCACGAGGGGACTCTCGAGCGGTTCGTGGGCGACGGTATCGTCGTGGTTTTCAACGATCCACTGGCATGCGCCGACCACAGCGAGAGAGCTGTCTCAATGGCTGCTGCAATGCGCGACGCGATTGACGAGCATTCAGAGCGATGGCGCAAGCGCGACTATTTGCTTGGCTTTGGGATCGGCATTGCCAGGGGCCACGCAACCATCGGGCGCATCGGTTTTGATCAGCGCTCGGACTATGCCGTCATCGGCACTGTGTCGAACCATGCCGCCCGATTGTGCGAGGAGGCCAAATCGCGCCAGATTCTTGTTAGCCAACGGGTCCTCGGCGCTGTCGAGTCGCTGGTCGAATCCGTTCTTGTTGGCGAACTGACGCTGAAGGGTTTTCGCCGCCCGATGCCTGCCTATGAAATCGTGCGGTGGATCGGTCGGCCAAGCTAGAAGGGCGGGCCGCCGCTCAGACCACGGTCATAACGTCTAATAGCCATCGCAACCTTACCCGCCAAATCGTCCTTGTTGCGCCAATATTTAACGAGCTTCTTTTCATACAGCTTTCGGAATCTCTCGAGTTTGGCCTTTTTCTCGAACTCGACCTTTTCCGCGGCCCACGTCTTGCGAGCACCGCCTTCGAGCAAAAACGCCACGGTAGGCACGCCTTGGGCGACGGTGTACTCGTACTCCATCTGGGTGTAGCTCTTACCCTTCAACTCTGAGCCGTACCGCTCCGCTACGATGAGTACGTAGTAGTCGCTGTCATCGATGCGCCGCTTAATGTAATCCCATTGAGTGTCGTCGCTGGCTTGGAATGCCTCCATCCCCACAGGAATATGCCCGAGGGTTAAGAACGGCCTCGATGACCGACCGTCTTTCGTCCACCAAATCGGCATAGGTCGAGCTGACGAAGATTTGGTATTAACGTCCATGCGGCTTCACCCTTCGATCCGCCCTTGTAAGTCTGCAAGCAGGCTGGGGATAACGTTCCGTGCCCGCATCAAGAAGCCGAGTCATGATTCTTGCAAGGGGTGAAGCGATCAAAGCCCGACCCGCGCGCTGGCACGCTAGGTTGCCCGGTTTGCCGGAAGGAATAATCACTTGCGGCGAGGAGTATGAAACGTGCGGTGCCCCCCGCCGCAGCGACAGCCTTCGCTATTCCTTCTTGTCGACCAGCGCCCGTAGTGCCGAGACGTCATGCAGCAATAACCTGCTGCCGCGCTTTTCGATCAGGCCTCTCTTGGCGAGGTCGCTCATTTCGCGCGAGACCGCTTCCCTGTGCGTGCTCATCGTTGCCGCCAGCTCGGAATGCGTCGGTGCCGGGCTTATGGACACCTCGCCGTCCGCGAGTGCGGCTTTCTCCGCCCGATGCAGGAGCTCGACGATCAGCCGTTTTCGCACGACCAGAGTGCTGTATTCGAATACCCGCTCGGTCATGCGCCGGAGCTGGGCAGACAGATGCTCAAGCAGCATCCAGGCAAAAGTCGGGTGGGTCATCACGATAT